>DASWRS010000057.1:0-7012 GCA_036403075.1 Kofleriaceae bacterium
TTGCCCCTTGGATTTGAAACTCAGCAATCACGCGAACACAATCACCTGCGTGGTTCCGTCAGCTCGACGTGCCGGCGCGCGAGCTCGGCGCGCGCAACCAACCAACGAGTCACTGAATCCGGATGATGTACAGGACACCCAGGAACCTCGGACGTCGATCGCCACCGTGATTGTGCGCGCCGGCCGGGTTCATGAACGCACCATTCGAAAAATTGGACCCGTCAGGTACCAGATCTGCGCCCGTCTGATTCCAGGTATGGACGTGAGCTCCATCGTCGGGAATCGTGTTGTCGCCTCCCTTCACGCCCATGTTGACGACGCTCGTCCCCATGAGAAATCGATCGTCATTCAAGAGAGGGACTTGCAATCCAGGAGTTGAAGAATCGTAGTCGGCCAGGCCGGCCATGGGTTGTGCGATTGTTCTTCCGTCGCACGGAACCCAGTTCGAAGGCAACGCCGACGGGTTGCCGGCATATGGCAGGATGCTTCCAACAGGCACGCCGGCCGTGGACGCGGCGTCTGCAACCGCAGATAGACGCGAATCCAGGTCGGCGAAGTTATCGTTCATCTGGCCCGCGCTGACCGGCGTGCCAGCGGTGAAGGTGTGTTTGGGAGCCGCAACGACGATGCCCAGGCCCAGGGCTCCCATGATCCCGCCCGTGACCAGAGCCGCGCGCACCAGGCGCTTCTGACGCGGGCTGAAATCAACCGAGATATTGATATTGATGGGCATGGCGTTGTCCTTGAGATTCCGAAGGCGCTCGTATTCACGTGCCAAAGAAGCATTGTCCGTCAAACGTGGAGTCCGGACTGTCAAATACGCATTCGCCGGGATGACTCGACGGTTGCTGTACCTTGCCGCAAGCGAAGACGGCGACGCTGGCCGCGACCATGCACAATAACAACCCTACGGTGACCCTCTTCATGTCGGCGACAGTAGGTGATCCGGCGCGTCTGGTGCAAGCGCCGCAATTCCTTCTCGGAACGACGGTCGGGCATCGGCCGCCGGGCCGGGGGGGGTGCGCTGCAACTGTAGGTTTTCACCAGTGGCCCATGGGTGTGCCGCGTTTTGATGCGCCTCGACGAGCGCCAGCGCGGTGTAGGCTCGAGCCATCGCTCGATGGCGATGGCCATCAGAACGCGATCAGCGGTGCGTCCTGGGGTGCGCGCAGCAGACGCTGGTACTCGCCGTCGGCGCCGAGCTCTTGGCGCGCGATCTGCGCGACCAGATCATCGGCCGCCGCGTTCGCGGCGGCGTGTTCTTCCGTCGTGAGGGCGCGACCGCGCGCGGCCTCGTACTCGCGGACGAACGCCGTGGCCTCCTCACGCGTCGGCGCCAGCGCCGCCGGAAACTCCCACTGCGCGGTGAACTCGGCGGCCGCGCGCCCGACCATCTCCGCCTCGGATGCGCACCCGAGCGAGTCCCAGTCGAGGATCGCGCGTGGCCGGCCGTCGCGAAACAGCGCGTTCTTGGTGCCCCAGTCGGAGTGCGCAGCGATCTGGGGCAGCGCCGCCGCGCGCGTGATTCGGCGAACCGCGCGCCGGCCACGTCGCTGCCCAGACGGGCGCGGCAGAGCTCGCCGATCCACGCCGCGAGCGCGTCGTCGGACCGTGCGCCGACGATCGTCGCGAGGTCGGCACGATACGCCGGCTCGGCGAACTCGTTCGCGATCGCGGCGGTGAGCGATTGCATCCCGGCGATGCTACCGCGGCGTCGCGGCGCCGGAGAGCGCCGGCGCAATCAACCGAGCGGCGCAGCTACTCCTGGCCGACGATCCACCTCTGTGCCGCCGTACCGTTGCATCCCCAGTTCTGCACCGTGGCGCCGTCGAACGCGTTTCCGCCCGGGACGTCGATGCAGAACCCGGTGTCGCGGCCCTGGAGCCTCGACTGGATCTGCGTCTCGCCGATCGTGTGCGCGGGCTTCCACAGCGCGTTGGAAGCCGGGCGGGAGGTCCCGAAGATGTTGCAGCCGCCCTGAATGATCGGCTGCGAGCCATTGAACAGCGGTACGGGTACATCGTTGTAGATGCAATTGCCGCTGTTCGCATTGAGGACCTCCCAGTCGTTCGAGGACTTCTGCGAGAACAGCCAGTTCTGGGACGCGTCGAAGGAGTTGCACGCGTGCAGCACGAGCACGACATCCGCCGCGGAACCGCCCTGGGGCTGCAGGCACAGCTGCGTGTTGGCGAGGCGAATGAGGTGAAACTGGCCAATGGTGTTCGGGGTGACGCCCCCCGGGGGCAGCGTGACGTCGGCCTCGGCGACCTGCGTCTGATCGCCGTCCGCGGCGGTCGAATCGGCAACACAACCGGTGGCGGCGACGCCAGCGCAGGCGACCATCAAAAGAACCATCTTTGTCATACTATCCTCGTTTGCTTGTCATGCTCAGGACGGTCATTCGCAGCAACATTGCTTCACGAACACCGCCACGCCCGTCCGAGCACCGGGCGTGCCACGGCGGCTCGTCGTCCAAGTGGCCGCAGATCGGACGATTGCCTTGATGGCATCGCACACTCGACGTGCGCTCGGCGGTCAAATTGTGTGCACAACGAATCGTCGAGCGACGCCCGGGATCATCGGGGCTTCCGCGGCCGAGGAATGCCGTACAACCGAACCTTCTGGATCAACGTCGTGCGGGAGATCGCGAGCATGCGGGCGGCTCGGGTCTGGTTGCCCGCGCACGCATCGAGCGCGTCGACGATCCGCGTGCGTTCGTCGTATTCCCGTGTGTCCACGGCGGCGCGATCGGTCTTCGGCTCGCCGTCGGAAGCGCGCGGCGGATCGCTGAACGTGTCGAACACCAGGTGCTCGCTGTCGATGCGACCGCCGGGCGCGAACAACATCGCGCGCTCCAGCACGTTGCGCAGCTCGCGTACGTTGCCTGGCCAGTCGTGGGCCTGGAGCACCGTCGCTGCGGCAGGCGTGATCGCCGGCGGCGGCGTACCGGTACGCGCCGCGGCGGTGGCCACGATCTGCAGCGCGATCCGGGTGATGTGTCCTCTGCGCTCACGCAGTGGTGGGATCTCGCACGACACGCCGGCCAGTCTGTAATACAGATCGCGGCGGAAATTGCCACGGTTGATCTCGGCGAGCAGATCCCGGTGAGTGGCGGCGAGGAAGCGCACGTCGATGGGGACCGGCCGCACGCTGCCGAGCGGCAAGACGGTCTGGGTCTCGATCGCGCGCAACACCTTGGCCTGGATCGCCGGCGTCATCTCGCCGATCTCGTCGAGCAGCAAGGTCCCACCAGAAGCGGCGAGCAGGAGGCCGGGCTTGGCGACCACGGCTCCCGTGAACGCACCGCGGTCGTGGCCGAACAGCTCGCTCTCGAGCAGCGACTCGCTGAGCGCCGCGCAATTGACCGCGAGGAACGGTCCGCTGCGGCCCGATCGGCGATGGATCGTCTGCGCGAGCAGCTCCTTGCCCACGCCGGTCTCCCCATAGATCAACACGCTGAGCCGCGCTTCTGCCACGGAAGACAGCAGCGACTTCGTCGCCTCGGACTCGACGTCGTCGATCCGCAGCCGCGAGCCGGTCAGCCGGATCGCCGGCACACCGTGGCTCGGCGCGACCAGCAGCAGCGAGACCGGCCCGACGGAGAACACCTGGCCGTACCCGACCGGGCGAGGATCGCCGCTCGCGAGCCGCTCCCCGAGCAGCCGCGTGCCATTTCGGCTGCCGAGGTCGGTGAGGATACACGGTTCACCAATGCGCAGATGCGCGTGTCGCCGCGAGATCGAGGTGAAGTCGAGCACGATCTCGCACTCGGGACCGCGGCCCAGGATGGCCTCGCCCGTGGCGGGCAACGTGTGAAACTGCACGCCGCCGGGCACGGTTGCGAGCAGAAAGCGCGGCGGCGGAGTCACCTCCTGCGGAGGCTCGTTCGTCAGGTCGGGATCGATCAGCGGCACCGACGCGCCTACGACACCTCGCACTTCCATGCCGGCAGCCTAACGCTTGCCGCCTCGGCTTGGCGAGCAGACGGACCTGCGATGCGTGCTTGCGCCAATGATGCCAGTAATTGACGTGGTAGTGTGCCCGCGCGCGCACGCTCGTGTGAGACAGCGGTCGCCTTACAACCACGCGCTCCCCGATGGCTGCGCCTCACGGTGTGCTCGCCGCCGGCGCGTGGTTCTGCTCGAGCGCCGCGCAGATCATCGTCGGTGTTCCGGTGGTGTTCCGGGTGTACCGCTCAATGAGGCAAGCTTGGCCATGCAATATGCCTCACTGGCACATTACGAGAGGCAAGCAGCGATCGCGGTGACCATCGTCCATAGCTGTTTTTGCAAACAGTCAATGTTCATGAGCTTTCCGCCTCGACAAGCGAGTGTTTGTGACCTTGATCCAGTCTCGATCGTTCGTTGGGAAGCAGATTCTCCCGGCCGGGTTGCCCGCGCGGCGGAAGCGGCCGGATCTTGCCAGGGGGTCGGTGCGGCAGCCGCCGCGGTGACTTCCGTCCTGGTCACTCGAGTTGCTGGCAGCCCGCCAGGTCGGAGGATCGCGGCGCGATCCGGCGTGCAACGTCGCGAGACCACGCGATCCGGCTGCCGGCACGACGTGTGCTCGGTGGCGACCGCCATGACACGCGCGGCGCTGGTATGCCTGCTCGTCCTGACGTCCGGCGTCGCCGGATGCGCGACGGGCGATCCGGGGGGAGCGATCGATCCCGATGACGAGTGGGGGATGTCCGGGGCGCTGTCGCCGACGCCGCCGCCGGGCAAGGAGGACTCCGAGCTGAGGCGCGGCCTGCCGGTCGCCACCGACACGACGCGCACGCAGGTGTGGACGGCGCGCAACCGCTGGGAGGACACCGATACGCCCGCCGCGCGCGCGGCCGGCCTGGCGTGGCCCGCCGGCAGCGGGTTGACCTGGGACGCCAAGTTCAGCCGGTGGGTCGCCTCGCTGGCGTGGGCGCCGTCGGTCGACGGCTACTCCACCACGGTCCAGCTGACCACGCCGTGGGGCAAGACCCTGCCGGCGCCGATGCTCGAGTGTGCCGAGACCTCGCTGTTCCTGCGGATCACGTTCGCCGCGTGGTACGAGCTGCCGCTGGTGCTCGAGAGCCAGGACGAGCACGGCCAGCTGGTGTACTTCGGCCACAACGGCGTGCGGACCCGCAGCGGCCGCTATGCCCAGTCACCCGAGTTCGCGATCCGGTACCAGGACCACACCGCCTCGTCCGACTGGCGGACGCACTGGCCGAGCGACGCCGTGCTGCGCGGCAAGCGGATCGCCGGCGGCGAGGACGATCAGCCCGAGCTTGCCCCCGGCGCGCATTTCGGCGCCTACCTCGACGCCCTCCACCTCAACAAGCGCGCCGGCTACTTCACCATCCTGGTGCTCGACTACCTGGGCTCGGCCAACCTCGCCGATCCGGCGAACGCCTACAACCTCGTCCCCGACGCGGTCCGCCCGGGCGACTTCCTGATCGAGCGCTGGCAGCGCGTCGGCATCGGCCACACGTTGGTGGTCAAGCAGGTCGACGCGCTCGCCGGCGGCAGCAAGGACGTCACGCTGATCTCGGGCTCGATGCCGCGGCGCCAGGGCGTCCGTCAGTCGGGCGAGTCGTCCAAGCTCTACTTCACGCTCGACACCACCGGCGGCCCGGGCACCAGCTCCGACGGCGTGCCCTACGCGGCGCTCGGCGGCGGCGTCAAGCGCTGGCGGGTCACCAAGAACGTCGGCGGCTACTGGACCAACACGTGGATGGCGGGCGACGAGGCCAGCTGGATCAACGCGACCGATCTGGCCCGGATCGCGGCGCGCCCGGCCCGGTTCGGCCAGATCCTCGGCCAGGTCCCGCCCGCGCAGCAGCGCACCGAGCTGCTCGCCCAGATCGCCGACGCGCGGCACCACCTGAGCCAGTACCCCGCGTCGTGCTCGGCGCGCGACCAGCGCGAGCGCGCGTTCGCGGCGCTCTACGAGCTGTCGGCCCGCGCGTTCGAGCAGACCGTCGCCGAGGTCGACGCCGCCTATCGCACGCTCGATGACTACGTGTTCGCCGCGCTCGACTACAGCGGCGCGCGGACCTGCTGCTGGGACTCGTCGACCGCTGCGATGTACGACATCATCATGGACGGCGCGCGCGCCGATCTCGCGGCGGCCCAGGCCGCGCACAGCTGCACCGCCCCGGCGATCTTCAAGTCACGCGCCGACGGCTACGAGCGCTGGGCGAGCCACGCCGCCGCCCTCGGCCGCGCCGCCGAGTGGCGCGCCTGGAGCGAGGACGAGAGCTGCCCGCAGCGCGGCGTCGCGGTCGACGCCGAGGCCCCGGCCGCCGCCGTCCCGTACTGCACGCTCGGCCACTGACGCGGCGGGCCGGCGCGCACCGCCGCGTCGCCGGCTACGGAGCCAGCGTGAGGCCGACCGTGAATCCCGCGTTGCGCGGCTCGGCGTACGTGCTCTGCGGGATCGGGAACCGCCAGTCCGCGACCTGCCTGGCGACACAGTCCGCGATCTTGTCGTCGAAGCCCTTCACGGCGATCGCCGTGGTCTTGCCGACGGCGTTCACCGTGAAGTCGAGCGTCAGCGCGCCGCGCGCGGCCGGCCGGTTCGCGAGCACCGCCAGGTAGCAGCGCCGCACGCCGCCGAGGTACGACGAGGAGATCCGGGTGGCCACGTCGCCGGCCTTGAGCGTCGACGGATCGTGCGCGCGCTTCGACGCGATCGCCACGCGGCCCGGCGGCGGCGCCGGCTTGCGCTCCGGCGGGGGCGGTGGGTCGGCGGCCAACCGCAGGCAGCGGTACTCCGATCCGGGCTTCCCCGGCCGGGTACACATCAGCACCGGACCCAGGCCGGGGAGGAACTGGACGACCTGGCGCTCGGGGGTTGCGACCTTGCCGTCGGCGGCGGGCGCCCAGCGCTCGGCCTCGGCGACCCAGACCTTGCGGGCGACGCCGCGCACCGTCGCGGTCTGCTCGCGGACGGTGACCCGCGCACGCGCGCCGTCCGGCGCCTTGTCGTCGAGCTTCCACGTGCCGCGGAGCGTGCGCGGGAACGTGAACCCCAG
>DASWRS010000058.1:0-1999 GCA_036403075.1 Kofleriaceae bacterium
CGAACCCGCACCCGCTACCGAACCCGCACCCGCTACCGAACCCGCACCCGCTACCGAACCCGCACCCGCTACCGAACCCGCACCCGCTACCGGACCCGCACCCGCTACCGAACCCGCTACCGAACCCGCACCCGCCACCGAACCCGCACCCGCCACCGCACCCGCCACCGCACCCGCCACCGAACCGACACCCGCAGCGAGCAGTCCGCCGGTCTCTGCACGCGCTACTCCGGCCTTCATCCCGCTGGCGACTGACGCCATGCCGGCGGCGGGGATCGCAGCTCCCACGTCGGTCGAACCGTCGACCGCGGCTCCGGATCCCGCGGCGAGCGCACGCGCATCACTCGCGCGGTCGCCCGTCCCCGCCGGCAGCGCCGGCCACACCGGGGCGCCGAGCTGGGCCTCGTCGGGTTCACCGTCGAGATCGTCGTCGTCGCGGCTCCGGTCGCCCGCGTGCTCGGCGGCGTCCAGCCCCTGCTCCGCCGCGATCAGCCCCGGCAAGAGGTACGGCGCCAGCCCCGGATCGGCGACCAGCGCCTGCTTGAGCCGATCCCGCGCGCCGCGGTGGTTGCCGCGCGCCGCCGCGAGCTCGGCGGCCGCCGCGAAGAAGTGCGCCGAAGCATCGTGGTTCTGCGCCGCCTTGAGCAGCTGCCGGGCCGAGCCGAGATCGTCGCGGCCCAGCGCGGCCTGCGCCGCGGCCACCAGCAGGTGGTGCTCGCGGTGGCTCGTGTCCTCGTTGCGCCGGCGGCCGAGCCGCTGCCACAGCCCCGCCGCCTCCTGGAACCGCGCTTGCTCCTCGTACAGCGCCGCCAGCGTGCGCAGCGCGCCCTCGTGCGCCGGCTCCTCGACGATCACGTTCTCCATCGCGCGCGTCGCCCGCCGCGGCATCCCGGCGGCGCGGAAGTCCAGCCCGAGCTCGTACATCGCGCGGTGCCGGAGCTTGCGCCGGTCGCGCTCGCGCACCGCCAGCGCCTGGTGCACGCGGATCGCGCGCTCGTGCTCGCCGCGGCTGCGAAACATCGCGCCGAGCGCGAAGTACGGCTCGGTGTCCTCGACGTTCTCCTCGACCACCGCGCGCAGCTCGGTCATCGCCGTCTCGTGATCGCGCGCGATCAGGTGGCTCAGGGCGCGCATGTACGCGCGGCTGTGGCGCGCGGTGCGCCGCAGCTGCCGGTCGTCCGGCACGTAGTAGCGACCGATCAACACGCCCGCGGCCATCGCGCCCAGCGCGACGAGCAGCAACACCAGGGCTGCAGCCATCTCCGCGACTCTACCTCAAGTCTCGCGAGCCGCGCCGCCGTGCCGCCTACTCCACGATCGCCCAGCGCGCGCCGCGCCGCGCGAGCACGAACTGGCCCTTCGACTGGCACGAGCCGTCGGACCACGTCGCGCAGCCGTAGGTCGTGACCACGTCGGCCTTGCCGTCGCCGTCGACGTCGACCCCGGCGAGCTCGAGCCCGTCGAGCGCGCGGCGCACGCCGGCGAGCGCCTCGGTCCGCACCAGCGTCGCCCGGATCGCCGCGACATCGGTCTTGCTCGGCGCCACGAACCCGACCGGCGTGCCGCCCGGCAGCACGATCACCCCGTCGTCGCCGTCGCGCTGGTCGAACGCGAACTCGGCGAGATCGATCGCGCCCTTGTCGACCTTGCCCGCCGCGGTCTTGCCGAGCAGCGGATGCACGATCACGACGTCGCCGCTCGCCGCCGCTCCGGTCGCCGGCGTCAGCACGCGCACCACGCCGCCATGCGCGACCGGCGTCAGCTTCGTGCCGTCCCACGGCGGATGCGCCGGCAGCTTCGGATCGAACACCCCGATCCACACCTGCAGCGGCACCGCCGCCGGTGACGGCTTCGCCGACGCGCCCACCGGTTTGGCCGCTGCCGTGACCGGCGCTGCCTTCACAAGCGCCCCGCCCAGCCCCGCAGCAGGCGCTGCTGCCGCAACGCAGCCGACCCACACGGCCGTCTGGAAAACTCTCACCCGACAAGCATGCGGCAC
>DASWRS010000059.1:0-6832 GCA_036403075.1 Kofleriaceae bacterium
GTCACCGGCGCGGCCGCGTGTCGACCGGGATACACGCGATCGCGGTCGCCAGGGCGAGGACGATCTCGCACGCGTTCAGCGTGTGGAACTCGCTGAGCTGGAGTACCGCGCGCCCCGCGATCGCGACGGTGAGCGCGACGCCAAGCACCGAGCCCATCTGGCGGACCGCCTGGTTGACGGCGCTGCCGACGCCGAACCGCGCCGGCGGCAGGTGGGCCACGGCGGCGGCCGACAGCGACGGCAGGACCATGCCGACGCCGGTGCCGGTGAACAGCATGCCGGGCAGCCAGGTGCCGAGGTAGTCGGGCTCGATGCCGGGCACCAGGGCGAACCACACGCCGCCAAGCGCGAACACCAGGCTGCCGATCACGAGCAGCGGCTTGTGGCCGATGCGCGTGGCGATGCGACCGCAGATGATCGCGGTCGGGACCACGAGCAGCGGGCCGGGGGTGGCGGCGAGGCCGGCGCGTGCGACCGAGTAGTGCCAGATCCCGGTGGTGAACAGGAAGTTCTGGAAGAACATCATCGCGAACGCGATGCCGAAGGTCAGCGTCGCGACGTTGATCCGGCGGTACGTCCGGTCGCGGAACAGCGACAGGTCGATCGCCGGGGATGGCACGCGGCGAGCCCAGGCGATGAACAGCCCGAGCGCCGCGAGGCCGCCGGCGATCGCGAGCACCACGCCCGGCGATCCCCAGCCCTGGGCCTTGGAGCGCACCACGCCGAGCGCGAGCGCGCCGGCGCCGGCGATCAGCAGCACCACGCCGACGAGATCGAGCCGCGCGCCGAGCTCGGGCTTGCGCGATTCGTCGAGCAGGCGGGCGCCGCGCCAGATCGCGTAGCCGCCGAGCGGAAGGTTCAGGAAGAACGCCCACGGCCAGCCCCAGCGATCGACCAGGAACGAGCCGATGCTCGGGCCGAGCGCCGCGGCGAGGCCGCTGACCGCCCCCCACAGGCTGACCGCGATCGCGCGGCGCTCGACCGGAAACGCCGCGAGCACGATCGACAGCGACGCCGGGAGCAGCAGCGCCGCGCCCACGGCCTGCAGCGCGCGCATCGCGATCAGCATCGCGACGCTGCCGGCCAGGCCGCAGCACAGCGATGCGACGAGGAACACGGCGAGGCCGGTGAGGAACATCCGCTTGCGGCCGCGCAGGTCGGCGATCCGCCCGGCCGGGACGAGCAGCGCCGCGTACACCACGGTGTAGGCGTTCAGCACCCACGACAGATCGGCGGGTGTCGCGTCCGAGAACGCGCGCCGCAGCGCCGGAAACGCCGCGTACAGCACGGTGGCATCGATCGAGACCAGGAACACGGCGATGCTCGCGATCCGGAACACCGGCCACGGTGAACGGCCCGCCGCCGTCACCGGGGCACCAGGTAGGCTCGCGGGCTGGGCGGCGAGGCCGTGCTCGAGGCGCGGCAGCTCACCGGCCAGGCCCGTGCCCCGGTTGGCGCCAGCGACCAGCGCGCCTGCGTTGTGGCTCTTCATGATCGGCTCCTTCGTCTGCACGCTAAAATATGATTATCGACATATTACCGGACGAGCATCGTCGGCTCGCCGGATCGAGCAGGTGTCAGCTGCGGCGCTCGCGCCGGTGGGTGGGCGGCTCGCTCGGCTCCGCGGCGCGCGCGGGATCACCGGCGATCGATCGCGCGACCGCGTCGCGGACCGCGCTCGACAGCGCTGGATCGTCGACCATGCGCGCGATGACGAGCGCGCCGACCATCCCGCTCAGCATGGCGAGCGCGCGATCGCGGTTGTCCGGCGTGTCGCCGCCGGGCAACTGCGCGGCGAGCAGCCCGGCCATCGCCGTGACGTTCCGGGTCGCGACGCGCCGGAGACCGGGGGCCTGGCGCGCGGTCTCGGTGCCGAGCGCGGCGAGGCTGCAGCCACCCTCGGGGTGCTCGACGTGGCGGTCCGAGAGGTACGACGCGACGATCGCCTCGAGCGCGTGCCCGGGCTCCGCCCGCTGGCCGACGGCGGTCAGCTTCGCGAAGCCGTCGGCGGCGGCGCAGCCGAGCGCCTCCTCGAGCATGGCCTCGCGGGACGCGAAGTGGGCGTAGAACCCACCGTGGGTCAGGCCGGCCTGCTTCATCACGTCCCCGACGCTCGCACCGGCGTAGCCGTGCTCGCGGATCGCGCGCGCGGCGGTCTGCACGATCCGCTCGTGGGTCTCCGCCTTGGTGCTGCCCGGGGTCCGCGACATATGATGAGCATCATATTAACCCGGGACCGCGGTCTGGCAAGCCGAAATCGGCGGCGGCGCGGTCAGGGCATCGTGCCGGTCTCGGCGCGGCGGCGCTTGCCGCGCGCGGGACGCAGCTTGTAGCGCAGCATCTTGCCGCCCGGGCCGCGCGGCAGCGCGTCGACGAACTCGATCCAGCGTGGGTACTTGTAGGGCGCGAGCACGTGCTTGACGTACTCCTTGAGCTCGGCCTCGAGCTCCGGGCCGCCCTCGTGGCCGACGTTGGTGACCACGAACGCCAGCGGCTTGATCAGCCCCTCGTCGTCGTCGGCGCCGATCACCGCGGCCTCCCAGACCGCCTCGTGCGCGGTCAGGGCTCGCTCGACCTCGGTCGGCGATACCCACTTGCCGCCGACCTTGAACAGATCGTCGACCCGGCCGCAGTGGTGGTAGAACCCGGCGCGGTCGACCATGAAGCGGTCGCGCGTGGTGAACCAGCCGTCGCCGCGCAGGTCGAGCTCGCCGGTCGCGCCGCCGCCCCAGTAGCCGGCGAACAGCGAGCCGCAGGTCAGCTCGAGCGTGCCGATCTCGTCGACGCCGACCGGATCGCCGTCCTCGTCGACCAGGCGGACCTGGACGCCGGCGAGCGGCTTGCCGCACACGCCCGGCCGCGCGCCCGGATCGCTGCTGCGGCCGGCGAGCGCGAACTGGAAGATCTCGGTCAGGCCGTAGCCGACGGTGACCTCGGTGCCGAGCACGCCGCGGATCCGCGGGATCAGCCGCTCGGGCATGCCCTCGGCGCCGGCGATCGCGTGGCGCAGCCCGACCAGCGGCTTGGGGACGTCGAGCCGCTCGGCGTCGTACGCCAGCTGGGCGTAGACCGACGGGGTCGCGACCAGCACCGTCGGCCGGTAGCTCTCGAGCGCCTTGAACAGGGTCTTGGAGTGCGGCTGGTCCGGGAACAGCCGCGACTCGGCCTGGACCGCGAGCGGCACGAGCAGCCCCGAGCCCAGGCCGTACGCGGTCGACAGCCGCGCGACCGACAGCATGCGATCGGCCGCGCTGAGCTGCAGCAGGTCGCGGCCGAACGAGTCGTTCGCGGCGCTGATCGTGCGCTGGCAGTGCGGCACGGCGCGCAGCTCGCCCGGCCCCGAGCCCGCCGAGTACATGAGGAAGCAGACGTCGGACGGCCCCATCGCGACCGGCGGCTGCGGCGTCGCGGCGTCGATCAGCGCCTGGAAGTCGTGGCTGCCGGCGAGCCTGGCGCCGACGCAGATCACCTCGCGCAGGTCGGGGGTCTCGGTCCGGATCGCGTCGATCACCTGCTCGTGGGCGTCGTCGACGATCGCGATCACGGCGCCGGCGTGGAGCACGTACTCCTGCAGGTCGTCCGGCGTGGCCAGCTCGGACACCGGTACGGCGACGGCGCCGGCGTGGATCACGCCGAGGATCGACGCCGCGGCCTCGAGCGTGTCGCGCATCAGGATCAGGACGCGCTCGCCGCGCCCGAGCCGCATCCCGCGCAGCGCCGACGAGACCCGGGCGACCGCGGCGGCCAGCTCGTCGAACGTCCAGGCGCGCTCGCCCTCGCGCAGCGCGCACCGGGGGCCGGCACCACTCGCGAGCGCCCCGTCGAGAAGCCACGCGGCCAGGTTCCCCACCTGAGACATGCGTGCGAATTGTAAGGGACTCCCGAAACGATCGGGGATCGATTGCGCGGCGAATTTCCGTCCGTGGCAAACCCACATGCCGAGCCGATCCCGCTGGGGTAGTGTCCGTGCGTGCGGATCGTCGGCGGTCACCTGGGGGGTCGGGTGCTGCGCGCGCCCGGCGGCGCGGCGACGCGGCCGACCTCCGAAAAGGTCCGAGAGGCGGTGTTCAACATCCTCGGCCCGGTCGCCGGTGCACCGGTGCTGGATCTGTTCGCCGGCACCGGCGCGCTCGGCCTCGAGGCGCTGTCGCGCGGCGCCTCCCACGTGACCTTCGTCGACTCGGCGCGCGCGGCCGTCGCCGCGATCCGCGGCAACCTGCGCGAGCTCGGCCTGGACGACCGCGCGACCGTGATCGCCGGCGACGCGGTCACCACCGCCGCGCGCCACGCACCGGCGGCGCCGTGGCGGCTGGTGTTCGTCGATCCGCCGTACCGCTCCGACCTCGCGACCCGCGCGGTGGCCGGGCTGCCGCTCGCCCACCTGGCGACCGACGCGGTGATCGTCATCGAGCACGATCGCCACAACCTGCCCCCCGACCCGCTGGGATCTCTGCTACGAACGGATCAGCGCCGCTACGGCGATACGCTGATCTCCTTCTTCGTACCTCGGAGGGGCCCCGCATGACGCAGTCGCATTCGATCGCCGTGTATCCCGGCACCTTCGACCCGATCACCAACGGCCACCTCGACGTGCTGCGCCGCGCCCTGGGGATCTTCCACCACGTGATCGTCACGATCGCGCCCAACATCCGCAAGAACCCGCTGTTCTCGACCGACGAGCGCACGCAGTTCATCCTCGACGCCCTGCCCGAGCATGCGGGCCGCCTCGAGTTCGCGGTGTTCGAGGGCCTGCTCGTCGATTTCTGCCGCAGCCGCAACGCGAGCGTGATCGTGCGCGGCCTCCGCGCCCTGGCCGACTTCGAGTACGAGTTCCAGTTCGCGCACATGAATCGCCGGCTCGCACCCGGCGTCGATACCGTGTTTTTCATGACCGACGAGCGCAACCACTACGTCAGCTCGTCGCTCGTGAAGGAGGTCGCCAGCCTCGGGGGCGACGTCACCGGCCTCGTGCCGGCGGCCGTGGTCGCCGCGCTCGGCGCCAAGTACAGGAAATAGCCATGTTCCCACTCAAGCTCGCGTCTCACCTCGATCAGATCAAGCCCTCGATCACGCTCGCCGTCACCGCCAAGGCCGCCAAGCTCAAGGCCGCCGGCATCGACGTGATCAGCTTCGGCGCCGGCGAGCCGGACTTCGACACGCCGGCGCACATCAAGGCCGCGGTCCACGCCGCGCTCGACAAGCCCGGGATCGGCAAGTACACCGACGTCACCGGCATCCTGCCGCTGCGCAAGGCGATCGCGGCCGAGCTCGGCCGGGTCCACCACGTCGCGATCGAGCCCGATCAGATCCTGGTCTCGACCGGCGCGAAGCACTCGCTCTACAACCTGTTCATGGCGCTGCTCGATCCGGGCGACGAGGTCCTGATCCCCGCGCCGTACTGGGTCAGCTACCCCGACATGGTGATGCTCGCCGGCGGCCGCCCGGTGATCCTCGAGACCCGCGCCGAGGACGACTTCGCGGTCACCGCCGCACAGGTCCGCGAGGCCTGCAGCGGCCGGACCCGCGCGATCGTGCTCAACAACCCGTCCAACCCGACCGGTTCGGTATACTCGCGCAAGCAGGTCGAGGCGCTCGCCGAGGTCGTCGTCGAGAAAGACCTGCTGGTCGTGTCCGACGACATCTACCGCCAGCTGGTCTACGGCGATGCGACGTACTGCTCGATCGCCGCGGTCGGCCCCGAGGTCGCCCGGCGCACGGTCCTGGTCGACGGTGCGTCGAAGACCTACGCGATGACCGGCTGGCGGATCGGCTACACCGCCGGTCCAGTGCCGCTGATCAAGGCGATGACCAAGGTCCAGGGTCAGTCGACCTCCAACCCGAGCCACATCTCGCAGATCGCGGCGCTCGCGGCGCTGACCGGCCCGCAGGACTGCGTCGCCGAGATGCGCCAGGCGTTCGACGAGCGCCGGATCGCCATGGTCAAGCTGCTGCGCGCGATCCCCGGCGTCCAGTGCCGCGAGCCCAAGGGCGCGTTCTACGCGTTCCCCGACCTGTCGGCCTACGTCGGCAAGAAGACGCCGGAGGGCGCGATCCTCGACGACGATGTCCAGCTGTGCGACTGGCTGGTCGAGGTCGGCAAGGTCGCGGTCGTGCCCGGCTCGGGGTTCGGCGCGCCCGGCTTCGTCCGGCTGTCGTACGCGTGCTCGATGCAGGACATCGAGGTCGGCGTCGGCCGGCTCGGCACGTCGGTCGCGACGCTGCGCTGACCCGGCGGCTACGCGTCGTCGGGCGGCAGCAGGCCGTCCTCGATCATCCAGCGCCGCAGGCGGTCCTTGACCAGCTGGAACCGCTTGCGCAGCCGCGCCGCCTCCTGCTTGCGGCGCGCGGCGTCGCCGGCGGCATCGCCGAGGAACACGTGCGCCAGGTCCGACCACGACAGCTCGCGATCGACCCGCAGCACGAGCAGCATGCGATCCTCGGGCGGCAGGCGATCGCGCAGCGCGCGCAGCGCATCCCTGGCTCCGGTCTGGAGGAACGGCATGGTCTGGGTCCGGACCTGCGCGGCGATCTCGGCCCACTCCGCGAGCTCGGAGATCGGATCGACGCGGCGCGTCCGCCGGACCTCGCTGCGCGTGTGGTCGATCGAGATCCGGCGGACGATGACGTACGCCCAGGTCCGGGCCGAGCAGCGCCACGCAAAGCCGGGCATCTCGCGCCAGATCCGCTCGCAGAACACCGAGAACACGTCGTTGGCGGTGTCGACGTCGCCGTGCATACCGACGAGATAGCCAAGGATCTCGGGGCCGAGCTCGGTCAGCAGCCGGGTGGCCGCCCCGGTCATGTCGCCGCGCATCCATGCGGCGTGGATCTC
>DASWRS010000060.1:0-9748 GCA_036403075.1 Kofleriaceae bacterium
GTGTCCGCGCCACCCGCCCCGACACGCGTCGCGCCGCCGCAGCGGCCGGTGGCTCCACCGGCCCGGCCGCTGACCGCTGCGCACGGATCGGACATCGTGGCGCTCGGCGCCACCGCCGACGGGCTGGCGGTCGCAAGCGCCAATCGGCTCGGCGGAATCCGGCTGTGGCCCGCGCTCGACGGCACGCGCGAGCCGGTGGTGATCCGCGGCACGGCCGCGCGATCGATCATCCTGATGCGCGACGGCGACGGTTTCGCGATTGGCACGCTCGACGCGGCCGGGGGTGTGCATGTGATCCGGACCGGCGCGGACGGTGTGGTCCGCGGCCGCGCCACCGTGGCCGGCGAGCAGCCGGTGACCGAGATCGCGGGCACGGCGGCCGGCGTTCTCGTGCTGCGCGCCGATCAGGCGATCGAGCTGGTCGACCCCGGCGGCGCGGTGCGCGCGCGACTCACGCCGGAGCCCGGGACGCGCGTCGACTCGCTGGTCGCGCGCGGCGGCCGCGTGCTCGCGCGGGTCCAGGAGGACAAGCAGATCCACGGCCGCTGGCTCGCGCTCGATCACGGGCTGGCCGACCTACCGGGTGCCCGGGGCGCTGCGCGCGACCGACCGCGCGGGCCACGTCTACGTGCACCGCGCCGGCGACCAGGACGACGTCGCGGTGTTCGCGCGCGACCGCGAGATCGCGCGGCTGCCCGGGGTCGCGGAGCTGACCCTGCGGCCGAGCGCCGACGGCGCACGGGTCGCGGCGTTCCAGAGCCCGCGGCTGGTGATGCTGACCGGCGCCGGGCAGGTCCGCTGGGACACCGCGCAGTGGAGCGGCGCGGAGCTCGACTGGACCTCGACGGCGAGCTCGTCGTGCAGTTCCCCTCGGGGATCGCCCGGCTCGACCTCGAGACCGGCCAGCTCGCCGAGCGCCACTGCGGCTGGAGCTTCGGGCTGTCGGAGCAGCCGTTCGAGGCCGGGCACACCGGCCCGTCGATCTGCGACGCGGAGCGCTGACGGGCAGGGCTATCCGTCCACCTCCTCGAGCTCGCTCGGATCGAGCTCGATCGCGTCGTCGGCGACGCTGTCGCTCGGCCCGCCGAGGTGGCGGACCAGCGACAGGTGGATCTGGCTGCGGATCATCCGCAGCACGCTGTCGAGCTCGCTGGCGGCCAGCTTGAGCCGGCCGCGCAGGATCTCGAGGGTCGATCGCGCCAACAGCTCCTTGGCCTTCTCGATCCAGCGGAACGCGGTGACGCGGTGGATCCGGTAGATCGCCCCGATCTCGTCGATGTTGAGGCCATCGACGTGGTGGTAGCGCAACAGGGTCTGCTCGCGCGCGCCGAGCTGACCGAGCGCCATGCCGAACGCCTCGCGGAACTCGTGGGCGTAGGTCCGCTTCATGTACTCGATCTCGGGGTCGTCGGTCGCGATCGCGTGCTGGGCGATCAGCTGCTCGTCATCGACCAGGATCTCGCGCCGGCCCTTGCGCAGCTCGTTGAGGCAGGTGCGCACGGCGACCGAGCGCACCCAGCGCCGCAGGTCGCCGCGCCCGCCGTACTCCGCGATCTTGCCCGGCCCGGTCGGCTGGCCGGCGGTGCCGCCGCCCACGAACAGCCGCTGCCGGACCAGCTGCTGGACGTCGTGCAGCCGGGGCGGCCCGATCCGCATGCGCTGCAGCGCGACATCGACCTCACGCATGTAGTCCCGATCGAACGCGGCGATGGCGCCCGGCATCTGATGGGCACACGCACAAGCCAGGTAGAGATCCGCCGGCCGTAGCCCGTCGAGCGCGGCATCGGCGAGCTCTGCCGTGGCGTGGCGCGCGATGAACGCCACGACCCGCTGGGCGTCGACCGCGAGCGCCGGCCACGCGGCGCGGCCCTCGGCGACGATCGCCCACAGCCGGCGGTCGAGATCGGGGATGACCTCGAGCACCGACCGCAGGGTCGGGGGCGCGGCATCGAGAAATGAGCGCACCAGGCTCGGCGTGGTCACCGTCACGGATTAGGCCATTGCCGGCAACCGTTGGTCAAACGATCTGCGTTGGGCTACGATTTGCGGCAGGACTCGTCGGATGGAGCCGCATCGCAAGGTCCGCAAGCAGGGGCTCGAGCACTTCATCAAGTTCGTGCGCGAGCTGCCGTCGCCGTCGCCTCAGGCGATGTTCCAGGCGCTCCAGGAGCACGGCTATCGCGGCCAGGACTCGGCGCGGCGGGCGCTGTGCCTGATGGCCTATCGCCACGTCCGGCGGATCAAGCGGATCTACATCGACGGCGTCGATCGCGCCGAGCTGCCGCGCAAGTCGAACTTCCTGTGCGTCGGTCCGACCGGCTCGGGCAAGACGTTCCTGGTCGAGACCCTGTTCGGCAAGATCTTGAAGCTGCCGACCGCGCTGGTCGACATCACGACCTACTCGGAGACCGGCTACGTCGGCCAGGATCCGTCGACGATCCTGACCCGCCTGCTGCACACCGCGGACGAGAACCCGATGCTGGCGTCGATCGGCATCGTGTGCCTCGACGAGTTCGACAAGATCGCCTCGGGCCAGAACAACGCGATCTTCGCCGGCGCCGGCACGACCAAGGACGTCACCGGCATGGGCGTGCAGCGCGAGCTGCTCAAGATGCTCGAGGCCAGCGAGGTCGTGGTCCCGCTCGACCTGACCCACAGCTCGTACGCCGACCACGTCGTGATGTCGACCGCCGACATCGCGTTCATCGCGGCGGGCGCGTTCTCCGGGTTCCAGCAGATCGCCCACCGCCGCGCGATGCGCGACCAGATCGGCTTTGGCCGCGACCAGGTGGCGGGTGGGGTCGATCCCGACGCGATCGCGGTCGACTTCTCCGCCGAGCAGGTCGAGAACGTCGCCAACTTCCAGGCCTACGGCTTCCTGCCCGAGCTGGTCGCGCGGTTCACCCGCGTCGTGCCGTTCCGCGCGCTCGACGCCACGACCCTCAAGGACATCCTGCGCACCGATGTCGTCCTGCGCATGACCCGCGAGTTTCGGCTCGAGGGCTTCGATCTGGCGATCGAGGAGGAGGTGCTCGACCACATCGTGGCCGACGCCCTGCGCCGCGAGACCGGGGCGCGCGGCCTGGCCTCGACCCTGACCCGCCAGCTCGAGGACGTCGCGTTCGGCGCGTTCGGGATCGAGCAGGGCGGCACGGTCACCGTCAAGGTCACCGACGGCGATCTCGCGGTCGAGATCGCCTGAACGCCGTGCACGCCGTGCAATAGCCGCCCGCCCCGCGGCGTTGTTTGGGCGGACCGGGGCATTCGTGCTACGTCCGTCGTGCCGTATGGACAAGATCGTCGTCGAGGGTGGCGCCCGCCTGGCCGGCAAGATTCCGATCAGCGGCGCCAAGAACGCGGCCCTGCCGCTGCTGGCCGCCGCGCTGTTGCCCGGCGGCGCGTCGACGTTTCACAACGTGCCCAAGCTCGCCGACGTGCGGACCATGGCCAAGCTGCTCGGCATGCTGGGCTGGCAGGTCGAGAGCGAGGACACCCGGGTGACGATCGCGCCGCCCACCGGCAAGTCGAAGCCCCGGTTCGAGGCCCCGTACGAGCTGGTCAAGACCATGCGCGCCAGCGTGCTCGTGCTCGGGCCGCTGGTCGCGCGCTACGGCCGCGGCCGGGTGTCGCTGCCCGGCGGCTGCGCGATCGGCGCCCGGCCGATCGACCAGCACCTCAAGGGCCTCGCGGCGATGGGCGCCAAGGTCACGCTCGACCACGGCTACGTCGACGTCGAGGCCAAGCGGCTCAAGGGCGCGACGATCGTGCTCGACGTGCCGACGGTGACCGGCTGCGAGAACCTGATGATGGCCGCCGCGCTGGCGCGGGGCCGCAGCGTGATCGAGAACGCCGCCCGCGAGCCCGAGGTCGAGGAGCTCGCGCTCGTGCTCAACAAGATGGGGGCCCGGATCCAGGGCGCGGGCACGTCGGTCATCACGATCGAGGGCGTCGACGAGCTCCACCCGATCGAGCACGCGATCATCCCCGACCGGATCGAGGCCGGGACGTTCGCGGTCGCGGCTGCGATGACCCGCGGCGACGTCCTGCTCGAGGGCGCGCGCCCCGAGCACCTCGACGCGGTGATCGCCAAGCTGCGCGCCACGGGGACCCAGGTCGCGGCCGAGGCCGGCGGCCTGCGGGTCCGCGGCCCCGCCGAGATCCGCCCGGTCGACATCGTGACCCAGCCGCACCCGGGGTTTCCGACCGACATGCAGGCCCAGTTCATGGTGCTGGCGTGCCTCGCGCGCGGCCAGTCGGTGATCAAGGAGATGATCTTCGAGAACCGGTTCATGCACGTCCCCGAGCTCGGCCGGATGGGGGCCGATATCCAGATCGACGGCCGGGTCGCGGTGGTCCGCGGCGGCAACCGGCTGACCGGCGCCCAGGTCATGGCGACCGACCTGCGGGCCTCGGCGAGCCTGATCCTCGCCGGGCTGGTCGCCGGCGGCAAGACCGAGGTCCTGCGGGTCTATCACCTCGATCGCGGTTACGAGGCGATCGAGAAGAAGCTGCGCGCGGTTGGTGCGAAGATCAAGCGCGCCCGGCAGTAGGCTCCACCCCGGAAGTCCCCAGAAGTCCCATGACCCGACCGATCATCCTCGCGCTGCCCAAGGGCCGCATCCTCGAAGAGGCCGCCCAGGTCTTCGGCCGCGCCGGCTTCGACCTGTCCCCGGTGCTGGGCGACTCGCGCCGCCTGGTCCACGACTGCGGCGCGCTGCGCGTGCTGGTGCTCCGGTCGTCCGACGTCGCGACCTACGTCGCCCATGGCGCGGCCGACATCGGCGTCGCGGGCAGCGACGTGCTCGACGAGGAGGGCCGCGAGCTGTTCGAGCCGCTCGACCTGGGGATCGGCCGCTGCCGCATGATCGTCGCCGAGCGTGCCGAGCCCGCGGCGCCCGTGGCCGCCGAGGTCCCGCCCGGGGCGCCGGCCCGCAGCCGCTGGGACGAGCTGTCCGATCGTGCGCAGGCCCACCTCCGGGTCGCGACCAAGTACCCGCGCACCACCCGGGCCTACCTGCAGCGCAAGGGCATCACCGCCGAGGTCATCAAGCTGTCCGGGGCGATCGAGCTCGGGCCGTTGACCGGCCTGTGCGATCGCATCGTCGATATCACCCAGACCGGCGAGACGTTGCGCCAGAATGGCCTGGTCGAGATCGACACCGTGGCGCAGGTCTCGTCACGGCTGGTCGTCAACCCGGCGCGGCTCAAGCTCGATGGCGACCGCCTGGCGGCGCTGATCGACGCACTGGAACACTCGGTTCACTGACCGCCAGCGAGCGCGGACACCGGATCCGCGTGTACAATCAGCTGCGAGGTGTCGTCCGACCTACGAGCGTTCGTCGCCGAAGAGATCCGCCTGCATCCCCGGGTCGCGTATCAGGGGCTCCTCATCGAGGAAGGCGCGGCGACCCGCGTCGCGGCGGCCTTGCCCGCGCTCCAGCGCTTCCGTCACGACTACGCCGGGGCGATCTCGGTGGTCGACTGGGACCACCGGCTGCCGTCGCAGAACCTGGTGCTCCGGGTCTACGGGTATTACGGAGAAGATACGCTGGATGCGGGCTACGAGGCGTTCGATGACCGGCTCGACCAGATCGCCGAGCGCGACAAGTACCCCGAGTTCGACGTCCCCGACTTCGACGGCCTGGCCGCCGACGAGGCCTACGAGATCGAGCTGTCGCCGACCGGCCAGATCGGCCGCTGCCGGTTGACCTCGGCGTGGCGCCGCACCGTGGCCTCGCGCGACGCCGCGACCGCGGTCGCGCTGGTCCAGGCCTGCGACGAGTACGGCAAGCTGGTCGCGTCGTCGCCGTCGCGGCCGGCGTACCTGGGCGACCTCGAGGCGGTGTCGTGGACCCCGCCGTGCGAGACCGAGCACGAGCGCTGGACGCTCGACGTCTGGTTCCTGCTCGCGTTCGACGGCCGGATCGGCTCGGGCCGGAGCTTCCTGGCCGACCTCGAGACCCAGCAGATCGTCTCGGTGCGCGACTTCTCGGTGCGCACCGGCTGACCGGCGCTCAGCGGCACAGCGCGCGCTCTGCGTCGAGTGGATCGGCCGGGATCACGAGCCGGGTGCGGCGCAGGGAGCCGGTCAGGTTGTCCCAGAACCGCGAGGCGGTCATCGGCGCGCGCACCGAGGCGAGCAGCTCGGCGAGCTCGCCGCAGGTCATCGCGTCCCGCGCGGCGTCGACCGCGGCGCGCACGTCGGGCGAGATCGCCGCTGGCTCGGCGTGGTCGGCCAGGATCCACGGCCACGGCAGCGCCTTCTCGTGGCCGGTCCGGCCGGCCTGCGTCCGCGTGATCCGGGCGCCGAGCGGGTTGGCCAGCCCGAAGCGGTCCACGACGATGTCGTCGAGCGAGGCGATCGAGCCGGCGACGCCGAGCCGCCCGGCGACCACCGCGATCGTCGCGCCGTGGGTCGCGGCCATCGGGATCTGCTCGCCGGCATCGGACACCAGCAGGCGCCGGCCCTGGCGGGTCGCCTCGGCGATCGCGGCGGTGACGACGCGCTGGGCGTGGACGTGGTCGGCCTCGTCGGGGTTGCGCTGCCGGGTGTAGCGCACGTAGCCCAGCCGCTCGTCGTCGTAGAGGTGGCGCGCGCCGAGGTAGAACCACGCGCCGGTGAACAGCGCCCAGGCCGCCAGCGCGATCACCGCCGGCGTCGTCGCGCGGCCGCGCGGGATCAGCAGCACCCGCGCGACGGCCAGGAACAGCGACGGCAGGAGCAGCCGGCCGTGCATGAAGTCGCCGCCGACCCGGACGAAGTACACGGCGAGCAGCAGCGCCGCGACGCCCGGCGCGGCGAACACCACCCGGGCGGGCGTCACCAGCGCGCGACGGTTCGCCGCGACCACGCCGGCCAGCACGGCGGCGGGCACGTAGAGCAGGTGCGGCTTGACCAGCCGGAGCACGTAGTCGGCGCCGCGGTCCCAGGCGGCGTCGCCGGCGCTCTTGGCGATCGCGGACAGCGGCACCAGCGTGCCGTAATAGCCGGCGCGGAACACCTCGTAGGCGACGGGGAGCAGCAGCGCGCAGCCGGCGAGCCACAGCGCTTGCCGCGGCCGCGGCCGGACGAGCCATGCGCCGGCGGCGAGGAACACGCAGGTCGCGATCGCGAGCTCGGGCCGCACCAGCGGACCTGCGCCGACGACGGCCGCGAAGCCGGCCAGCCGCCTCGGTCCGGTATCCGGACGCAGCGCGACGAGCCCCCACCAGATCGCGGCGAGCCAGCACAGCGCCAGACCGGTCTCGAGCCCCGAGGTCGCGAAGTCCCAGAACGGGAACAGGCCGAGCACCACCATCGCGCCGGCGGGGACCAGCGTGCCGCCATGACCGTGGCCGCGGTGCAGCCGCCGCGTGGCGTCGAGCGCGATCGCCAGGCCGGCCACGGCGAGCAGCCCGCCGACGACGACGGCGAGCGTGGCGGCGTCGCCGCCGGTGATCCAGCCGCACCCGGCGAGCAGCCACATCCAGCCGGCGCTGGTGGTCGGCTCGGCGCGCTCGAACGCGTTGTACACCGGGCCGTGGCCGGCGAGGATCTCGCGCACGGTGCGGACCACGATCAGGCCGTCGTCGGCGATCCACCGCCGGTCCCAGACCAGGACCGCGTAGATCCCGATCACCGCCGCGATCCCCAGCGCGGTCGCCGACCATGGCCAGCTGCGCGCGCCGCGGTTCATGCGCGGCGATTGCAGCACGGCGGGATCGCGGTCACAAGCCCTGGCCGGCGCTGCGGCCGGGCACGCGATCGACGGCGCGATCGACGGCGCGGTCGGGCTCGGGATCGTGGCCGGGCTCGCGGCCGGGCACGCGACCCAGCGCGCGACCGAGCTCGTCGGCCAGCGCGCGCCGGACCTCGGCGAGCTCGACGCGGCCGTCGAGCTGCTCGGCCATCGACGTCATCACCGAGGCCTCGAAGCCGCACGGGTTGATCCGCCGGAAGTACGCCAGGTCGGCGGTGACGTTGAGCGCCAGGCCGTGAAACGTGACCCACTTGCGGCACGCGATGCCCATCGAGCACAGCTTGCGGCGCATCCCCGACGGCGTGGTCAGCCACACGCCGGTCTTGCCGGGCTCGCGATCGGTGGTCAGGCCGAACCGCGCGCAGGTCGCGATCACCGCGTCCTCGAGGCTGCGCAGGTAGCGATGGAGGTCGCGCTCGTCGTCGCCGAGCAGGACGATGGGGTAGGCGACGATCTGGCCGGGGCCGTGGTAGGTCACGTCGCCGCCGCGCTCGATCCCGATCACCTCGACGTCGCCGGGCACGAGCACGTTGGCCTCGGCCTCGCGCCGCCGCCCGAGCGTGAACACGTGCGGGTGCTCGACCAGCAGCAAGGTGTCGGGCGCCTCGGCGTGCTGCCGCGCCTCGACCAGCGCGAGCTGGCGAGCCCAGGTCTGGCGGAACTCCTCGACGCCGAGATCGACCACGGTCCAGTCGCGCATCCCTGGCGCTTACCACGGATCAACCGGGGCGCCGAGAACCGCCGGCCGGCCGGGACGCAGCCCGCGCGCGGCCGACCTGCGCGGTGGTCGACCCTGATCGCCGTCACCGCCGACGCACCACGTCGCGCACGTGGCGCCTGCCCCCCACGCGGCCGGATCCCGGCTGTAGACTGCGCGCCGGAGGGAACATGACGCTGTCCGAGATCCAGGGCCGCACGGCGGCCGCCATCGTCCTGATCGTCCTGGCGTCGTCGCCGCCGGCCGCGGCCGCGCCCGCCGAGCGGGCCGAGAAGGGCTCCACGTTCCAGGCCCCGGGCGCCACGCTCTACGTCGAGGTCCTGGGCAACGCCCCGGGCGTGCCGCTGATCGTCGTCAACGGCGGGCCGGGCTTCGACCACACCTACGAGCACGCGGCGGTCCCCGGGGCGACCTCGGCCTGGGACACGCTGTCCCGCAAGCGGCGCGTCGTGTTCTACGATCAGCGCGGCAACGGCCGCTCGGGCGCGCTCAAGCCAGGGCAGACCTGCACGCTGGCCGACCAGATCGATGACCTCGAGGCGGTGCGCGCGCACCTGGGCGTCGACCAGATCGACCTGCTCGGCCACTCGTGGGGCGGGTTCCTGGTCATGGCCTACGCGGCGCGCCACCCCGGGCACATCCGCCACCTGATCACGGTGGACTCGGCGGCGCCCAAGTGGAGCGACACGGTGTTCCTGTTCAAGGACATCTTCCCCGAAGGCCAGGAGCGCTCCGACGGCTACGCCTTCGCCGACGCGCTCGGCGACAAGGCCGCGCGCGACGCCGGGATCCGCGAGTACCTGACGTGGCTGTTCTACTCGCCCGAGAAGCGCGACGCGTTCGTCGCCCAGGTCGCCCCGGGCGTCTACACCAAGGAGGTCAACGAGGCGGTCGAGCACGACGTCGCGCGCTTCGATCTCAACCCCGAGATCCGGAAGTTCAAGTTCCCGACCCTCGTGATCACCGGCCGCTACGACATCAACGTCGCGCCGTCGGTCGCCTACAAGATGCACAAGGCGATCCCCGGCTCGCGCTTCGTGGTGTTCGAGAAGAGCGGCCACCTGCCGTTCTACGAGGAGCCCGAGGCGTTCGTGCGCGCGCTCGACGCGTTCCTGACCGCCGGTCGCTGAGCCCCGGGTCCTATCTGTTCATGATATGCACGGCCTCGCCGAGCGCGGCCGCGGCGGCTTCCATCATCGCCTCGGACAGGGTCGGGTGGGGATGGATCGTCAGCCGCAGGTCGTCGGCGACCGCGCCCATCTCGATCGCGAGCGCGGCCTCGGAGATCAGG
>DASWRS010000061.1:0-17381 GCA_036403075.1 Kofleriaceae bacterium
AGCTCGACACACTGACCGCGGCGCCGCCGGGTGATCCATCGCTGCTGGCATCGGCGACCGCGACCGCCGCGGCGATCCTGGTCGAGCTGAACCTGTGGCGGCGCGCGCAAGCTGTCGCGGCCGAGGCGATCCGGCGACTCGGAGCGAGCCCGGCCGTCGAGCCCCATGTCCGCCTCCTGGCTCGCGCGAAGCAGGATGCCGGTGCCCGCGGACGTTCGGTGATGGCGGTATGGGAGGTTTCGCCGGGCTCGGCTCGCACGGTCGCGGCGCAGCGCAGCGCCCGGCCCTCGGTGTCGCTGCCGAGCGCGGCGGTGGGCGCGTCGTGGCGGCTGGCCTCGGCGTGGACGCGCCACG
Source organism: Kofleriaceae bacterium (assembly GCA_036403075.1). Taxonomy (GTDB): domain Bacteria; phylum Myxococcota_A; class Polyangia; order Haliangiales; family Haliangiaceae; genus JABFXX01. The sequence goes on from DASWRS010000061.1 coordinate 355, forward strand.
CCAACGACGTGCTCGAGGCGCTCGAGCGCGACGACCTGGCCTCGGCCGCGCGGCACCAGGCGGCGCTCGAGGCGGTCGCCGGCAGCGTGGAGTCGGACCACATCGCCGCGCGCGTCCGGCTGTCGGCGCTGTTGATCGCGTATTGCCGTGGCCCGGACCCGGCGACCTTCCAGGCGCTGTGCGCGATCGCCGACGAGCTCGATGCCCTCGGGGCGCGCGGTGGCGCGGCGCAGGTGACGCGCTACGCGGCGTGGGCCGCCGCCCGGCTCCAGCGGCTCGACGACTACGTCGCGCTCGCGCGGCGCTCGTCCGCGATCATCGAGGACATCGCGAGCGAGCTGCCGCCGGTCGAGCGCCGGCTGTACCTGACCAACAAGTGGAGCGGCCGCGACGAGCTGGTGGCGGCGCGAATGCGCGAGCTGCTGGATGACGGCGCGGCCGGCGCGCGGTCCCCGAACCGGCGCGAGCTGGTCCATGGGTTCCGCGAGATCGACGCGCTGACGCACTGGGCGATCGACAACGCGTTCGGCGACCGCCGTGCCGAGGCGCTGCTCGACGCGACGTCGGACGAGATCGTGCCGTGGATCCGCGAGCAGCTGCTCGTCCCGCCCGTGCGCCTGCGCGGCGGCTTCCGGCTGCGCTCGCCGTTCGGACTGTGGCAGGTGCCCCGCCGGACACTGGCCCTGCACTATCACGTGCTGCCGGACCGCACGTACCTGTTTCGCATCGCGCGCGGCCACATCGACGTGGTTCCGCTGCCGATCGGGCGGGTCCACCTGCGCACCGACATGCGTTCGCTGCTCGACGACGCCGGGGAGCTCGCCAACCTCGCGCGGGACACCGGCGTGACCGGCGCGCTGGAACGCTTTCCCCGGATCCGCCGGCTGGTGATCGTGCCGCACGACGCGATCGCCAACGTGCCGTTCGCGGCGCTGCCGGTCGACGGCGCACCGCTGTGCACGCGCGTCGCGATCACCCAGCTCGATCGGCTCGAGCGCCTGCGACGGCCGCGGTGGATCCGGCGGCCCGGGCGCTGCATCAGCATCGGGTTGTCGAGCTACGCCGGCTCGGCCGCGCGCGATCTGCCCGCCGCAGAGGACGAGGCGCGCGCGGTCGCGGCGCTGGCGGGGAGCGCGACGATGCTCACCGGCGAGGCCGCCAGCTGCGACGGCACGCTCGAGGCGCTGCGCCGCGCGTCCCGCGTGCACATCGCGGCGCACGGCTCGGTCGGCGCCGAGGACCCGGCGCAGGACGGCATCCTGCTTCGCGATGGCGATGGCCACCGCACGCTGTCGCTCCACGAGCTACGTCGCGCTGCACTGAGCCGCCTGCAGCTCGTCACGCTCGCGACCTGCCGGTCCGCCGAGAGCGCGCTGCTGCCGGGCGGCGAGCGGATCTGTCTCCCGGTCGCGCTGCTGGATGCCGGCGCTCGCGGCGTCATCGCCGCGCTGTGGCCGATCGACGACGCGCCCTCGGTCGAGGTGATGGCCGCGCTGTACCGGCACCTGCGCACCGAGCGGCCGTCCGTCGCGCTGGCGCGCACCCAGGCCGAGCTGCAGGAGCGCCCTCGGCAGCACTGGGCGGGCCTGGTGTTCTATGGCAACGACTGAGGTCCCGTCGAGCGCGGTCTCGCCGTAAGCTGTGCCCGACCGATGGCCGAACGCACGCTCGTCGTATCCGCCGGCAACGTGCTGGCGCGGGGCTACCTGGTGGTGCCGACCGACCGGCGGTCGCCCGGCGGCGAGCCGGTCAACGCGCTGTTCGCGGTGGCCCGCGCGATCCACCGGGTGATGGCGTTCAAGCAGCCGTCGCGGGCGGTCGCGGTGATCGATGCCGAGGCCGGCGCGGCGCCGTGGCCGGAGCTGCTGCGCGCCCAGCTCGCGCCGCTGCCGGGGCTGCTCGAGACCCTCGGCATCCGGGTGGTCCGGGCGCCGGGCGAGGTCCACGTGGTGGCGTCGTATGCCCGCGCCGCGCTCGACGCCGGCGACGACGTGATCGTCGTCGGGGTCGACAAGCGGTTCGCGCAGCTCGTGACCGACCGGCTGTGGTGGTACGACACCAACAAGGACGCGCGCTACACGCCCGAGATGGTGCAGAAGCGGTTCGCCGTGGCGCCCGGCAAGGTCGCCGAGTGGCTCGCGCTCGTCGGCGACGACGACGCGCTGCCCGGGATCGCGGGGATCGGCGCGAAGGGCGCCGCCGGGCTGATCGAGCACCACGGGTCGGTCGAGCGCGCGCTCGAGGCCGCGGCGTCGATCCCGGGCCGCGCCGGCAACGTGCTGCGGGCGTCGGTCGAGGCCGTGCGGGTCGAGCTGGTGCGCGCCCGGCTCGACGTGCACCGGCCGCTGCCCGTGGCGCCCGCCGAGCTGAGCTACACGCCGCCGGCGGCCGGGCCGGTCAACGAGCTCCACGACCGGCTCGGCTTCGTCGAGCTGCTGGCACCCGGAGGCGCGACGGTGCGGACGCGGGTGTGCGACACCGCCGAGGAGCTCGCCGCGGCGCTGGCCGGGCTCGCCGGCGAGCCGGCGGCGATCGACGCGGTAATCGAGGATGTGATCGACGAGGTGATCGACGACGTCGCGCCCGGGCACAGCGCGCTGGTCGGCCTGGCGATCTCGACCGGGCACGGCGAGGCGATCTACGCGCCGTTCGCGGGCGTGGGCCGGTGCCTCCCCGGGCCGCAGGCGCTCGCCGGCTGGCTCGAGGACCCCGGCGTGGCCAAGCTCGGCCACGCGCTCGAGGCGGCGCGGGTGGCGCTGGCGCAGCGCGGGATCTGGCCGGCAGGCATCACCGGAGACTCGGCGGCGGCGTCGCACCTGACCCAGCCGAGCAACTGGGCACCGCACGACCTGCCGCTGGTCGCCAAGCACGTGCTCGGCCGCGCGCTCCCCGATGAAGACGCGGTGCGCGGGGTCGGCCGCCAGCGCAAGCCGTGGGCGCAGCTCTCGGTCGAGCGCGCCGCCGAGCTCGCCGGGCACCGTGCCGACGCCGCGGCCGCGATCTGGCACCGGCTGGCGCCGCCGCTGCCCCCGGCGCTGATCGCCGAGTACCTCGCGCTGTCCGAGACCCTGGTCCGCATGGAGCTGACCGGGCTGGTGGTCGATCGCGACGAGCTCGGCCGCGCCGAGGTCGACTTCGCGGTGATCGACGCCGAGCTGACGCGGCAGATCGAGGCGCTCGCCGGCAGGTCGTTCAACATCAACTCGTCCAAGCAGCTCGGCAGCGTGCTGTTCGAGGACCTGAAGCTGCCGATCGTCAGCCACACCAAGACCGGCTGGAGCACCGCGACCGAGGCGCTCGAGCGGATCGAGCACGCCCACCCGATCGTGCCGCTGGTGATCCGCTGGCGCCTGCTGCGCCGGATGCGGGACAGCTGGATCATCGCGCTGCGCGGCTGCATCGCCGGCGACGGCCGCGTCCACTCGCGGTTCCATCCGGCGCGCTCGTTCTCGGGCCGGCTGGTCAACACCAACCCCGACCTCGGCCGGGTCCCGGGGCGCACGCCCGAGATGCAGCGGATCCGCCGCGCGTTCGTCGCGCCGCCCGGGTGCGTGCTCGTGTCGATCGACTACAGCCAGCTCGGGCTCCACGTCCTGGCGCACCTGACCCGGGACCCCGCGCTGGTCGAGCCGCTGCGCCGCCGCGACGACCTGCACGTCTTGACCGCCGCGGCGGTGCTCGAGCGGCCGGCCGAGACGATCACCACCGACGAGCGCCAGATCGGCAAGGTCGTCAACTTCGCGACGTTTGCCGGCCAGGGCGCGAGCGCGCTGGCGCTCCAGCTCGGCGTCCCGGCGCAGGACGCGCGCGAGCTGATCGCGCGGTTCGATCGGCGCTACGCCCTGGTGCGCGCGTTCCAGGACGAGCAGCTGCGGCTCGCCCGCCAGCGCGGCTACATCGAGACCATCGCCGGCCGGCGCTGGCCGATCGGCGGGCTCGAGTCGCTCGATCCACACGATCGGTCCTACGCCGAGCGCATGGCGCGCCGCGCGACCCACGAGGGCTCGGTCGCGGATGTCTCGCGCCGCGGCCTGCTCGATGCCGACCGCGCGCTGCGCAAGGCCGGGCTCGCCGCGGTGCCGGTGATGCAGATCCTCGACGAGGTCGTGTTCCAGGTACCCGAGGCCGAGCTCGCCGACGCGGCGCGGATCGCCGCCGAGGCGATGCGCCACGCGTTCGAGCTCGAGGCGCCGCTGCGGGTCGGCGTCGAGGCCGGGCCGACCTGGGCCGACCTCGCGCCGCTGGCGCTCGACGACGCCGCCGGGCCGTAGCCGCGCTACCGGGCCTTCTTGCGCACCGCGATCACGACGCCGCCCGCGTAGTGCCGGAGCCGCGGCGCGAGCGCCAGGAGGCCCTGATCGATCCGGCGGATCGTATCGAGCGAGGCCTCGGGGAAGAACCGCTTGAGCCGGTACAGCAGGTGATAAGGATAGATCCGGACCTCGGCGAACCGCCGGGTCGCGGTCTCGACCTCGTGCCACGTCAGGTTGTGCTCGTGGTCGGTGACGTGGTCGAAGTCGCCGAGGAACCGGGCGTGCGTCATCAGGAACGTCTTGACCGCTTCGACCGTCTTGCTGTTGCCGACCGGCTCGAGGAACACGCCGAGCCCGCCCGGCCGCAGCAGACGATCGACCTCGGCGAGGCCGCGCTCGATCCCGACGTGGTGCAGGATGCCCAGGCCGTGGATGCGATCGAAGCTCGCGTCGGGAAAGCTCGTCGGATCGATGCGCATCTCGAGCGCGGTGATGTCGAGCCGGTGGAACGCGGCGCGCTTCTTCAGGCTCGCGATCCCGACGTCCGAGATGTCGATGCCGGTCACCCGCGCGCCGAGCTTGGCGAAGTACACCGACTCCTCGCCCATGCCGCAGGCCAGATCGAGCAGGTCCTTGCCGGCGACGTCGCCGAGCAGCAGCGCCGCGAGCTGCCGCCAGTCCCACAGCTCGGACGGCCGGTGATACCGGCGGAACATCCCGGGGTTGATCGCCAGGTTGTTCGCGTGCGGCGCGTAATCCTCGTTTGCGAAGCTCGCCTCGTCGCGCAGCACGGGATCGAGGACGGGCTTCGACAACCACCTTTGTTCCAGCTTCATGATCGATACCCTCACTGAGATGGATCGTGACTAGGGACGCGCCGGTCGACGCGCGGGTCTAAACCCGGGGCGCGTGTCGCACGCGTTCGTGACTGGCCTTACAGCGTCGGGCACCGGCGCTCCAGCGCGGCCGATTGCGACGAGCGACCTCACCGTCGAGCAACGCGCTCGTCCGCGGCTCTATTCACCGGCCCCGGGCGGGTCTGCACAACTTCAGCCGGAGCGGCACGAAGCCGTGGCAGCCGGCACCGCCGGCGGCGGGGCTACGGCGCAGGCGGCGGCGATCTTCCTCGGCCTGGTTTCCGGTATCGTCGCGCCATGGCTCGCCCGCGATCGATCCTGGGTCTGCTGTTCCACCTGATGCGGCTGTACGCGCGGCGCCGGCCGGTGTGGACGGCGGCGGCGGCGTGCCTCGTGGTCGCCGCGCTGGTCTGGCCGCGGCACCACGACGCAGGCCGTGGCGCCGGGGCCGGCCTGCAGCTCGCGGTCCTGCACGACGGCTTCGCGATCACGCATCCCGGCGACGGCGGGCACCGGGTGATCGAGCTCGACCGCCAGGGCCAGGAGCGCCGGGCGACGACGGTGCGCCACGGCGACGATCCGCGCGTCGTCGGCACCCGCGCCGGCGCCGCCGTCGCGTGGCAGGACGGCCAGAAGGTCCGGCTGGCGCTCGTCGATGGCGACAAGGGCCTCAGCACCTGGGGCAAGTCGGTGCGCCAGCTGTGCGAGGGCGTCGCGAGCAACGACACGCGGTTCGCGATCGGCTGGCTCGAGTCCGACGACAGGGTCTGGATCGTCCACGGCCCGGTTGCCGAGGGCGAGGCCGAGGTCGCCGAGGCCATCGAGCTCCCGCTGCCGGCGCCCGACGCCGTGCGCAGCGAGTGGTGCGGCGTCGCCTCGGCGGGGGACAACGTCACGATGTTCTGGCGCGACGCCGACAAGCTCAAGTTCGGAATGTGCACCAGGCGCCGCTGCTCGGGGCTGATCGCGACGTTCAAGCTCGACCGCCGGCTGCCGATCATCGGCTTTGGCTGCGTCGACAACGCCTGCCTGGTCGCGACCCGCGACGACGCCGGCCACGCGCGCGTGGCGCTGCTGACCGAGACCAGCAAGCTCAAGTGGACCAAGCCGCTCGATGCCTCATCCGGCGCGGTCTCGATCCTCGGCGTTGGTGACCGCGGGTTCGTCGTCGGCCAGCTGACCCGGGACGGTGCCGAGGTGCTGCGGTTCGATCGCAACGGCGCGGCAACGTCGCTGTGGCGAGACGGCGCCGCCACCAGCGCGCCGGCGCTCGCGTGGTCGTCGGGGCGGCTGCTGATCGCCCGCCACCACGGCGACACCCTGGTCCACGAGACGCTCGCGCTCGCACGCTGAGCACGCCGCGGCCCGCCCGCGCGAACTATAGTCGGCGCATGGCGCAACGCTGGAAGCACAGGCCCCCAGGCTCGAGCTGGGGCGAGTTCGGCCCCGACGATCAGCGCGGCCGGATGAACTACGTCACGCCCGACAAGGTGCTGCAGGGCGTGGCCGAGGTGAAGGAGGGCCGCACGTTCTGTCTGTCGCTGCCGCTCGACTACCCCGGGGGCAACGTGCTCAACCCCCGGCGCCACCCGCCGCGGCTCGCGCCGACCCTGCGCGGCGACCGGGCCAACTTCTGCTTCGCGCTCGGCGACGAGAGCCCGCTGCTCACCGACGTGGTGTGCGACGACGTGGTGCTGCTGACGTTGCAGTACTCGAGCCAGTGGGACTCGCTCGCGCACGTCGGCAGCCGGTTCGACGCCGACGGCGATGGCGTGCCGGAGCGCGTGTTCTACAACGGCTTTGCCGCCGACGACGACATCGCGGCGCCGCCCGCCAACCCGGCCGCCGAGCCGTGGGCCCGCTACGAGGGCTCGCGCGCCGGCGCGCTCGGGATCCAGAACCTCGCCGAGCATGGCGCGCAGGGTCGCGGCGTGCTGATCGATCTGCACGCGCACTTCGGCCGCGAGCGCAAGCCGATCGGCTACGACGAGCTGATGCGCGTGATCGATCAGGACGGCGTGGTGGTCGAGCGCGGCGACCTGGTGTGCCTCCACACCGGGTTCGGCGACGTCGTCCTCGAGCTCGATCGCCAGCCCGACGCACAGACGCTGCACGGCTGCTGCACCGGGCTCGACGGCCGCGATGCCCGGCTGCTGTCGTGGATCTCGGACTCGGGGCTGGCGGCGCTGATCGCCGACAACTACGCCGTCGAGATCATCCCGCCGGGGCCGCACCAGGCGGTGCCGCACGCGCTGATGCCGCTGCACGAGCATTGCCTGTTCAAGCACGGCATCCACCTCGGCGAGCTGTGGTACCTCGGCGAGCTGGCGCGCTGGCTGCGCGCCCACGGCCGCAACCGCTTCCTGCTCACCGCGCCGCCGCTGCGGCTGCCGGGCGCCGTCGGATCGCCGGCCGCGGCGGTCGCCACGGTGTGACCGCGCCGCTCAGCGGACCGGTCGCGCGGCGGCCCTGCACGACTACCTCGTGAGCTTCACGTCACAAGATGCAGTATCCGGGCTGACGCCGGCTGACATGCTCGTATACCGAACACGGGAGTGAGCCGAAACCAGGGTATCCGCGTCCAGGTTGTGCCGGCAGGACGACACCGCGCCGCAGCGGTATTCAGGCGGCTCGCACCGCGTCGCGCAGCGCCGCCAGGATCCGCTCGGCGTCGCTGAAGATCAGGTTGTGGCCGCGCTCGGGCAGGACGTCGTGGCGCGCGCGGGGCAGCGCGTCGACCAGCGCCTGCGCTCCCGCGGGCGGCGTGCTCTGGTCGAGCGCGCCGGTCCAGACGTGGACCGGGGCGGCGATCGCGCCGGGCTCGAACGGCCACGGCGTGCGCAGCGCGACCATCTCGTCGAGCGCACCGCCGTCGCCGCGCAGCGCCTCGGCGTAGCTCGCCGCGAGCATCGCGCGGACCTCGCCGGACACGGCCCGGTCGACCTCCGGCATCCGGCCGAGGATCACGTCGACCAGCGCGGTGCCCTGGCCCGCGAGCTTGGTCATCGCGGCGACCCGCGCGTTGGTCTCCTCGGTGAAGCGGGCGAACGCCGCGGCGTCGCCGGGATCGAGCCGCCACGCCGGGTCCTGCACGCCGGCGCCGACCAGCGCGACCGCGGTAACGCGCTCGGGCGCGAGCGCGGCCACCGCCAGCGCGTGCGGCGCGCCGCCCGACCAGCCGAGCAGCCCGACGCGCGCCAGGCCGAGGGCATCGAGCACGGCGCGGACGTCGTCGGCCCAGGTCGCCAGCGTCCGCCCGGCGTGGCGCGACGACGCGCCGAACCCGGGGCGCTCGATGCGGATCAGGCGGATCCCGAGCGGTGCGATCACGCGGTCATTGGCGGGGCGCTCGAGGATCGAGCCGAGCCCGCCGTGCAGGTAGACGATCGGCATTCCGTCGCCGGACGAGTGCACAGGCGCGTGCACGCGCAGCACGCGGGGACCGACGGCGATCAGCAGGTGGTCATCCATGCCGTCACTATGGCCCGCCGCGCGGCGCGGGCACGCGTCAGCGAGCGGACACCGCGACGGCGAGCTCGACCCGCGGGGTCTCGATCTCGCACGTGTCGTCGCTGCACACGCTGAGCTTGAACGTGCCGGCCAGCTTCGTGGTGCCGGGCGCCGCCGGCCGGAACGTCACCGTCATCGTGCCGTGCCGGGCGTCGTCGACCGCGAACGCACCCTCGCCGTCGATCGGCGTTGCCGGCGCGGGCTCACCGACGAACTTGAACGGGTAGTCCTTGTTGACGTGGTACGCGCCGAGCGCGGTCAGGACCAGGCGCGCCTGGCACGCCGCCCCGGCGGTGCACAGTGCGGGCGGACCGGCGTCGACCCGGTAGAACGGCTTGCCGGCGAGCGGCGGGCCCTGGGCCGCGGCGGCCTTGCCGGGCGGATCGCCACGCCCGCACGCGCCCGCGGCGGCGAGCACGACCAGCGCAGCGGCGATCCGATCACGAGCCATACTTGACGCTGCAGCCGTACGGCTTGGTCACGGCGGTCTTGACCGCGCGTCCCGCGGCCACGTCGTCGAGCGCGGCGTCGACGTAGTTGACCAGCTTGCCGCCCTGCGGCGACTTGCCCTCGCCATCGGGCGAGTTGTCGATCGCGCCGGCGTAGACCACCGTGCCGGCCTTGTCGATCACGAACATGTTGGGCGTGTTGGTCGCGCCGTAGGACTTGCCGACCGCCCCGGTCTCGTCGCGCAGGATCGGGTTGGGCATCGACCATGCCTTGGCGGCCTCGGCGTTCATCGCCATGTCGTTGCCCTGCTTGCCGGCCGCGCCGCTGTTGATCGCCAGCCACACCACGCCGTCCTTGGTGCGGCGCTTCGCGGTGTCGACCAGCGAGCCCACGGTGTGCGACCGCTTGACGAACGGGCACCCCGGGTTGAACCACTCGAGCACGACCACCTTGCCCTTGAGCGACGACAGCTTGACCTCCTTGCCGGAGAGGTCCTTGAGCGCGAAGTCCGGGGCGGGCTTGCCGATCACCGGCGACGAAACATCGGTTTTGTCGGCGCGGCTCGGAGAGCCGGCGACGGCGAGCGCGAGGAACGCGAGCAAGATCGAGGTTCGCATGGCGGTATTTCACCACGCCGGATCGCGACGCGCACGCCGGTTTCCGCGACCCGCACCGCCCCAGGTCCGGGCGCCCGGCGCGACAGTCCGCGACAACAACCCACGCCGCACGCTGGACATTCGTGTAGGTCGTGGTTCTCTGGAGTCCGCATGACCACCGTCTACCTGAACGGCGAATTTGTCCCGCACGAGCGCGCCACGGTGTCGGTCGACGACCGCGGCTTCGTGTTCGGCGATGGGATCTACGAGGGCATCCGCGCGATCGACGGCCGGCTGTTCGAATGGCAGGCCCACGCCGACCGCATGCTCGACGGCCTCCGCGGCATCCGGATCGACTTCGGCGCCGACCGCGTGGCCGCGCTCGCCGGCGTGTGCGAGCGCCTGCTGCGCGACAACGAGCTCACCACGGGCGACGGCTTCCTCTACCTCCAGGTCACCCGCGGCGCGGCGCCCCGGGCCCACGCGTTCCCGCCGGCGGGCACCCCCCCGACGGTGTTTGCCAGCGCGAGCCGGCTCCACCGGCGGCCCGAGCTGCAGCAGCGCGGCGTCAAGGCGATCACCCACGAGGACATGCGCTGGACGCGCTGCGACTGGAAGACGGTGAACCTGCTCGGCGCGGTGCTCGCGCGCCAGGCCGCGATCGACGCCGGCGCATTCGAGGCGATCATGCTGCGCGACGGCGTGGTCACCGAGGGCGCGTCCTCGACGATCTTCGCGGTCGTCGACGGTGCCTTGCGCACCCACCCGCTCGGCCACCGGATCCTGCCCAGCGTCACGCGCAAGGTCGTGATGGCGTGCATCGCCGAGCTCCGTCTGCCGCTCGAGGAGCGCGCCGTCACCGAGGCCGAGCTCGGCCGCGCCACCGAGGTGTTCCTGTGCGGCACCGCGAACAACGTCACGCCGATCATCACCGTCGATGGCCGCCCGGTCGGGTCCGGCGCCCCCGGCCCGCTCACCGCGCGGGTCCGCGACGCGCTCGACGCTCGGCTCTACGGGCGATAGCCGCCCGGTAGCCACGGCGATCGCGCGCACTATTCGGTTCCTTCGCGCCGGGTGCAGCCGTAGGGTGTGGCAGCCATGGACTTCACCCCGAGCCCCAAGACCGTCGACCACGTCCAGCGCGTCCAGCGCTTCATCCACGACCGCATCGCCCCGATCGAGCAGCGCTACTGGGAGGAGGTCGCCGAGCGCAACCCGACCGGCGACTGGCGAACCTGGAAGATCCCTCCGGTCCTCGAGGAGCTCAAGGTCGAGGCGCGCAAGGCGGGGCTGTGGAACCTGTTCCTGCCCGACGCCGAGCTCGGCGGCGGCCTGTCGGTGCTCGAGTACGCGCCGGTCGCCGAAGAGATGGGCCGGAGCTTCCTCGCCTCCGAGGTGTTCAACTGCAGCGCGCCCGACACCGGCAACATGGAGGTCCTGTGGCGCTACGGCTCCGACGAGCAGAAGCGGCGCTGGCTCGCCCCGCTGCTCGCCGGCGAGATCCGCTCGGTGTTCTGCATGACCGAGCCCGACGTCGCGTCGTCGGACGCCACCAACATGCGCGCGACCGCGATCGTCGAGGGTGACGAGGTCGTGCTGAACGGCAAGAAGTGGTGGTCGAGCGGCATCGGCGACCCGCGCTGCAAGGTCGCCATCTTCATGGCCCACACCCCGGCGACCGGGGCCGACCGCCACCACCAGCACTCGATGGTGCTCGTCCCGCTCGATACCCCGGGCGTGAACATCCGCCGCATGGTGCCGGTGTTCGGGTCGTACGACGCGCCGCACGGCCACGGCGAGGTCCACTTCGACAACGCCCGCGTGCCGCGCAGCCACATCATCGGCGGCCCCGGCATGGGCTTCGAGATCGCCCAGGGCCGGCTCGGCCCCGGCCGGATCCACCACTGCATGCGGTGCATCGGCGCCGCCGAGCAGGCGCTGGGCCTGATGATCGATCGCGGCATGTCGCGCACCGCGTTCGGCAAGCCGCTGCTCGACCTCGGCGGCAACCGCGAGCGGGTCGCCGAGGCCCGCCTCGCGATCGACCAGGCGCGCCTGCTCACGCTCTACGCCGCGTGGAAGGTCGACAAGCTCGGCGCGCTCGGCGCGCTGACCGAGATCTCGGCGATCAAGGTCGTCGCCCCCAACATGCTGCAGAAGATCGTCGACGACGCGATCCAGATCCACGGCGGCGCCGGCGTGTCGGAGGACACCCCGCTCACCGGGTTCTTCGCCCAGGCGCGCGTGCTGCGGATCGCAGATGGCCCCGACGAGGTCCACAGGGGCCTGATCGCGAAGATCGAGCTCGCGAAGCGCGGCCACGCCCGCCCGCGCCGCGCGTAGCTCAGAACAGCGCCGCCTGCGCCGCGGCCTCGGCGGTGGGGAGAACGCCAGCACGCGCGCTTGCGACGCGGTTCTGGCCCCTCACTCCGTCTGTTAACGGCCGGATTGCGATCGGGCGTCCGTGCCATCCTCACGACCCGCCGGCGAAGGACCACCCGGCCTGGGAATCTATCTTCGCTCGGGGCCAGACCGTCGTCGCGGCGCTGCGCGTTGTCGAGGTCGCCCGCTCGATCACCTCGGCGGCAGGGGACCGTCAAATAGCGCCGCCAGCGCCGCGGCCTCGTCGGTGGATAGCGCGACGTCGAGCGCTGACAGCGCGCTCGCGAGGTGCGCGGGCGTGCGCGGCCCGACGATCGCCGCGTCGACCTGCGGCTGGGCCAGCACCCAGGCCAGCGCGAGCGCCTCCATCGTGAGGCCGCGCGCCCGGGCCGCGTCGGCCAGCGCGTCGAGCCCGCGGAACACCGCCTCGGTCACCAGGTGGCGGTAGGGCTCGGGCCGCAAGGTCATCCGCGAGCCCTCGGGGAATGCCTCCCGTGAGCGGTACTTGCCGGTCAGCCAGCCACCTGCGAGTGGGCTGAAGGCCGTGAACCCGACGCGCTGGTCGGCGCAGAACGGCAGCATCTCGCGCTCCGCCGTGCGGTCGAGCAGGCTGTAGGAGTTCTGCACCCACTCGAAGCGGGTCAGCCCGCGCAGCTCGCTCGCGCCGCGCGCCACCGCGATCCGCCACGCCTCGATGTTGCTCGCGCCGATGTACAGGATCTTGCCCGCGCGCACCGCGTCGTCGAGCGCGCGCAGCGTCTCGTCGATCGGCGTCGCCGGGTCGGGCTCGTGGATCAGGTAGAGATCGATCCGGTCGGTGCCGAGCCGGCCGAGGCTGGCGTCGATCTGCCGCAAGACGTGCAGCCGTGACAGCCCGCGATCGTTGGGCCCCGGCCCGACCGGGTTGTACACCTTCGAGCTCACCACCAGCCGGTCGCGCACCGACGAGCCGCGCGCCCGGAGCCAGTTGCCGAGATAGGTCTCGCTGCGGCCGCCGCCATACGCATCCGCGGTGTCGAGCAGGTTGATCCCGGCGTCCCAGGCCTGATCGAGCAGCGCCACCGCCTGGGCCTCGGTCTCGCCCATGCCGAAGAACGCCGGCGCCGAGCCGATGCCGCCGAAGTTGCCGCAGCCGAGCCCCAGCCGCGAGACCTTCACACCGGTGGATCCCAGGCGCTGATAGTTCATGGCTTGCGCGTATAGTCTCGCTCACCTTGCCGGGGATCACCACGACCGCCGACCCCTCGCCCGGCCGGCTCCGGCGCATCCTCGGCGTCGGCTTCGGCCTCGCGGTCAACATCGGCAGCACGATCGGCATCGGCATCCTCCGCGCCCCCGGCCTCGTCGCCGGCCAGCTCCACACCTTCGGCACGATCCTGCTCGTCTGGATCCTCGGCGGCCTCTACACCCTCGTCGGCGCCAGCTGCCTCACCGAGCTCGGTGCCATGCTGCCCCAGGCCGGCGGCTACTACGTCTATGCCCGCCGCGCGTTCGGCGACTGGGTCGGCTTCGCCGTTGGCTGGACCGACTGGATCACCTACTGCTCCGTGCTCGGCTACGTCTCGATCGCGATGAGCGAGTTCCTGGCCAAGCTCGTCCCCGCCCTCGCCGGCAGGACGCGCCCGATCGCGATCGGCCTGCTCGTCGCGTTCGTCGCCCTGCAGTGGGCGGGCGTGCGGATCACCAGTCGGTTCCAGGAGTGGACCACCGCGCTCAAGTTCCTCGCGTTCCTCGCGCTCGTCATCGCCGCGCTCGTGCTCTCGGGCACCGGGTCGGCGGCTGCCGCGCCCGCCGCCCCGCTCGCGCCGTCGAGCCTGGCCGGCATCGTCGCCGCGCTCCAGGTCGTCACGATCACCTACGCCGGCTGGCAAAGCGCGCTGTACTTCACCGAGGAAGATCGCGACCCGGTCAAGAACCTGCCGCGCGCGATGATCGGCGGCGTGCTCGCCGTCCTCGTGATCTACCTGCTGGTCAACGTCGCCCTGCTCGCGATCCTGCCGGTCGCCGAGCTCGCAGGCGCCACCCTGCCGGCGGCCGACGCCGCGCAGCGCATCGTCGGCGACCGCGGCGGCCAGATCATCACCGTGCTGTCCCTGGTCTCGCTGCCGCCGCTGCTCAATGCGATCATGATGATCGGCACGCGCATCCTGTACGCCCTCGGCCGCGACCGCCTGCTGTGGTCGGGCACCGCGTCGGTCAACGCCCGCGGCACCCCCGGCGTCGCCACCCTGATCACCACCGCCGTCGCGGTCGCCCTGATCGCCACCGGCACCTTCGAGCGCCTGGTCGCGCTCACCGCGTTCTACCTCGCGCTCAACTACGCCGTGTCGTGCCTCGCGCTGGTCGTGCTCCGCCGCCGCGAGCCGAACCTGCCGCGGCCGCTGCGCGCCTGGGGCTATCCCTGGTCGGCCGGCCTCGTCATCGCCGGCGCCGTCGCGTTCCTCGTCGGCGTCGTCATCGCCGACGCGCAAGCCACGGTGATCGCCGTCGGCCTGCTCGTCGCCGGCCTGATCGTGTTCGCCGCGATCCGCAGCGCGCGGTGACGGTGGCGCCGCCGGGCGGCTACTGGCAGCTGAGCTGCGTGGTGCCGGTCACGCCGGTCGATGCGCTCCAGTGCGCCGTCGCCGTTCCGTCGAACGTCACCGTCAGCGACGCATCCGCCAGGAAGTGGTGCGTGATCGTTCCCGTCGGGCAGCCGCCGCCGCAGCGCTCCAGCGCCACGTCGTTCGACCGCTCGCGCGCCCCGATCTCGGTCTGCCAGTGCCCGGTGATGCTGCGGCACATCGAGCTCGGATCCCACGTCACCGTGTAGCTGCCCTCGTGCTCGACCTCGTTGCCGCGCGGCCCGGTGCCCGAGCCCTTGGTCTCGACCGCGAGCGTGTGCCCCGTGCCGGTCACCGAGTACGTCGCGGTCGCGTCGACCACCAGCGTCGCGCGGTTGACCTGCAGCCCCGCGCTCGTGCCGTGCACCGTGATCACTCCCGCGGTCGACACCGCGATCGCCAGGTCGAGCGTGCCGCTGACGTGCGCCAGCCCCCGCGGCCCGGTGCAGTCGCGGTACGTGATCGTCACCAGCGCCTCGTGCTGCGACACCGTCGCGCACCCGCTCGGGTTCCACCGCAGCGACACGTTCGCGGCGATCCGCACGGCGACCTGCGCGGCCGTCGGCGCCACCAGCCCCGCGCCATCGGCGCCGTCCACCGAACCCATCATCATGTCGCCTTCGGCCTGGGTCGAGTCCGACGAGTCGATCGCGGCCATCGCCGAGTCCGTATCGCCGGCCCCGCGATCCGCACACGCACCCACCACGAGCGACGAGCCAAGCAAAACTAGCGAGCTGAACTTCTGCATTGAACGAAACCTCCGCCTCCCCGCTACAGCAACCGGCGGGCCGTCCCATCTGCGCGATCTGCCGCCGCCGGCGGCACCCGCAGGTACCGGTCGCGCGCCAACTCCGCTCACCGGCGGTACATCCAGGTACCCGCTCCGGTGTCGGCGCACCGGCCACAGCGGACCTCGCAGCGCGCTCGCTCAGCCGCCGGCGCCGGGCTCCCACAGCTCCAGCAGCGTCCCGTCCGGGTCCACGACGTAGCCGAACTTCCCATCGGCGCTGTCGTCGCGACGGTCCAGCACCTGCGCGCCTCGCTCCCGCAGCTTCGCCAGCAGCCCGTCGAGGTCGTCGACCCGCAGGTTGACCATGAACTCGCGCTCGCTCGGCGCGAAGTACTTGGTCTCGGCCCCAAACGCGCTCCACACGCTGTAGGTCCGCTCGGCCGGCGCCCCGGCCGCGGCAGCCGGCGCCGCCCACAGCTGCGCCCCGCCCCACTCCTGGATCTCGAAGCCGAGCATCTCGCGGTACCACCCGCGCAGCGCCTCGGCGTCCTTCGACTTGACGAACACTCCGCCGATGCCAAGCACGGTTGCCATGGCCGCAACCTACCCGGCCGCCGCCGCTCCCGTCGAGCGCCTCTGCTCGGCCAACCCCAGGCCGCCGCTTTCGTTTCCGCCGCCGCTGTCGCTTGACACCGCCACCCGACCTACGTCATCAATCTAGTCCCTTACGTCCTTCCGGAGTAGCTCAGTGGTAGAGCAGGCGGCTGTTAACCGCCGGGTCGGGGGTTCGATCCCCTCCTCCGGAGCTGTGTAGTGCGGCGACGTCATTGGATATCGGGACGACCGTAGCAAACGCTGTAGCAAGCCGCCGGACGAGACGCAGCTTGCCGACCTCGGCGCAGGTCTGGCGCCAGTGCGGCCCGCGGTCGTAGCCATCGAACGCCGAGCGCCGGGGCTTGGTGTGGGTCACGCGGTGCTCGAGGACCTCGGGGTCGGCGCCGTCGTCGATCGCCAGCGAGATGAACGTCGCCTTGGTGGCGTAGATCTCGCGGTGCCGCCAGCCGAGCACCGGCTCGTCGCCGTCGACCCAGCGCCGGCGGGTGTAGACGTCGCCGCGGTAGGGCTCGCCATCGCGGCGCGTGCGCCGGGCGGCGTCCGCCGGCGGCAGCGGCACGATCAGGTCGTCGGGCGTGGGCTGGCGGCCCATCATCGCCGCCCAGCCGGACAGGCGCCATTCGGCGAGCATCGCCGCGAGCGTCGGGTGCACCGGGATGATCTTGCTCGACCCGGTCTTGGTGCCCTTCAGAAGGTCGCGTTTGCTCGAGTAGGCCAGCGCGATCTGCAGGCGCCCGAGCGGCTCGCCGCTGGCGTCGTAGTGCCGCCAGCGCAGCGCGCCGGTCTCGCCCGGGCGCAGGCCGGCGAGCAGCCCGAACCCGTAGACCAGCCGGCGATCGGCCGGGATCCGCAGGTCCGAGATCATCAGCTCGGCCTCGTCCCGCGTGAACAGCGCGCCAGCGCGCCACTCGGGATCCTTGTCGACGATCGTGCCGAGCTGGGCATGCTTGAGGATGCAGGGCGTCGCCGCGATGAGGTCGGCGATCGCGGCGTCCCGGAACAGCGCGGCGATCGAGCTGTACACGTTGTGC
>DASWRS010000062.1:0-41787 GCA_036403075.1 Kofleriaceae bacterium
GGCGATCGGCACGCCGACCTTGCCGACCTCGGGCCGGGCGAGCGGGTGATCCGGGTCGTAGCCGCACTGGGTCGGCAGGTCGAACGCGATCGATAGCCCGGTCTGGCCCGCGGCGAGGTTTCCGCGAAACAGGGCGTTGGACGCCCGCGCGCTCGAGTGCCCGGCGTAGGTCCGGACGATCCATGGCGGATCGGGCTTGCGGGCGTCTCCACGGTCACGCGGGCGATCGGACATCTCTGGATGCTTACAGCGCCGGGCTGGCCGGCACCACGCGATCGTGCCGCGGAGCGTCGGAGATGGGGGTGCCGGGCGCCCGTGACGCGCCCTGTCGGGCCGGGACCTACCGCGCGGTAACCCGCCGGTCCCCGGGGCGGCAGGTGGTTTCCGGGTGCACAAACTGGCGCGGCCGGGCGAGCACTGCCTTATTCTCCTGCCCACCCATGCCCAACCTGTGGAAACGAAAGTCCATCGCCTCGCTGGTCGGCGACACCGGGGAAGCCGGCCACGAGCTGAAGAAGACGCTCGGGCCGTTCAACCTGATCGCGCTCGGCATCGGCGCGATCATCGGCGCCGGCCTGTTCGTGCGCACCGCCGCCGCCGCCGCCGATCACGCCGGCCCGTCGGTGACGCTGGGCTTCATCCTCGCCGCGATCGGCTGCGCGTTCGCCGGCCTGTGCTACGCCGAGTTCGCGTCGATGATCCCGATCGCAGGCAGCGCGTACACCTACTCGTACGCGACCATGGGCGAGCTCGTGGCATGGATCATCGGCTGGGACCTGGTGCTCGAGTACGGCATCGGCGCCGCCACCGTCGCGATCGCGTGGAGCGAGTATCTGAACAAGCTGCTCGGGATCCTGCCCGGCGGTCACCAGATCCCGTACGAATGGTCCCACTCCCCGTTCGAAGCGTTACGCGATGCCGCCGGCCACGCGACCGCGCACGGCATCATGAACATC
Organism: Kofleriaceae bacterium; assembly: GCA_036403075.1. Taxonomy (GTDB): domain Bacteria; phylum Myxococcota_A; class Polyangia; order Haliangiales; family Haliangiaceae; genus JABFXX01. Next base: position 957 of record DASWRS010000062.1, read on the forward strand.
CCGGCGCTGTTCATCGTGCTGATGCTGAGCCTGCTCCTGATCCGCGGCATGAAGGAGTCGGCGTTCGTCAATGGCCTGATCGTCATCGCCAAGGTCGCGATCGTCATCCTGATCATCGTGCTCGGCTGGAGCTTCATCAATCCGGCCAACCACACGCCGTACATCCCCGAGCCGACGACGATCAAGGACGCCGCGGGCGTGGCCCACAGCTACGGCGGCTTCATGGGCATCCTCGGCGCCGCCGGTGTCGTGTTCTTCGCGTTCATCGGCTTCGACGCGGTGTCGACCGCGGCGCAGGAGACCGTCAACCCCAAGCGCGACATGCCGATCGGCATCCTCGGCTCGCTCGCGATCTGCACCGTGCTCTACATCCTGTTCTCGCACGTCCTGACCGGCATCGCGCCGGTCGAGGACTTCCGCGCCGCCGGCCGCGAGGCCTCGGTCGCCTACGCGATCGACCATCACATGCCGGGCTACAAGTGGCTGTCCAACCTGGTGACCGTGGCGATCCTCGCCGGGTTCTCGTCGGTGATCCTGGTCATGCTGATGGGCCAGTCGCGCGTGTTCTTCTCGATGAGCCGCGATGGCCTGGTGCCCAAGGTGTTCAGCGACGTCCACCCGCGCTTCCGCACGCCGTACAAGTCGAATCTGCTGTTCTTCGTGTTCGTCGGTGCGTTCGCCGCGTTCATCCCGGGCGACGTCGTCGGCGACATGACGTCGATCGGCACCCTGTTCGCGTTCGTGCTGGTGTGCATCGGCGTGTGGATCCTGCGCGTCCGCGACCCGAACGCGCCGCGCCAGTTCAAGACCCCGCTGGTCCCCCTGGTGCCGATCCTCGGCATCGTCGCCAACGGGGCGATGATCTTCGGCCTGGGCTGGACCAACTGGCTGCGCCTCGCGGTCTGGCTGGTCATCGGGCTCATCATCTACTTCGCCTACAGCCAGAAGCACTCCAGGCTGCCGGGCTGAGCCCGGCGGGCGGCGCTACACGTGGCGCCGCAGCTCGGCGACCACCCGATCGACCTCGTCGTGGAGGTTGCACGGGTGGCACGACAGCCGGATCCCCGTGCCGGGCCGGGTGTCGACGTCGATCCCCCGCGCGCGCAGGTCCTCGGCGACGCGGCCGGGCTCGCGGACGCCGAGGCACACCACGCCCGCGCGCTCGGCGTGATCGCGCGGCGTGCACAGCGGGATCCCGAGCGCGCCGGCGCCGGCGATCAGGTGATCGGACAGCGCGAGGCTGCGCGCGCGGATCGCCTCGACCCCGGCGTCGATCGCGAACCGCACGCCGGCGCGCGCGGCGTACACCGCCTCGACCGAGGTCGAGCCCTGCTCGAACCGGCGCGCGCCCGGCGCGGGCACGTAGGCTGCCTCGTAGTCGAGCATGTGCGCGTGGCTGAACCAGCCCGGGTACGCCGGCTCCAGCCGCTCGGCCAGCGCGCGCCGGACGTACGCGAACGCCAGGCCGTTGCTCGCGCCGTGCAGCCACTTGTGGGTGCCGGCGATCACGACGTCGGCGTCGAGCGCGCGCACGTCGATCGGGACGATGCCGATGCCCTGGTAGGCATCGAGGACGACGATCGCGCCGGCGGCGTGGGCGGCCTCGATCACCGGCCGCGCGCGCAGCAGCGCACCGTTGGTGTACGCGACCAGCGACACCGCGACGATCGCGACCCGCTCGTCGATCGCGGCGATCAGGCCCTCGGCCGGCATCGCCAGGCCATCGGGCGACGCGACCTCGATCAGCTCGAAGCCGCGCCGGGCCTGCGCCTGCCACAGGTAGCGGGTCGACGGGAAGTCGAGGCTGGTGGTCACGATCCGCGCGCGCCCCGGCGACGGCGCCAGCGCCGCGGCGATCGCGCCGTGGCACGCGGTCGCGTTGGCGCCGAGCGCGATCTCGTCGTCGCCGGCGTTGACCAGGCGCGCGAACAGCCGGCGGATCTCGTCGATCCGCTCGAGCCAGGTCTCGATCGCGCGGTTGCGCAGCGGGATCGTCCGGCGGTAGTCGTCGAGATCGGCGAGCGTCGCGTCGAGCACCGGGCCCAGGCAGTGGGTCGCGAAGTAGGTGCGCTCGACCAGGGTCGGAAACCGGGGCCGCATCGCCGGGAAGCTCGGCGTCACGCGAACACCACCTCGTAGAGGTCGTCGAAGTAGCGCATGCCGCGCGCGGCGAGCTCCTCGGCGCCGCGGCACATCGCGGCGCGGGCCTCGGCCGAAGGCGGCGTCATCCGCGCGAGATCGAGCGCCTCGCTGGCGTGCTCGGTCTCGAGCGTCTCGTGCAGCACGAGCCAGGTCAGCGACGCCGGGTCGACGTCGTGCTGCCGGCGCAGCAGCGCACCGATCGCCTGGTCGACCTGCTTGCCGTAGACCTCGGCGACCAGCGTCCCGCCCACGGCCTCGAGCGACGGCCGCTCGAGGTAGTTGTGCGCCAGGCCCTCGGCGAACCGGCGGCCGGGCGCCATCATCGCGTCGTGATCGCCGGGCGGCGCGTGGGGCGCGAGGTCGGCGAGCATGCGCTGGAACAGCAGCCGGTGCGCCATCGCCGGATCGCCGTTGCCGAGCTCGTCGTTGAGCTGCTTGGCCAGGATGCTGCGCATGCCGTCGTGATCGATCCGCGCGACCAGGTTGGCCAGCCAGCGTGGGAACCGGTCACCGACCGCGACCCAGTTGTTGGCCAGGATCGTCCACAGCGGGGCCACGGCGGGCGGCTCGCGCTCGAGCCGGCGGAACAGCGGGTGATCGGTGACCCGCTCGAGGGTCTCGTAGCGCTGCACCAGCTGCTCGGGCGACGCCGGGCGGCGCGGCGCGGGCATCTCGCGGTTCTCGAGCGAGCCCGGCGGGAACGTCCGGTAGGCCTCGGGCGCCAGGTACGCGGTCAGCTTGGGCACGCCGCGGTCGCGCTTGAACGAGACGTAGCTGTGCATGCCGACGCCGGCCTCGAGCGGCCGCCGCGCGAACGCCGCGACCGCGCGCTCGTAGCCGCTGGGCTCGATCCCCGCACGGTCGAGCCAGCGCCGGATCCGGGCGCGGGCCTCGCCGTCGTCGCGCACGTAGTACGCGATCGGCGCGTACACCGTGGCGCCGATCGGCTCGCTGCCGGCCGCGAACGACCAGCAGCTGACCGGCGCGCGCGGCAGGTAGGGCCCGTCGTGGCCCAGGATCGCCGCGCAGAACGCGCGGATCTCTCCCGCCCCGGCGCTGCCGGTGCCGGAGACCACGCGCTCGAGGTCGGCCGCCGTGGCGTGGTGATGTCGGAAGTACACCTTGACGCGCGCGCCGTCGTGCGCCGCCAGGTCGAGCGAGAAGTACATCAGCTCATCGAGCAGGTCGCGGCTCGCCGCCTCGCGCATCACCCGCGGGTAGGCCGCCGACATCCCGAGCCGGTCGAGCGCCTCCTCGAGCACCGCGCGCGCGTGCTCGCCGCCCCGGGCGCGCAGGTCGAAGTACGACTTCCACGCCGGCGGCTCGCCGGACTGGAAGCACACCGCGTACCACAGCGCGAGCATGCCGTGCTCCTTGCGGGGCTCGAACAGATCCGCGATCCGCTCGAGCCGGCGCAGGTCGGCGCCGTGACGGTCGCGCAGCCGGTCGCCCAGCGCGCGCGCGGCCTCCCAGCGCGCCGGCAGCGAGCTGTCGCCGCGCACGGTCTCGACCAGGAGCCGCAGCGCGGGCGCATCGCCGCCGACCGCGATCGACATCTCGAACGGCGTGTGATCGTCGACGACATCGGAGGCGTACGCCGGTGTACCGCCTGCGCGTCGCCCGGCGGATGTACCGAGGAGGTCGCCAAACACCTCCACGATCCGCGGCAGATCGCGCAATAGCTCGTCCGATACCGTCGCGAGCGCGACGAGTTGCCATGTCCCGAGCTCGAGCAGCGTCGGAGACAATTCACGCTTTCCGTATTGCTTTACTGGAAAGGCCGCCTCCACCATCGACAAGCTCCTTGGTTGGCCAACTCCAACTGCCACGAATCACATCATGATTCGCGAGTCCCAGAGACAGGGTTAGCAGAGTCTACTGCGGGTGCAAGTGCCGCAGGACGCGGCAGCTGAAAAAATCAGCGACGACTGCAATCGACCGGCGGTTGCTGCACCCCGGAAACGGAATGTCAGGCGCAATCCATGTTTCCCGCTGCTTCACAAATGGGACGTCAGCGGCGATCCAGGTTTTTCGACCATGTGCCGCCGACTGCCACCTTCACGTATCCTACACAGCGAGTTATCGTCGGCGGGACACGAACCAAACCCGATACAAGAACCTATTGCCTATTATGTCACATAGCGTATGAATAGACCTGGGAGTGCCCGTCGGCGGCTCCCGGACGTTCGCTCCGTTCGAGCGCGCCAGGGCCGTAGTGTCGTGAGGTGTCGAACCATGTTCGATAGATTCGCAGCGTGGGCGGTATGCTCGTTCCTCGTTGTTGCCTCGTGCGCGGAGGTGCCGGACGACGTCGGTGTGGCAGCGGCGCCCGTGTCGTTCGGGACGTTTCCGGCGCCCGGACCGAGCACGATCGCCACCCCGATCGGGATCGCGCTCGATCTCGAGGACGGCGCCGGCGTGCCGCTCAGGATCCGCGGCCGTCAGCGGTTCTACATCCAGCAGATCGACCTGCGGGCCCACGTCGATCGCACCGTCGACGAAGGCGTCGCCGGCCTCGACCGGCTCGGCGCCGCCGCCCGCCTCGACTGGCGCGGCACGCGGCTGGTCGACGAGTCGTTCGTCTCGGTGCCGAACGCCGACGGCACGTTCACCCGCCGCCGCCTGTTCCGCCAGGCGCACTGGATGGACGCGCAGAGCCGGTTCGTGATCGAGCAGCTCGACGCGCACGGCAATCGCCGCGGCGAGCCGGTGGTCGCCGACACCGGGCGGGAGCACCGGCGCAGCGACGACGACAGCTTCTTCGTGCGCCGGCTGCGCGCGATCCAGTGGACCAACGACTGCGCGTCTCGCAGCGATTGCAGCCATGCCGCAAGCTTCCTGGAAGAGGCCCTGGTCGAGCTGCGTTATGCCAATGGCCCTCATCCGGATGTCGCGCTCGATGCGGCGACGACGCAGCTACGTGTGACCTGGACCGCAAATCCCGATCACGCATACATCATCCCCGTCGAGCAGGTCGCGAATCCGACATGGGATTACGGCTTCGCGATCGACCTCGCGGTCACCACGCCCCCCGGCCCGGGCGGGTTCTACGCGCCGGGACAGGCGATCGACGTGAAGTTCACGCTGCGCGACGGCGCCGGCAAACCCCTTCACCCACCCGGCGTGCTGCCGACGTTCCTGGACTACCTGACCGGCAATGATCCCGCCGGGATCGACTACTGGAACATCAACGAGAAGGTCATGACGTATTACCGCCGCAAGCACATGGAGAAGCAGATGGTGATCGCGATCGATGGCCCGCTCCAGGCCACCCAGCCGATCCGCGACACGCTGGACTTCGTCGGAGAGATCGTCACGTCGAGCGACGGCGCGGTGACCACGGCGCGGCCCGAGCTCCAGGGCTTCTTCGGCAAGGCGGCGGCGGTGCCGGCGTGGCCGACGCTGCTCGGGATCCAGCCGATCGATTCACCGGTCGGTGACACCGCGCGCCTGACGCTGGCCGCCGACGCCGCGCCCGGCACGTACAAGATCGTCATGAAGGCACGGCGGTCGTACCTCGGGCAGGAGATCCCGGCGTCGCAGACGCTCGAGATCCAGGTCGGCACGGCGCAGCGCACGACGGCGCACCTCGAGACCGGCCCGTGTCGCAGCTGTCACCGGGCAGGATCGGACCTGACCCGTGTCAGCCACGCGCTGTCGGCCGACCAGCGCGATACCTGCACGACCTGCCACGTGCCGCTGCCGTTCGAGCCCGAGGGGCCGCTGTACGTCCGCACCCACTTCGTGCACTCGCGCTCGAACCGGCTCGACGCGCCGCTGATCGACTGCAGCAACTGTCACCTCGATCGGGCGAGCATCCAGCGCACCAGCAAGTCGGCGTGCCTGTCGTGCCACAAGCGCTATCCGGCCGATCACGTGGCGAAGTTCGGCCCGGTTGTAGACATGTACATTGGCGGTACGCTGGACGACTCGTTCCAGCAGTGCACGGCCGCATGCCACACCAACCACCCGGGCAGCCGGCTATGACCGAGCAGGCCGGGCAGGCGAGCTACGAGCACCGCGTCCAGGAGTTCTACGACAGCGCCCTGCCCTGCTACGAGAAGATCATGGGCGACCGCTGGCACCACGCCGACCCGGAGGCGCTCGCCGTCGGGCTGCCGCGGCTGCGCGGTTGCGAGATCCTCGAGGAGCGCATCGCGTCGCTGTGCGGCCTGGGGCCGGGCAGCCGCGCGCTCGACTTCGGCTCGGGCATCGGCGGGCCGACCCTCCACATGGCCCGGGTCACCGGCGCGACCTTCATCGGCGTGTCGAACAACGAGCGGCTGAACACGGTCGCCCGGGCCAGCGCGGCGAAGGCCGGGCTCGCCGGGCGCGTGTCGTTCCACACGATCGACGACCTCGGCTACAAGGCGCTGCCGTTCGCCGACGGCGCGTTCCAGGCGGTGACGTTCTTCGAGTCGGTGTGCCACGTGCCGGACAAGGCCGCGCTGTTCCGCGAGCTCGGCCGCGTGCTCGCGCCCGGCGGCCGGCTGGGCGGCATGGACTGGATCCAGCGCCCGTTCGGCGCCCACCGGACCCAGGCCCAGATCGCCGCGATCATGCAGCCGGTCAACGACGCGATCTCGATCCCGGCGCACGGCAGCGTGGCGAGCTATCGCGCACACCTCGAGGACGCCGGGCTGCGTGTGGCGATCTCGCGCGATCTGTACGACGGCGTGCTCTGCTGGAGCACCGTGCAGGACGACGAGGCGCCGGCCTGGACGACGTACGAGGGCCCCGAGCAGCAGATGTTCCGTCGAGGTGAGGAAGCCCTCGCAAATGCCCGCCGCGCCGGCGTATTCAGCATTGGAATGTGGGTCGCGGCGAAAGCGTGAGCTCGCATAATGACAACCCTGCTACACACGTTCGTTTTGGTGCAGTCCGGACTCCCTCGCACGCACGGCGGATGATACGTTGCCGCCACGCGTTGGGGTTGTTGCGCGTTTCATGTCGGAGCGTCGCCTGCCGAGGGCGTGGCGCGCGGCGTTGCCGACGTAGCCCAAGGAGAAACGAACATGCCTGCCGTCGAGATGTTGCATGCACGCACCGCGGCTCGGTCCCCCGCGATCGCCGCGGACGAGCTGTGTGCTCGGCTCGGAACGGTGGTGCCCAAGCTCGTGGTCGTGTTCGCCTCTCGCGATCGCGATCACATCGCGCTCAACCGCGCGCTGCGCGAGCGCCTGCCCAGGGGAACCCGCCTGATCGGTGCGAGCACCGGCGGCGAGATCGATCGTGACGGGATGCACACCAGCACCGTGGTCATGGCCGCGCTGAGCGGAGACCTCGAGGTCGGCCTCGGGCTCGGCCGCGATCTGACCCGGAACGCACCGGCGGCCGGCGAGGCCGCGATCCGCGATGCCGCCCAGCAGCTCGGGGCGCGCGCCAGCGACCTCGGCTCGCGCAAGTACGTCGCGCTGGTGATCGATGACGCGTTCCGCTACCGCAAGGAGGAGCTGCTGCTCGGCGCGATGGCGATGAACCAGGCGCTGGTCGCGGTCGGCGGCGGCGCCTACGACACCGAGCCGGATCCCGAGAAGCAATCGGCGCTGGTCCACGTCGACGGCGAGGTCGCGACCGACGCCGTGGCGCTCGCGCTGTTCCGGACCGACGCACCGTGGGCCGCGCTGCGCTCGCACTGGTACGTGCCGACCGGCCAGACCCTGCGGATCACCAAGATCGACGAGAGCGCCAAGCGCGCGCTCGAGATCGACGGCCAGCCCGCCGCCAAGCGTTACGCCGACCTGCTCGGGGTGACCGTCGACGACCTCGAGTTCGGCAAGCCAAAGGGCTTCGCGGTCCGCCCGACCGCGCTGCGCGTCGGCCGCGAGTACTTCATCCGGGCACCGTGGAAGCCGCTCGACGACGGATCGATCCTGTTCGCGAACATGCTCGAGGAGGGCTCCGAGCTCGAGATCGTGAAGATCACCGACATGGTCGAGAGCACGCGGCGGTTCTTCGAGTCCGAGCTCCCCGCCCGCGTCCAGTCGCCGCGCGCCGCGCTGCTGTTCCACTGCGGCGGCCGCAAGGTCTACGCCGAGAGCACCGGCAAGCTGCCCGAGCTCGCCAGCGCGTTCAGCGCGGCGCCGCCGTGCGCCGGCATGAACGTGCTGTTCGAGATCTACTGCGGGTTCCACATCAACACCACGCTGACGACACTCGCGTTCGGCGCCTCGCCCTGACCGCTCGTCGGCGATCCGCGGCTTGCCGGCGCCGGCACGCCGTCGGCTCGTGACGCATCGGGACATCTGCGGAATCCGCTGTACGACCGCTGCACACCGAGCGTCCATGTGCCCCCCCCCGGCACGGTTTCGGCATGCTCCGGCAGCGCTGCAGCAGTGCTCCGGACTGCTCCCGGCACTGCTCCGGCTGCGCTCCGGCACCGCTCCGGATCCCACCGCGAGTTTTTCTGAGCCTACAGAGTGCTGTGATATCGCATGTCACGCACTGATGTGTTCCGAGTGGTCAAACAATGATTCTCACCGTGCCGCATACAGCTGCATGCTAGGTTGGCCGAGGACGATCCATGTCCCGTCGTTCCGATTCTCTGCGCGACGAACCGTCAGATCCCGAGATCTCGGTAAGTGCGGTGATTCAGTCGCAGGCAGAAGAGTTCAGGGACTGTACAATTGTGGGAGAGCGGTTCGGCCGATATCAGCTTGTCGGCGAGATCGCGGTGGGTGGGATGGCGGAGGTGTTCCTCGCCGTCCACAACGGGCTCGAGGGCTTCATCAAGGTCGTCGTGATCAAGCGGGTGCTCCCGCACTTCTCCGGTCACGAGGAGTTCGTACGGATGTTCGTCAACGAGGCGCGGCTGGTGACCCGCCTCGAGCACCCCAACATCGTGCGGACGTACGAGTTCGGTGAAGTCAACGGCCAGTACTTCACCGCGATGGAGTACCTGCCTGCAGAGGAGCTGGGCAAGGTGCTCAACAACCTCGTGATCTCGAGGCAGGCGATGCCGCACCACGTCGCCGCCGGCATCGCCTCTCAGCTCTGCACCGGCCTTCACTTCGCGCACCAGTTCCCCGACGTCGACGGCCAGCCGCTCAACCTCGTCCATCGCGACATCAACCCGGTCAACATCCTCATCACCTACGGCGGCGAGGTCAAGATCATCGATTTCGGCGTCGCGAAGTCCAACGCGAACCGGCAGACCGTGACCGGCACGATCAAGGGCAAGGTCGCGTACATGCCGCCGGAGCAGATCCTCGGCCGCAGCGTCGATCACCGCGCGGACATCTTCTCGGCGGGCGTCGTCTTGTGGGAGATGCTGACCGGCAGGCCGCTGTTCCTGCGCGACAACGAGGCCGCCACGCTGTACGCGATCATGAACTCGCCGATCCCCGCGCCGAGCAAGCTCCGGCCCGGCGTGCCGCCGCAGCTCGACAGGATCGTCGCCCGCGCGCTGTCGCGGACGCCCGGCGACCGCTACGCCACCGCCGAGGACATGGCGGCGGCGCTCGACGAGCTGCTGGTCGACCTGCCGCGCTTCGACACCCGCGTGCTGTCCCGGATGATGGAGGAGCTGTTCGGGTCGACCCGCGCCGAAGCCAAGCGCGCGATCGCCCAGACGCGCTCGCTCGCGCGGAACGTGTCGCTGGTGATGAAGCTCCGCAGCGACCTCCGCACCAACCTGGCGGAGCAGCTCGAGGCCGCCGCCGTCGCCGCGGTCGCCGCGGACCACCTCGAGGACGAGACTCGCCCGCATCGCTCCACGGATCGCGGGGCGGCGGTCGCCCCGGCGGTGGCTCCGGCCCTGGCTCCGGGCCGGCGTCCCCTGCGCGGCTGGGTGCTCGCGCTGGCGGCGCTCATGATCGCCGGCATGGCCGCGGGGCTCGCCTACACGCTGTCGCGCCCGAGCACCGCTCGGGTCGCGGCGCGGGCCGTGCAGGCCTCGCTCCAGATCGACAGCGTCCCGGCCGGCGCGGCGGTGTTCGTCGATGGCGAGCCGACCGGCCTCAAGACCCCGACCGTGCTGAGCGGGATCTCCGCAAGACAGCTGTCGATCCGGCTGGAGCTGGTCGGGCACGTCCCGGTGACCGAGACCGTCGACCTGCGCGCCGGCGCGCTCACCGCCCGGCGCGTCACGCTCCCGCCGCTGTCGGGCCGACTCGTGATCTCCGACCTGCCGGCCGATGCCAGCGTGTTCGTCGATGACGACGAGCACGCCGCCGGAGAGCTGATCACGGCCGCGGCCGGCCCCCACGTGGTCCGCGTCGTGATCGACCGCCGGACGGTCACGCAGCAGTCGGTCGACGTCGGCCCCGGAGATCAGCGATGGCGGCTGGTCCGCGGCAGGCTGGTTCCGGACTGACGTTCACGTTCGAAGGCTGCCGGCACGGTCGGGGCGGCGCACGAGGCTCACGGCAAGCCCGCCGAGCGTGATCGCCGCGCCGAGGTAGGCGCGCGCGGTCAGCGGCAGCTCGCGCTCGAACAGCGTGTCGGTGACGATCGCGATCAGCGGGTACACGAACACCAGCGTGCTGGTGAGCTGCAGCCCGGTCCGGCCGAGCAGCCAGAAGTACAGCAGGAACGCGGCGACCGAGCCGGCGACGGCGAGGTAGATCAGCGCCAGGGTCGGCCCCGCCGGCGGCGGCCACGGGATCGCCGCGCCGGAACCGATCGCGACGCCGCCGAGCACGATCGCGGTCACGGTCAGGAAGATCGTCGTCGTCACGAGGCTGTTCTCGTCCGCGGTCTTCTGCTTCATGATCATCGAGTACGTCGCCGAGATCGCGACCGAGCCGACGACCAGCCCGATCCCGGCGGCCTGGCGCGCGGAGACCTCGAGCCGGTCGAGGAACAGCACGATCACGCCGGCGAGCGACACGGTGGCGCCGAGCACGTGGCGCCGCGCGAGCCGCTCGATCCGGACCGCGGTCAGCAGCACGGCGAGGATCAGCGGGTAGGTGCCGTAAAGCACCGCGGCCATGCCGCCGGGGATGCGCTCCTCGCCCAGGTAGATCAGCAGGTACCCGGCCGCGTCGAGCCCGCCGGCGAGCAGCAGCCACGGCCATGCCCGGCCGCGCGGCCAGCGCCGACGCGCGCGGCGATCGGTAACAGGATCGCGGCGGCGATCGCGAACCGCAGGGCCAGCGCCACGAACGTGGGATACGCGGTGATCGAGACCCGGATCGCGTACCAGGTCGTGCCCCAGATCAACGCACACGCCACGTACGCGGCAACCACGGCGCGAGGCACCGCCCCAGTGTCGCATTGTCCGGGCACGCGCGCTCGGGTACGGTCCCGCCATGCGCACGCTGCTCGTCTGCTCGCTGCTCGCCGCCCTGGGCGCCGCCGGCTGCTCGCGCGACCGCACCACCGATCGCGCGTCCGACCCCGCCGGTGCCGTGCGGGTGCGCGAGATCTCGGTCGATCAGCTCGACGGGATGCTGGCCCGCCGCGAGTGCCAGGCCGTCGACGCCAATGGCGACGCCACGCGCAAGCGGATGGGGGTGATCCCCGGCGCCGTGCTGCTCCGCGACATGGACGCCGTCGATCAGCTGCCGGCCGACAAGACCCGCAGCCTGGTGTTCTACTGCGCCAACACCGCGTGCGGGGCCTCGCACGAGGCGGCCGAGAAGGCGATCGTCGCGGGCTACACCCGCGTCCAGGTGCTGCCCGACGGCATCGCCGGCTGGGTCAAGGCCGGCAAGCAGACCTCGGCGGTGGGTCTATAGATAGGGGCCTTCCCGCCCCTCTGGACCGGCAAAGCCGGTCCATTCACCCCGCCGCGCGTCGCGTCGCGCGAGACGGTTGGTTCCTGTACGGGGGCCTTCCCACTCCGAGACCTACGTCACTTCAAGGTCTCGCGCAGGCCGTCGACCAGCGAGGTCTCGGCGACGACGCCGAGCGCGTCGCGCAGCCGATCGACCCGCGCCCGCGACTTCAGGATCTCGCCCGGCCGCGCCGGCAGGTGCTCGATCGTGCTCCGGCCGCCGCACAGCTCGACGATCGAGCGCGCGAGCTCGAGCACGGTGATCTCCCTGCCGGTGCCGACGTTGGCGACCACGCGGCTCGCGCCGTCGCCCAGCGCGGCGACGATCGCGCGCACCACGTCGCCGACGTAGACGAAGTCGCGGGTCTGGCTGCCGTCGCCGAACAGGGTCAGCGTGCGGCCGGCCCGGGACCGGTCGGCGAAGATCGAGATCGCGCCCGAGTACGGGCTCGACGCGTCCTGGCGCGGGCCGTAGACGTTGAAGAACCGCAGCGCCGTGGTCGGCACGCCGTGCACGGCGGCGTAGTAGTCGAGCGCGTGCTCCGAGGCCAGCTTGTCGATGCCGTAGGGCGAGACCGGCCGGGTCGGCGTGTCCTCGCCGATCGGCATCACGGCGACGTCGCCGTAGACCGCGGCCGACGACGCGAACACGACCTTCTTGACCCCCGTCGCCCGGGCGTACTCGAGGACGTGCAGCGTGCCGCCGTAGTTGACCTGCATGTCGACCAGCGGGTTGTCCACCGAGTACACCACCGAGACCTGCGCGGCGAGGTGGACGATGCGCTCGACCGGACCGTGGCGCGCGGTGATCGGCGCGAGCGCGGGGAAGATGCCGTGGGAGATGTCGCACGCGACCACGTGGAGCCGGTCACTCCCGGCGTGGTGCGCGAGGTTGGCGCGCCGGCCGGTGCGGAAGTCGTCGAGCACGACGACGCGGTGGCCCGCGCCGAGCAGCCGGTCGACGGTGTGGGAGCCGATGAACCCGGCGCCGCCGGTAACAACCGCAAGCATGCCGCCCACTATACATGGCCGGTGGTAGGTTTCGCGCCACCATGAAAGCGATCCAGATCGAGCAGTTCGGCGGCACCAACGCGATGCAGCTGGTCGACATCCCGGTCGGCGATCCGGGTCCGGGCGAGGTCCGCGTCCGGCACAAGGCGTGCGGCATCAACTTCCTCGACGTCTATCACCGCACCGGGCTGTATCCCTTGCCGCTGCCGCTGGTGCTCGGCGCCGAGGGCGCCGGCATCGTCGAGGCGGTCGGCGCCGGCGTCACCCACCTCGCGGTCGGCGATCGCGTCGCGTACGCCGCGCGCACCCCGGGCAGCTACGCCGAGGCGCGCGTCCTGCCCGCCCTGCCCGTGGTCAAGCTGCCCGACGCGATCGAGTTCGACACCGGCGCCGCGATGATGCTCAAGGGGCTCACGGTGCAGTACCTGCTGCGCCGCACCCGCGTCGAGCTCAAGCCCGGCGACATGATCCTGTGGCACGCCGCGGCCGGCGGCGTCGGGCTGATCGCCTGCCAGTGGGCCAAGGCACTCGGGCTGCAGCTGATCGGCACCGCCGGCAGCGACGACAAGTGCCGGCTCGCCGAGCAGCACGGCGCGGCCCACACGATCAACTATCGCCGCGACGACGTCGTCGCGCGGGTCAAGGAGCTGACCGGCGGCAAGGGCGTCCACGTGGTGTACGACGCCGTCGGCAAGGACACCTGGGAGCGCTCGCTCGACTGCCTCGCGCCACTCGGCCTGATGGTCAGCTTCGGCAATGCCTCGGGGCCGGTCCCGCCGGTCAGCCTCGGCATCCTGTCGCAGAAGGGCTCGCTGTACGTCCAGCGGCCGACCCTGGGCAGCTACCTGTCGACCCGCGAGGCCGCGCAGCAGATGGCCGACGAGCTGTTCGCGATGGTGGCCAGCGGCAAGGTCAAGATCCCCGTCGAGCGACGCTACCCGCTCGCCGAGGCCGCCCGGGCCCACCAGGAGCTCGAAGCCCGGGCCACGACGGGCGCCGGCGTGCTGGTGCCCTGAGCCGGAGATGTTGCGCGAAAAGCCCTATGGATCAACGACGATCCGCCACAGGCGGCCGAGCAGGATCTCGAGCGCGACCCGGTTGTCGCCGCCCTCGGGCAGGATCAGGTCGGCCCAGCGCTTGGTCGGCTCGACGTGCTCGAGGTGCATCGGCCGCACGGTCGCGTAGTACTGGTCGCGCACCGACTGGAACGTCCGGCCGCGCTGCTCGAGGTCGCGGCGGATCCGCCGCATCAGCCGGATATCGGCGTCGGTGTCGACGAAGATCTTGATGTCCATCTGCTCGCGTAGCGCCGGCTCGGTGAACACCAGGATGCCCTCGACGATGATCACCCGCGCCGGCTGCACCGTCCGGGTCTCGCGGCGCCGGGTGTGGGTCGCGAAGTCGTAGATCGGCACCTCGACCGCGCGGCCGTCGCGCAGCTCGCGCAGGTGCAGGGCCAGCAGCGAGCTGTCGAGCGCCGCCGGGTGGTCGTAGTTGATCGCCTCGCGACCTTCGGGCGGAAGGTGACCCTGATCGCGGTAGTACGAGTCGTGCTCGAGCAGGATGCAGCGCCCCGCCGGCATCGCCGCGGCGAGGTTGTGGGCCACCGTGGTCTTGCCCGAGCCGGTGCCCCCGGCGATGCCGACGACGTACGACCGATCCAACATCGCCCGCATCCTACTGGGCGAGCCCCGCCTGCGCGACCTTGGGGCAGCACCGGGGTAGCGGCGCGGTGGGGGTAGCTCGCTGAACCCGAGTAACTCCACAACCCAGGGGCCGAGTCCTCGGAGACGCCGCCTGGACCGCAAAGATCCGGCGTGCGTGCACGTCCGTCGCCCCGTAAACTGTTGTAGGAGTTCCCTGCGGGCGCCGAGGGGTCGACGCAGCGTCGATCGGGATGTTCGCTGCGAGCGAAAGGGCCGGATCTCACCGACGGAAAAGGTCTAGTTGATGCAGCATTCGTGCAATACGAGGCCAGATCGGTCTCACGAAGCGGTGCCGAAAGACGGCGCGCAGGTTGCTTAATTTTCGGACACAGGCCGCGGAGGTTCCGATGATCAGACTGGCGATTGCAGAAGACCACACCATTGTTCGCTGGGCGTTGCGAGAAGCGCTCAGCAAAGCAGACGACATCGAAGTCGTCGGAGAAGCAGGTACAGCCGCAGAAACGCTCGACATGGTCAAGCGCGAGCGCCCCGACGTGCTCATCCTCGATATCAGCCTGCCGGACCGCTCCGGCTTCGACGTGCTCACCGAGATGCGTCCCATGGACACGGCCCCCCTGGTGGTCGTGCTCACGTGGCACACCGAGCTGAGCTATGCGGCCAGGGCCATCGCGGCCGGGGCGCACGGGTACGTCAACAAGGCCGTCGAGCCCGATGAGCTGCTGGCCGCGATTCGCGCGGTCAGCCGGGGTGAGCAGGTCATTCCACCCGGGGTGGAGGAGCTACTCAGGACAGGCGACGGTCACCCGGCGAGCGCGCTCACTGCGCGCGAGCAGCAGGTCATGGAAATGCTCGCGCGTGGCATGACCAATCGGGAGATCGCCGAGCACCTCGAGATCAGCATCAAGACCGTCGATACCCATCGCGGTCACGTGCTGAAGAAGCTCGGGCTGAGGAACAACTCGGAGCTCACCCGGTTCGCCGTGAAGCACGGCTACACGGCGCTCTGAGCGCGCTCGGGCACCCACACCGTCCCGGCGGACTCACCGCCGGGCGGGCTGGACCCACGCACGCTTACCGTCGTCGCGAGTCACGATCGCGCGGACGTAGCCGGCCGCCGGCACGCGGCGCCGTGCGGCCCGGCCGCGGATCGCGTCGATCCGTCTCCCGTTCTCGATGAAGTCGATCGTATAGCTGCCCGGAGCGGTCGGATCGACCGCGACCACCAGCTCGTCGCCCTCGACCTCCGCGCGCACGAGCACGACCCCGGTGGACGCGTAGAACCGACCCGCGGCGAGCGCGTCGAGGATCGCCCGCGGCTCGCGGCGCGCGTGCACCATCACCCAGCCGCCGCCCGGCGGGTACTTGCCGTGGCCCTCGTAATCGTGGGCGTCGTCGGACGCGGTGCCCCACAGCGTGGCGCCGCGCATCAGCGCCGCGTCCCACAGCGCGTCGATCGAGGGGTGTGCGGCATCGCCCGCATTCCACTTCGAGAACGCCACGTTCGCGATCTCGATCAGCGGCATGCCGCGGTGGGCGAGCTCGACCAGGATCTCCGGTGTCATGCCCCAGAGCCACTGCGGGTGGTTGAGCTGCGCGATGCCGCCGAGCGTGGCCTGGGCGGCCAGCGCCGCCTGATACATGTCGAGCCGGAAGTGACTCCGGCGCTCGGCCCACTCGATGCGGCCAGCCGGCCGGGCGGTCGGCCCGATCAGGTTGACGTGGATCCGGCAGTTCCGGCTGCGGTCGCCGGCCGGCAGGCAGCCGACCGGATTGTGGGTCAGCTCGATCCCCGAGAGCACGATCAGCCCGGCGCGCGGGTCGCGCAGCGCGATCTGGCCGCGCGTGTCGCCGAGCGGGGCGAGCTCGCTCACGCGGTTGTGGTCGGTGAGCGCGATGAAATCGTAGTGGTGCTGCTCGTACCAGGCGATCACCGCCGCCGGCGGCTCGCTCGAATCGCCCGAGGCGCGGGCGTGAACGTGGGTCGAGCCCTTGAGCCAGACCTCGGTCTCCAGCGGCACCGGCTCGGGCGGCGTGAACGAACCCGCCTCGGGCTCGGCCGGCGCGAGCTCCGCCGGGCCCCCCGGCTCGTCCGGCGGGCAGCCCTGCGGCTCGGCCTGGCTGACCAGCGGGCTCGACACCGCGGCGTCCGGCGTCGTTGGCGACGTCGGCAGCACCGGCGGCGAGGTCTCCTGGGTGGCGCACGCAGCGCACGCCGCGCAGGCGCTGCACGCCACGGCCACGGCCGCCGCGCGGATCACGGCGTGGACGCTCCATCGAGCGCGCTCGCGCCCGCCGGGCTCACGTTGGTCACCACCCCCCAGTCGGTCTTGCGCCACTGCCGCCGCAGCGCCAGGAATACGCCCAGATCGTCGGTCAGCATCCGGCGCTCCACCGGGTGCGCCGGTCCGGCGTCGGCGGTCTCGCCCGGATCGGCCGCCATGTCGCCGACCAGCGGCGTGCCGCGCGGCCCGACCCGGATCTTCCACCGGCCGATCCGCATCGCGTGCGCGTACTCGTACTGCGACGCGTACGACGGCCGGACCCAGCCCCGGCCGATGCCCTGGGCCAGCGATTCCAGCGGCTCGCCCTGCGACGCGGTGGACGGCGGCGCACCGAGCGCTGCGAGCACGGTGGGCAGGATGTCGACGCCTTCGGCGCCTTCGTCCACGGCGACGTCGGGCGGGAACCGCGCCGGATCGTGGATCAGCAGCGGCACCCGGGTCAGCGAATCGCGCAGCGAGCCGCCGTGGCCGCAGCGCCCATCCTCGAACAGCTCCTCGCCGTGGTCCGCGGTGAGGATCAGCATCGTCTGGTCCCAGATCCCCCACGACTGCAGCTGCTTGACCAGCCGCCCGACCTGGACGTCGTGATAGCTGACCGCCGAGTCGTAGATCGCGCGCAGCCGCTCGACGTCGGCGGGCGGTGGGATGATGCTGCAGCCCATCGATCCTGCCTTGAAGCCGAGGTCCTTGGCGGTGCCGAATTCCTGGAACGGGCCGCGGTACGGGCCCGGCGAGTAGAGGTCGATCCACGGCTTGCGGGCGATCCACGGCCCGTGGGTGTCGATCGTGCCGAGGAACAGGTAGGTCGGGTCGCTGCGGTGGCGGTCGAGCTTGGCCAGCGCGGCGTCGACGATCTGCTGGCCGAAGATCACGCCGTTCTCGACCCCGGTCTCGTGCATCATGTTGCGAAATTCCTCGAACCCGCGCGCGTAGCCGCCGTCCTCGTTGACGTAGCCGTTGCCGGTCACCGCCACGGTGGCGTAGTGCGCGGCGGCGACGTCCTGCGCTAGGACCTCGAACTGGGCGCCGATCCGCCACGCCCCGCCGACCCCGGCCAGCCGGACGCCGTGGACCGCCGGATACAACCCGGTCCACATGCTCGAGTGGCTGGTCTGGGACTCGTTGCCCTGGACATAATACTGGCGAAACACCGTGCTGGACTTCGCCAGCTCGACGAGGTTGGGGGTCTGGGCCCGCGCTCCGGGTGTGAAGATCGAGAGCTTGTCGGCGCGCAGCGCGTCCATCACCCAGAGGATCACGTAGCGCGGTGGGTCGGCCGGCGGCCGTGCGGCCGGCGCGGGGCCGTGCAGCGTGATCCGCGGCGCCTTGATCGTCGCCCGCGGGCAGTCGCGAGCGGTCAGGCCCAGCCCGACCACCCGGCCGGCCATCGCCGAGAGATCGACCCAGCTCGTCTCGGCGCTGAGCAGCCCGCCCGCGAAGCTGCCGTCGCTGGCCCGCGCCCGCAGCTCGACCTTGCAGGGTGGGCTGACCGCCGCGACCAGGTGTGCGCCGTCGGGCACGGTGACGTACCAGACCAGCGCGGCGTCCCGGGCCAGCGCGACGGTGTCGGCCTTGCCGTCGAACACCGCGTCCGCGCGCGGGTCGCGGCTCGCCAGCGAGCTGCCCAGCCGCAGCCACGCGTACGCGACATTGCCCTTGCCGCCGCTGGTCTCGAGCACCAGCTGGTTCTCGCCGGCTGCGAAGTACCCGCGCGCGACCGGGATGGCGACGGTGATCCAGCCGGCGACCAGCTCGACGCCGGCGTCCTTGCCGGGCTTGCGGCCGTTGACCTTGAGCGTGAGCCGCTGCTTGTCCGAGCCGTGGACCCGCGCGGTGACGAACGTGATGCCGGCGGCCTGCTCGGCCGACAGCGGGACCTCGAGCGCCGCGAGCCGGTCGGCCACGGCCGCGCGCTCGCCGTCGACGTCCTGGCCGAGCCGCCAGCGCGGCGCCGGCATGCTGAACCGGGTATAGCGGGCAAAGCCGATGTCCGCCGCGTCGAGCACCAGGTCATTGCCGATGTAGCGGTGCGCGGCATGGCGATTGTCGACCAGCTGGAACACCGCGTGCTCGCTGCGCGCGGCGGCGACGGGCGGATTGGCCACGGCGCTCGGTGCCCGCGCGGCCGCGACCGCAGGGCCCCCTGCCCGCGCCGCATCGGCGACCGCGGCATCCGCCGGCGCGGCGGCCCTCTGCGGGCGCTCGTCAGCCGGGCCCGCCGTGGCGCTCGGGCTCGGGCTCGGGCGGCGCCGCGGCTTGCCACGGCAAGCACCAGCGGCCAGCACCCCTGCGGCCAGGACCACGAGCAGTCGTCGCGACACCGTCTCTGTACGTACCACCGGCCGGCGGCCGACTCCACTTTGTGCGGTACCGCCCGCCTGGGTCGGTCACAGCCGCCCGGAGGGCACCCGCGGGCCGGTCGGCGCCCGCCGGCCGGTCGGCGCCAGCGCGCGGTGCGCAGGCTCACGGGGCGGTAGCGCGCGTGTCTCCGGATCCCGGCGGTGTGGAGGCGCCTGGCCCCAGCGCGCGCTGCATCACCACGCTGTCGACCCAGCGGCCCAGCTTGAAGCCGGCGCCGGTGAGCGTGCCCACCATCTGGAATCCGAACCGGCGGTGCAGCGCGATCGAGCCGGCGTTGCCGCTGTTGCCGATGATCGCGATCATCTGCCGCCACGGGCCGAGCTCGCAGCGCGCGATCAGCGCCTCGAGCAGCGCCGCGCCGATGCCGCGCCCACCGAGCCCATCGGCGACGTAGACCGAGTCCTCGATCGTGTAGCGATACGCCGGCCGCGGCCGGTACGCCGTCGCGTAGCAGTAGCCGACGACCGTGCCGCCGCCGGGTTCGCCGCGGTCGCTGCCGTCCCCGTCCCGCGCGACCAGGTACGGCAGGCCCTGCGCCCGCACCGATGCCAGGCGGCCGCCGATCTCCTCGATCGACGGCGGCACCTCCTCGAAGGTCGCCAGCCCGTGCAGCACGTGGTGGGCGTAGATCGCCTGGATCGCCGCGACGTCGGCGTCCCGGGCATCGCGCACCGCCACCGCGGCCGCGCCCGCCTGTCGCTCAGACATCCCAGGTCCGCATCGCCAGCGCGCATCGGATCGTGAAGCTCATCGTGCCAGCTTGCCGGAGCCGGTCGCGGAACGCAAAGCACGCGGGGCTGCGAGCGCGCGCGGCTGCTAGGCTCTGTCGATGCGCGGGTGCGCGGTGCGCGACGCCACGGAGACGGCGCGCTCTGGATAGGTTGCGACAATGGTCTTGCACCGGCCGGACGCGTCCTGGCGTAACACCGACGTCGTTTCCAGGCCGCGCACTGCAGCCACACACAAGCGGACTCGATCATGGCCTTTGGCGAATTCCGGTGTGCACCATGACGGTATTGCGCCGCCATGTCGCATTGAAATTTACATGCGCGGACGAGGTGTCGCCGGTCGACGGTGATCGGGCTCGCTCGAAAGCATTGACAATACGAGTCTCGACGAGATAGCTACGAATCATCGCGAACCGGTGCAGGCTCATGGCCGGTGCGCGTCAACCAAGGAGGAGCTGTGCGCGTAGCTCGACTCGGACTGATCATTATCGTTTGTGTGATCCAAGGTGCTTTCCTGCTTGCTGCACGTTCCGGGATGGCCGCGCCGTTGCGGACCTCGGCCACGGCCCACGGGCTGTTCGTGGGTACCGCCGTCAACATGACGCCGTTTCGCAACGAGGCGATCTACAGCGAGACACTCCGGCGGGAGTTCAACTTGCTTGTCGCCGAGAACGCCTTCAAGTTCGATGCCCTGCACCCGGCGCGCACCACGTTCAACTTCACCGACGCCGACGCCCTGGTCGCGTT
Organism: Kofleriaceae bacterium; assembly: GCA_036403075.1. Taxonomy (GTDB): domain Bacteria; phylum Myxococcota_A; class Polyangia; order Haliangiales; family Haliangiaceae; genus JABFXX01. Next base: position 21,613 of record DASWRS010000062.1, read on the forward strand.
CGCGCAGGCCAACGGCATGGCGATCCGCGGGCACACGCTGGTCTGGCACAGCCAGATTCCGGCCTGGCTCGCCAGCGGGAGCTTCACGCGCGACGAGGTCATCGCGATCCTCCGCGACCACATCATGACCGTGGTCGGCCGCTACCGCGGCAAGATCCTGGCCTGGGACGTGGTCAACGAGGCGATCGACGATGCCACGGGCCAGCTCCGGACCAGCTCGTTCTGGTTCCAGCGGATCGGCCCCGAGTACATCGCGATGGCGTTCCAGTTCGCGCACGAGGCCGACCCGGACGCGATCCTCTATTACAACGACTTCGAGGCGGAAGGCGCCGGGGCCAAGTCCGATGGCGTGTTCAACCTCGTGAGTGGGCTGGTCAGCCAGGGAGCGCCGATCGGCGGCGTGGGGTGGCAGATGCACAAGATCAATCCATTCCGGATCACCGCGGCCAACCGGACCAATGCACAACGGCTGGGGGCTCTGGGGCTGGAAGTCTCGATTACCGAGATGGACATCAGGATCCAGCTGCCGTCCGATGCGCAGACGCTACAGCAGCAGGCGCTCGGCTATGGCGACGCGGTGACGTTCTGCCTGACCGAGCCCAACTGCGCCGCGGTCGTGATGTGGGGATTCACCGACAAGTTCTCGTGGATTCCCGGCGTATTCAATGGTTTCGGCGATGCGTTGATCTTCGACATGAGCTATCAAACCAAGCCGGCGTACGCCGCCATGCAGTCCGTCCTGGAGGCCGGGCAGACGCCCCCGGACTTCACGCTCTCGGCGAGCCCCGCGAGCCTGATCGTCGCGCAGGGCGCGTGCGGGACGACCGCGATCGGCGTCGCGAGGACCGGCGGCTTCACCGCCAGCGTCGCCTTCACCGCTGCGGGCGTCGCCGGCGGCGTCACCGCGAGCTTCAGCCCCGCGGCCACGACGGGGACGAGCACCGTCCTCACCATGTGCGCGGCGGCGACAGCACCGACCGGGGCGTCCACGCTCATCGTGTCCGGCGCCGGAGGCGGGCTGACCCGGACCGCGCCGGTCGGCCTGACCGTCACCAGCGCCACCCAGACCGGGGCCGTCACCGTCACGCCGGTGGTCGCGGCCAGCGGCCCGTGGTTCAACGAGGCGCAGGTCCGGATCACCAGCACGGCGAACCTGACCGCACTCGGCGTCACCATCACGGTCCAGCGGACCCCCGGCGTCAGCTTCTCCAGCCAGTACAACACGGTGGGCTCCCAGATCACCCAGAGCAACACCACCACCAGCACCGCGATCACCTACCAGTTCACGCTCGCCGCGGGCCAGACGCTCGGTCCAGCCACCAATCGCGTGTTCGCCGCGCAGGCCGGGGGAACGGGCACCGTCCATCCCACGAGCGGGGACACCTACACGGTGACGTACACCGCGGGCGGCCAGGGCTTCGTCCAGTCCGGCCACTTCTGATCCACGTCTGATCCGCGTCCGATCCGCGTCCGATCCGCGTCCGGTCTACGTCTGCCCGGCACACGCGCGGAGCACTCTCCAGCCCCGGACTCGGCGCATCGAGCTCGGCGTTGTCCGAGCCGAGGCTGCCCGGATGCGGAGCGGGCGCCCGATCGTCGCCGCCCACAAACGGGCTTGACTTCGCCTCGGGCGCGGTGGCAAAGTACCGCGATGAGAGCGCTCCCACGTCACCCGGGGCGTGGGCATCACAGCGAAAGAAGCTGTTCATGATCAGATACATGCGGCAATTCGCGAACCTGGATTCGGTCGTCGTCCTCACCGCCTTCGCGGCGACCGGCGTGATGGCCACGGGATGCGGCAAGAGCGGGTCTTCCGCAGGCCAGGGCTCGGACAAGGTCGTCACCGCGGAGAAGACGACGGCCCCCCCGGGCGAGCCGGGCGCCAAGGCCGAGGCCAAACCGGCGACCGCGACCAACGAAAAGATCACGCTCACGATCAATGACTTTGGCGTCTTCGGCTACAAACCGCTCTACGCCGAGTACCAGCAGAGTCATCCGAACATCGAGATTGTCGAGAGCGTGAGCGAGTACAACACGCACCACAGCAATCTCATCAATCACCTCGCGGCCGGCAGCGGCGCCGCGGACATCGAGGCGGTCGATGAGGGCTTCATCGCCCAGCTCAAGGCCAGGCCGGAGCAGTTCGTCAACCTGCTCGACTTCGGCGCGGGCGAGCTCGCGTCGAACTACGCGCCGTTCAAGTGGGCCGGCTCGCTGTCGGCCGACGGCAAGAAGCAGATCGGCCTGGGCACCGACGTCGGCGGCCTGGCGATGTGCTACCGCACCGACGTGTTCGCCAAGGCCAAGCTGCCCACCGATCCGGCGGCGGTGAGCGCGCTGTGGCCGACCTGGGACAAGTACGTCGAGACCGGCATCAAGTTCAAGGCGGCGAACACCGGCGCGGCGTTCTTCGACGCGGCGACCAACCTCTACAACGGTCAGGTGTTCCAGTTCGAGAAGAGCTACTACGAGCCGGGCACCAACGAGGTCATCGTCAGCAAGAACCCGGGCATCAAGGCGGCCTGGGATCTGACGATGAAGGCGATCGCGCAGGGCCTGTCCGCCAAGCTGGTCGCGTGGCAGCCGGACTGGGTCACCGCGTTCCAGAAGGGCAGCTTCGCGACGATCACCTGCCCCGCCTGGATGCAGGGATACATCAAGGAGAACGCGCCGGGGACGGCGGGCAAGTGGAACATCGCCGCGGTGCCCGGCGCCGCCGGTAACTGGGGCGGCTCGTGGCTCACGATCCCGGCGCAGAGCAAGCACCAGAAGGCCGCCTACGAGCTCGCCGCGTTCCTGACCGCGCCGGCCCAGCAGGTGCGCGTGTTCAAGGAGGTGGGGAACTTCCCATCGGCGATCCCCGCGATGCACGATCCGAGCGTCGAGAGCTTCAAGAATCCGTTCTTCAACGACGCCCAGACCGGCAAGATCTTCGGCGAATCCGCCGTCAACCTGAAGCCGCAGTACCAGGGCGAGAAGCACGGGCCGATCCGCAAGGCGATGGAGGACGGCATCACGCGCGTCGAGCAGGGCCGTCAGAAGCCGGACGAGGCATTCGCGCAGGCGATCAAGGACGCCGCGCGGGCCGCGCGCTGAGCTAGGATGGCGGCGACTCCGCGCCGGGCGCTGCACGACCGCCCAGCGGGATCGCCGCACCGACGACAGCTTCCGCGGCAGGAGACCCTCTGACCATGACCGCTCGCAGTCGCCCGGAACCCGTGGCTCGCCTTCGCCCGGCGCTGGATCCCAGCCCCGTGCACCCGGCGCGGCGGCTGTTGCGCTGGGCCGACCGCCGGATCGCCCCGTACCTCTACATCGCGCCGTTCTTCGTGCTGTTCATCGGCTTCGGTCTGTTCCCGATCCTCTATACCGGATACGTCTCGCTGACCAACCGGGATCTGCTGAGTCCCGGGATCGAGACCTACACAGGCCTGGCGAACTATCGCGAGCTGATTGGCGACGACTACTTCTGGAACGCGGTCAAGAACACGTTCCTGTTCATGGTGATGTGCTCGGTGCCGCAGCTGGTGCTCGCGCTGATCCTGGCGCACCTCCTCAACGCGGCGATGCGGCTCCGGACCGTGTTCCGCATGGGCGTGCTCCTGCCCAGCGTCACGTCGATCGTGGCGGTGGCGCTGGTCTTCGCCCAGCTGTTCAGCCGCGACTTCGGCGTCGTCAACTGGCTGCTCGGCGTGGTCGGGGTCGGGCCGATCGACTGGCAGGCCGGGGACTGGACGTCCCGCTCCGCGATCGCGATCATGGTGATCTGGCGATGGACCGGCTACAACGCGCTCATCTACCTCGGGGCCATGCAGGCGATCCCGAAGGAACAGTTCGAGGCAGCGGCGCTGGACCGCGCCGGCACCTGGCGCCAGCTGTGGCACATCACGCTCCCTGCCCTCCGGCCGACGATCGCGTTCACCGCGCTGGTCTCGCTGATCGGCCAGATGCAGCTGTTCACCGAGCCGCTGCTGTTCGACACCTCGCCGGGCAGCGTGAGCGGCGGCTCGGCGAGGCAGTTCCAGACCATGGCGCTGTTCATGTACGAGGAGGGCTTCCGCCTCGGCCACATGGGCTACGGCGCCGCGGTGGCCTGGGTGATGGTGGTCATGACCTTCGTGCTGGCTGCCATCGGCTACGTCGTCACGCGGCAAGCGGGCGGCCCCGAAGGGACCGCGGCATGACGGCCGTGGCGCAGGGCTCGCGCATCACCCGCTATCCGTTCCTGATCTTCATCATCTTGCTGTCGTCGTTTCCGATCTACTGGACGTTCACGGTCGCATCGCAGACCAACGAGGCGATCGGCCAGACCCCGCCTCCATTCCTGCCCGGAGGAAACTTCCTGGCCAACGCCCGGCGGGTGTTCGCCACCGTCGACTTCGCCAGGGCGCTGGGCAACTCGTTCATCGTCGCCGGCTCGATCACGGCCAGCATGCTGGTGTTCTGCTCGATGGCGGGCTTCGCGTTTGCCAAGCTGCGGTTTCGCGGGCGCAACGCGCTGTTGCTGGTGGTGATCGCCACGATGATGTGCCCGGTCCAGCTGGGCGTCATCCCGCTCTACATCGAGATGCAGGCGCTCGGCTGGGCGCAGAACCTGGTCGCGGTCATCGCTCCGACCGCGGTGACCGGCTTCGGCGTCGTGTTCATGCGGCAGTACACGCTGCAGGCGGTGCCGGACGAGCTGCTCGAGGCCGGCCGGATGGATGGCTGCACCAGCTGGGGCCTGTACTGGCACGTCGTGCTTCCGGCGTTGCGCCCGGCGATGGCGGTGCTGGGTCTGCTCGCCTTCATGCAGGCATGGAACGATTTCATGTGGCCGGTGATCGTGCTCGGCCCACAGAACCCCACGGTGCAGGTGGCGCTCAGCACGCTTGCCGCCGGACATTACATGGACTACACGCTCGTTCTCGCCGGTACGGCGCTCGCGACCCTGCCGATCCTCGTGGTCTTCGGAATTTTCGGCCAGAGGATCATCGGCGGGGTCATGGAAGGTGCGGTCAAAGGATGATGACGATCAGCGCAATCAAGCTCGCCGGGGAGCCCCCCCGGCACCACACGCAGGCTGGGGACGAAACCGACCCCGATGTCCTGGCCGCCCGAGCCGCCGTGGAGCTCCCCGCCAACTTCGTCTGGGGGGCCGCAACCTCGGCCTACCAGATCGAAGGCGCGGTCACGGCCGATGGCCGACGGCCGAGCATCTGGGACAGCTTCGCGGCCACGCCCGGAAAGACCTGGCGCGGCCAGTCCGGCGACCCGGCCTGCGACCATTATCACCGCCACGCCGAGGACGTGCGCCTGATGGCCGAGATCGGCCTGGGCGCCTACCGGTTCTCGGTGGCATGGCCGCGCGTCGTGCCGGCCGGGCGAGGCGCGGCGAACGCGGCAGGCATCGCGTTCTACGATCGGCTGGTCGACGAGCTCCTGGCGGCCGGCATCGATCCCTGGCCGACGCTCTACCACTGGGACCTGCCGCAGGACCTGCAGGATCAGGGAGGCTGGTCCGAGCGCGACACCGCCTACCACTTCGCCGACTACGCGGCGCTGATCGGCGATGCCCTGGCCGATCGGGTGCGGCACTGGTCGACGTTGAACGAGCCGTGGTGCAGCGCGTTCGAGGGCCACATGTCCGGCCGCCACGCCCCCGGGATCCAGAGCCCGGTGATCGCGGTGCGTACCGTGCACCACCTGTTGCTCGGCCACGGTCTGGCCACCGCGGCGCTCCGGTCGCATGGCGCGGCCGAGGTCGGCATCAGCCTGAACCTGATCCCGGCCGAACCGGCGGATGATTCGCCGGGCGCGCACGACGCCGCCCGCCTGGTCGATGGCCAGCAGAACCGGGTGTTCCTCGATGCGCTGCTGCGCGGCCGCTACCCGGACGACGTGGTCGAAGACTTCGCCCGCGCCGGCGCCGAGCTGCCGGTGATCGGCGACGACGCCCGGCTGATCGCGGCGCCGATCGACTGGATCGGCGTCAACTACTATGCGCCGCACATCGTCGCGGCCGGGTCCGACGGCCGCCGCCACTCGCCGTTCATCCCCGGCGACGCCGTCATCCAGGTCGGGACGACCGAGGACGTCACCGCGCTGGGCTGGCCGGTGCGCCCGCACAGCTTCGCCGCGATGCTGCGCCGATTGCACCGCGACTATCCGGAGGTACCGTTGTACGTGCACGAGAACGGGGCCGCCTTCCACGACGCGGTGTCGGCGGATGGAACCATCGATGACCCGGACCGCCGCGGGTACATCGCCCGCCACATCGACGTCGTGCGTGCGACCGTGCGCGAAGGCGTGGCGGTGCGCGGCTACTTCGCGTGGTCGCTCATGGACAACTACGAATGGGCGGAAGGCTACCGGATGCGGTTCGGGCTCCTGCACGTCGACTTCGCCACGCAGCACCGCACGCTCAAGTCCAGCGCCCGGTGGTATGCCAAGCTGATCCAGGCCCACCGCGAGGCCGGGGACTCGACGTGACCGACACGGAAGCGCCAGGTGCACCGGACGGCCGGCCTCGCCGGTTACCCACGCTCGAGGTCGTCGCCGAGCTCGCGGGTGTGTCGCGCGCGACCGTGTCGCGGGTCGTGAACGGGTCGCCGAAGGTCTCGCCGGAGGTCCAGGCCGCGGTCATGAAGGCGATCGACGCGCTCGGCTACGTGCCGAACCGGGCCGCCCGGACGCTGGTGACCCGCCGCACTGACACGCTCGTGCTGATCATGCACGAGCGGCCGGACACGGTGTTCGAGGACCCGTTCTTCGCCAACGTGCTGCGCGGCGTGAACGCCGCGCTGTCCACCACCGACCTGCAGCTCGTCCTGCTCCACGCGCGTGGCGACCAGCAGCGCGAGCGCGCGCTGCGCTACGTGTGCAACGGACACGTCGACGGAGCGCTGCTGATCTCGCTGCACGGCGACGACCCGATGCCCACCGCGATCATGGCGGCCGGGGTGCCGATCGTGGCGATGGGACGTCCGCCGTCCGGACGGCGCGCCGATTACGTCGACGCCGACAACACGGGCGGCGGCCGCGAGGCGGTGCGGCACCTCGTCGCCGCCGGCCGCCGCTGCCTGGCCACCGTGGCCGGTCCGCTGGACATGAGCGCCGGCATCGACCGGCTGAGCGGCTACGTCGACGCGACCCGGGCGGCGGGGATGCCGGCCGCGGCCGAGCGCGTCACGCACGGAGACTTCACCGAGGCGGCCGGCTACCGCAGCATCAAGCTGCTGCTCGAGCAGACGCCGGAGATCGACGGCGTGTTCGTCGCCTCGGACCTGATGGGCATCGGAGCGCTGCGTGCCTTGCGCGATCTCGGCCGGCGGGTACCGGACGATGTGGCGATCGTGGGGTTCGATGACGCCCCGCTCGCCGCGTACGCCGACCCACCGCTGACCACCATCCGCCAGCCGGTCGAGCTGCTCGGCCAGGAGATGGTGCGGTTGCTTCTCCACCGGCTCGCGGATCCGGAAGGCACCCCCAGGACGATCATCCTCCCTACCGAGCTGGTGACTCGCTCGTCGGCCTGATCGCGGCCGTCGTGCTCGTGACCGCCGGACCGATTACCGAGGACAGCCGACCTCGGCGTGGCCAATTACTGGACACACTGGCCAATTACTGGCCACAACTGGATAACGCGCTCGCGTCTATTCTCGATTCTGGTCGTAGGTCGAATTACAGATATAATAAGCAAAGAAGCTCGGCGCGATTGGCGACGTCGTCGCGCGCTACTTTGCGGCACCTCCCGGAAACAAAACGTTCACAATACATCTTGCATTTGCCGCGTCGGAGGCCGAATCTCAGCCTAGCTCGAGTGCCGGGCTTCCGGCAGCGCCGCCCGGCACCGCCCCGCAGCGCGGCACGAATCGCCCTGACTTCATGTGGAACCATCCATGCGTTTGTTGAACCGTCGCCATGAGAGCGCTCTCATAGCCAGCCATCCGACGCCGTTCCGTGCTGGCGGGTTCGACCAGACCACCGGACCCGCAGCGGGTTGCTCGAGCTGAGCCCAGATCGCGGGGGTCGTGTGGGCGGATCGCGCCTGCACCTGACATCGCAATACAAACCCAGAAGCTATTGCACGCAACTGATCACACCAGCAATCGCACTCGCACTCGCACTCGCCGTCTGGAACACGTCACATGACGTTGTCGTTGTTCCCAGCTGCCCGTGATCTCGACTCGCGCTCGACCTCTCGACTCGCGCTCGACCTCTCGCGCTGGACCTCTCGACTCGCGCTGGACCTCTCGACTCGCTCTCGAAAGGAGATCCCTCATGGTTCTGTCAATGACATGCTCTGGGCCCCGGCTCATGCTGGCGCTCGGCTTGGTCCTGGGCGCGCCGGCGTGCGCGGGCCAGGACACCACCGGCGCCGGCGCGGCGGAGCTCGCGGTATCCGGCGGCGGCGTCACCGTCGACGTGGTCACCACCAACGTGTGGAGCGGCGGGTTCAACGGCGGCGTGCGGATCACCAACACCAGCTTCCCGTCGCCGATCACGTCGTTCGAGGTGGTGTTCCGGCTCGGCGGGAGCGCCTCGATCTCCGGGGCGCCGTGGAACGGCAACATCTCGGCTCCGGATGCCGGCGGCGGGCACACCGCGACCCAGCCGAGCTGGATGCCGTCCAGCCCGATCGTGACCGGCCAGACCTGGGAGGTCGGATTCCCCGGCAGTGGCACGTTCGTCGATTCGACGATCGTCAGCGTCCGGATCAACAACCAGGCGATCACGATCGGTGGCGGCGGCGGCGGCGGCGGTGATCGCACGCCGCCCACGGTGTCGCTGAACGCGTCCAGCACCCGGGTCACCACCGCCGGATCGATCACGCTGAGCGCCACCGCGGCCGACAACGTCGGGGTCGCACGGGTCGAGTTCTTCGACGGCGCGACCCTGCTGACCACCGACACGTCGTCGCCGTTCTCGGCGTCGGTCGGCCTGACCTCGGCCAGTAACGGCACGCACACGTACACGGCGCGGGCGGTCGACGGCGCGAACAACGCCACGACCTCGGCGGCGGTGGCGGTGGTCGTCAACATCGCGGGCGGCGGTGGCGGCGGCACCGGATACACCGCGTCGGGCGGCAAGCTGTTCAAGGACGGGAGCGAGATCAAGCTGTTCGGGCTGAACTGGTTCGGGCTCGAGACCTCGAACCACGTGCTTCACGGCCTGTGGACCGGCCGCCCGCTCGCCGAGTTCCTGGCCGACTTCAAGAGCAAGGGGTTCAACGCGCTGCGCCTCCCGGTCTCGCCCGAGACCATCAACCCGGGATTTCCGATCACCGGCGGCCCGGGCAACGGCGAGGACTTCGCCCCGCTGTCCGGCAAGGACGGCCGGGTCGCGCTCGAGTACGCCCTGGCCAAGGCCCAGGCCGCGGGCATGTTCGTCCTGGTCGACTTCCACACCTGCAACCCGGCGCAGCTCGGCGCCGGCCTGCCCGGCAGCCCGATCGCGTGCTCGGGGTACTCGCTCGACCGCTGGCTCGCGGACCTGCGGACGCTCGCCACGCTGTCGCGGACGTTCACCAACATGATCGGCATCGACCTGACGAACGAGCCCCATCTGCTGACCTGGTCGGCGTGGGCCAACCTGGTCTCGCAGGGCGGTCAGGCGGTGCTCGCGGTCAATCCCAACATCGCGATCTGGGTCGAGGGTGTGGCAAACGCGTCGCCGACCGGCGGGTTTGCGGCCAACTGGGGTGGCAACCTGTTCGAGGCCGCCGCGATCCCCGGCATTCCCGCGAACCGTCTGGTGTTCAGTCCGCACACCTACGGTCCGAGCGTGGCGGCGCAGGGCTACTTCTCCGATCCGAGCTATCCGGCGAACATGCCGGGGATCTGGGACACGCTGTACGGGCACCTCGTCGGCCAGGGCTTCACCGTGGTCGCGGGCGAATTCGGCGGCAGGTACACCACGAGCTCGGCGCCGGCCCAGAACGACAAGCTGTGGCAGGACAGCTACGTCACGTACCTGATCAACAAGGGTACCAAGAGCAACTTCTACTGGGCTGTCAATCCGAACTCCGGCGACACCGGCGGTGTCCTGCTGGACGACTGGCGAACCTGGAACAACGACAAGCTCCTGCTGCTGCAACGGCTGATGCAATAAGCGAAAGGCTCGATCATGAAGACCTTCACAAGACCCGTACTCTGGATGCTCGCCGTCCTTCTCGGCATCATGCCGTCGGTAGCATTCGCCCAGACTCACGTCGATAATCCGTTCATCGGAGCGACGGTATACAAGAACCCCGACTACGCCGCGAAGGTGCAAACCTCGATCGTCCAGACCCAGGACACGGCGCTGCGGGCGAAGATGCAGATCGTCGCCCAGACCCCCACGTTCGTCTGGCTCGACCGGATCGCGGCGATCGCCGGGGGCACCGACGCGGCCGGCCTGCAGCAGCACCTGGACAACGCACTGGCGCAGCGCCAGGGCACGACGCCGATCATCGCGCAGTTCGTGATCTACGACCTGCCGGGCCGCGACTGCGCCGCGCTGGCATCGAATGGCGAGATCCCGCTCACCGCCGCGGGCCTGACCCAGTACAAGACCCAGTACATCGATGCGATCGCGAGCATCATGGGCCGCCCGGCGTACCAGGGCATCCGGATCGTGACGGTGATCGAGCCCGACAGCCTGCCCAACCTGGTCACCAACCTGAGCGATCCCGAGTGCGCGCAGGCGAACTCGACCGGGATCTACGCGCAGGGCGTGCAGTACGCGCTCGACAAGCTGCACGCGCTGCCGAACGTCTACACCTACCTCGACATCGGCCACTCCGGCTGGCTGGGCTGGCCGAACAACGCCAGCGGGGCGGTGACCCTGTTCACGCAGGTCGCCAACGCCACCGTCGCCAAGCTCGCCAGCGTCGATGGCTTTGTCACCAACACCGCGAACGACACCTCGCTGCACGAGCCGTTCATGACCGCGACCCAGACCATCGGCGGCCAGCCGGTGATGTCGGCCAACTTCTTCCAGTTCGACCCGGACATCGACGAGGCGAGCTTCACCGCCGATCTCTACGCGCGGTTCACCGCCGCGGGCTGGCCCGCCAACATCGGGTTTCTGACCGACACCTCGCGCAACGGCTGGGGCGGCCCCGGCCGGCCCACCGCCGCCAGCCCCAGCACCGATCTCAACACGTTCGTCAACGCGTCGAAGATCGATCCGCGGCAGCACCGCGGCCTGTGGTGTAACCAGAGCGGTGCCGGCCTGGGCGAGCCACCGCAAGCCGCGCCGCCCGGCTTCCCGGCGTCGCACCTCGATGCCTTCGTCTGGGTCAAGCCGCCCGGCGACTCCGACGGCGCGAGCTCGCTGATCGCCAACAACGAGGGCAAGGGCTTCGATCGGATGTGCGATCCGACCTTCCTCACCCAGTACAACGTGCTCTCCAACGCGCTGCCGAACGCCCCGCTGTCCGGCCACTGGTTCCACAACCAGTTCGTCCAGCTGGTCCAGAACGCGCTCCCGGTGGTCGGCGGCGCCCCGAGCTGCACGACCCCGCCGTCGGCGCCGTCGGCGCTCACCGCGACCGCGACCTCGTCGAGCCAGGTCAACCTGTCGTGGACCGCGGTGCCGACGCCGCCGAACTGCTCGGTCTCGTACAACGTGTACCGCAGCACCACCGCCAACTTCACGCAGTCGGCTGCGACGCTGATCGCCCCGGCGCTGACCACGGCCTCGTTCGCCGACACGGGCCTCGCGGCGTCGACCACGTACTTCTACATCGTGGAGGCCGCGGACACCGCCGGGGTGGCGATCGCCCGGGCCAGCGTCACCACGGGCGGCGGCGGCAACTGCACCGTCGTGCCCGCGCCGGTGACCAACCTGGTCGCGACCGCGACCTCGGCGAGCCAGATCGGCCTGACCTGGGGCGCGGTGACGGCGCCGCCGAACTGCTCGGTGACCTACACCGTCCACCGCAGTACCACCGCCAACTTCACGCCGTCGGCCGCGACGCTGATCTCGAGCGGGCTCACCACGACGTCGAGCGCCAGCACCGGCCTGACCGCCTCGACGACCTACCACTTCGTGGTCCTGGCGGTCGATGCGGCCGGATCATCGGCGCTGACCCGCGTCAGCGCCGTGACGGGCGGCGGCGGGACCGGCGCCTGCCATGTCGGCTTCACCATCGGCAACGCGTGGTCGACCGGGTTCCAGGCCGCGCTCAGCATCCAGAACACCGGCGCGGTGCCGCTGAACGGCTGGACGCTGACCTGGACGTTCCCCGGCAGCCAGCAGGTCGCGAGCCTGTGGAACGGCAACGCGACACAGAGCGGCGCCGCCGTCACGGTGACCAACCTGTCGTACAACGCGAGCATCGCGCCGGGTGCCAGCTACAACGACGTCGGCTTCACGGCGAATGGCCCGAGCGGAGTGCCGCCGAGCTTCTCGATCAACGGCACGCCTTGCCAGTGACCGAGCGCCGTCGTCGCCGGCGACGGCACGATCGATCGTGACCCAGGGGGCCCTGCCGGGGCCCCCGCGTCGCGACTACGACCGGCCCTTGTTGTCCTTGCCCTGCAGCTTGGTGAACGGGTTGTTGGTGAAGCCCGACACACCCCAGCCGCTCTGAGGCCCTTCGGGGCGACGGTCATCGCGGCCCTGCCGCGGACCGCGGTCGCCCTGCGGACCACGATCGTCGCGCCGCGGACCACGATCGCCCTGCGGACCGCGATCGTCGCGCCGCGGGCCGCGATCACCCTGCGGGCCGCGGTCGCCCTGCGGGCCGCGATCACCCTGCGGACCGCGGTCGCCGGGGCCGCGATCGCCCTGCGGGCCGCGATCACCCTGCGGGCCGCGGTCGCCCTGCGGGCCGCGATCACCCTGCGGGCCGCGGTCGCCGGGGCCGCGATCGCCCTGCGGGCCGCGATCACCCTGCGGGCCGCGATCGCCGTATGCGCCGCGATCCCCGTAGGCGCCGCGATCGCCCTGCGGGCCACGATCGCCCTGCGAACCGCGATCGCCCTGCGGGCCACGATCGCCCTGCGGACCGCCCTGCGGGCCACGATCGCCGTATGGACCGCGATCGCCCTGCGGGCCACGATCGCCCTGCGGACCGCCCTGCGGGCCACGATCGCCGTATGGACCGCGATCGCCCTGCGAACCGCGATCGCCCTGCGGACCGCCCTGCGGGCCACGATCGCCCTGCGGGCCGCGATCGCCGTACGGGCCACGGTCATAACGCCGCGGGCCACGGTCGTCGCGCCGCGGGCCGCGATCGCCCTGCGGCGCGCGATCGCCCTGCGGGGCGCGATCGCCCTGCGGGCCGCGATCGCCCTGCGGACCGCGATCTCCGCGCGCCTCGGCGGACGGACGCTCGCCCGGCGGCGCATCGCCGTGTGGGACCCCCGATGGTGGCCCATGTGGACGGTCTCCCCACTGGCGCGTCTCGCGCCCCGGTCCACCGCCGCGCCGGTCGTCGCGCCGTGGCCGGCCCTGGCCCTGACCCTGACCGCCGCCCTGGTCATGGCCGGGGCCCGGGCCGTGCGCGCCGCCGCCCGGCGGACCTCCGCCGCCGCCCGGCGGACCTCCGCCGTCACCGGCGTGCTGCGGTGGCCGCGGCCCGCGGTTGCGGTTGCGCGGCGGGCGCTGCCCACCTTCCCTGCCACCGGCGTCCCGGCCGCCACCGCCGTCGTCGCGCCGGGGCGGCCGCTGCTGCGGCGGCGCGCCGACCTTGCGCGCCGACAGCGCGATCCGCTTGCGCTGGTGGTCGACCTCGAGCACGCGCACCGTCAGCTTCTGGCCGACCTTGACCACCTCGCCCGGATCCTTGACGAACTGCTGGGCGAGCTGCGAGACGTGGACCAGGCCGTCGTTGTGGACGCCGATGTCGACGAACGCGCCGAACGCCGTCACGTTGGTCACGATGCCCTCGAGCACCATGCCGACCTTGAGGTCCTCCATCGCCGTCACGTCGTCGCGGAACTTCGGCGGCGAGAACTCGGCGCGCGGATCGCGGCCCGGCTTGACCAGCTCGGCGGCGATGTCGCGCAGCGTCGGCTCGCCGACCTCGTCGGAGACGTACTTCGAGAAGTCGATCTTGTCGACCAGCTCCTGGTTACCGATCAGCTGCGGCAGCGTGGCCCCCAGATCGGTGGCGATCCGCTCGACCAGCGGGTAGCGCTCGGGGTGCACCGCCGAGCGATCGAGCGGGTACGCGCCGTCGGAGATCCGGAGGAAGCCGGCCGCCTGCTCGAATGCCTTGGGCCCCAGGCCCGAGACCTCCATCAGCTGCGCGCGCGAGCCGAAGGCGCCGTGGCCGTCGCGGTAGACCACGATCTTCTTGGCCAGCGCCTTGCCGATGCCGGCGACGTAGCCGAGCAGCTGGGCGCTGGCGGTGTTGAGCTCGACGCCGACGTGGTTGACGCAGTCCTCGACCACGTCGCCGAGCTTCTTGGCGAGCAGCGGCTGGTGCACGTCGTGCTGGTACTGGCCCACGCCGATCGACTTGGGCTCGATCTTCACCAGCTCGGCGAGCGGGTCCTGTAGCCGCCGGGCGATCGAGATCGCGCCGCGGATCGTCAGATCGAGCTCGGGGAACTCCTCGCGCGCCAGGTCGGACGCCGAGTACACGCTCGCGCCGGCCTCGTTGACCTGGACCACGAACGGCCCCGAGGTCACCAGCGCCGCGCCATCTTCCCCTACGTCCGCGGCCGCGGCCGATGCGGGGGCCGGCGCCGGGCGCAGGCCGGCCTCGGCGAACGTGCGCTTGACGAAGGCTTCGGCCTCGCGCCCGCCGGTGCCGTTGCCGATCGCGATCGCGCGCGGCGCGAACCGGGTCACGAACGCGAGGAACTCCTCCTTGGCCCGGGCGAGCTGCGCGTCGCCCTGGGTGATGTACACGGTCACGGTGCCGAGGAACTTGCCGGTCGCGTCGATCGCGGCGCACTTGCAGCCGGTGCGCAGCCCCGGATCGACCCCGATCACCGACGCCGAGCCGAGCGGCGCGGCGAGCATGAGGTTCCGCAGGTTATCGGCAAAGATGTCGACTGCCCCGGTGTCCGAGCGCTGCTTGAGCTCGGCGCGGACGTCGTTCTCGACGCTGGGCGCGAGCAGGCGCTTGAGCGCGTCGGCCGCCGCGAGCTCGAGCTGGGCGGCCCAGGGCGAGCTGCGATCGAGCCGGGCGAGCCGGAGGATCCCGGCCTCGACCCGCGCGGCGTCGACCGCCACGTGGGCGCGCAGCACGCCCTCGGCCTCGCCGCGGCGGATCGCCAGGAAGCGGTGCGATGGGATCGTCTTCACCGCCTCGCGGAACTGGTAGTACTGCTCGAACTTGGTCGGCTCGTCGCCCTTGCCGGGCACGACCTCGGACACCAGCTCGCCGTGGTCGGCGTACTCGCGGCGCGCGAACGCGCGGATCTCGGCGGTGTCCGCGAGCATCTCGGCGACGACGTCGCGCGCGCCGGCCAGCGCGTCGTCGGCGCTCGCCACCGCCTCGCCGACGAACCCGGCCGCCTCGGCCGCCGGGTCGCCGTCGCCGGCCTGCGCCAGGATCCGCCGGGCGAGCGGCTCGAGGCCACGCTCGCGCGCGACCGACGCCCGGGTCTTGCGCCGCGGCCGGTATGGCGCGTAGAGGTCCTCGAGCTCGGACTTGCCGCGCGCGGCGCGCAGCCGGGCCTCGAGCTCCGGAGTGAGCTTGCCCTGCTCGGCCACCGACGCCAGGATCGCCGCCCGTCGGGACTCGAGCTCGACCACGTAGCCGCGCTTGTCCTCGATCGCGCGGATCTGGACCTCGTCGAGCCCGCCGGTCCGCTCCTTGCGGTAGCGCGCGATGAACGGCACCGTGTTGCCCTCGTCGAGCATCGCGACGACGGCGGCGACGGCGCCCGGGGCAAGCCCGAGCTCGTGCGCAACGTCCGGCACCGGGTCGTAGTGGATCGGCGCAGGCGGCGCCGCGGCTGGCGTCTCGGGAGTCGCGTCGTCGGTCATGGGGTTGGCGACCGTACCGGCGTCCTCGACGAGCAGCAAGTAGTAAGGTAGGCCACGTGACCGCAATCGACCCAGCCCGCGACCGCCTGATCCGCCATCTCCCGAAGGTCGAGCTCCACCTCCACATCGAGGGCACGCTCGAGCCCGAGATGATGTTCAGCCTCGCGGCAAAACACGGCATGGCACTGCCGTACCGCTCGGTCGACGACGTTCGCGCTGCCTACCGGTTCTCCGACCTGCAGTCGTTCCTCGATCTCTACTACGCGGGGTGCAGCGTGCTGCGCGATCGCCGCGACTTCTACGCCCTGGCGATGGCCTACTTCACGCGCGCCCACGCCGATCACGTGGTCCACGCCGAGCTGTTCTTCGATCCGCAGACCCACACCGCGCGCGGCGTCGCCATGGAGGTCGTGATCGCGGGCCTGCGCGACGCGATGGAGGACGCGCTGCGCCGCTACGGCATCACCTCCGAGCTGATCCTGTGTTTCCTGCGCCATCTTTCCGAGGCCGAGGCCGAGGCGACTCTCGACGCCGCGCTGCCGTTCCGCGGCGACTTCATCGCCGTGGGCCTCGACTCCGGCGAGCACGGCAACCCGCCGAGCAAGTTCGAGCGCGTGTTCGCCCGGGCCCGCGCCCTGGGCCTTCGCCCCGTGGCCCACGCCGGCGAGGAAGGCCCTGCCGGCTACATCCGCGACGCGCTCGACCTGCTCCGGGTCGAGCGCATCGACCACGGCGTGCGCTGCGACGAGGATCCCGACCTCGTCGAGCGCCTCGTCCGCGAGCAGATCCCGCTGACCGTGTGCCCGCTGTCCAACCTCAAGCTCTGCGTCGTATCCGACCTGCGCGCGCACAACTTCGCCACGCTCCTGCGCCGCGGCGTCGCGGTCACGATCAACTCCGACGACCCCGCCTACTTCGGCGGCTACATCGCCGACAACTACCGGGCCGCGGCCGCCGCGCTCGATCTCACCGCCGCCGAGCTCGTCACCGTCGCCGAGAACGCCGCGCGCGCCTCGTTTCTGCCCGCGACCGCCAAGGCCGCGTTGCTGGCGCAGATCCGTACGGCAGCCGCGCGCGCCTGAATTTAATTTCGTGCGCTAGATCGCAAAGTTTCAGAGAAGATAAAGCATCGGCTGACGTACGATGCTGATGATGTATCGACGATGCAGTTGCTGGTTCCTCCTCGCGCTGGCCGCGGGATGCGGCTCGGTCAAGGACAGTCACCTCGCGGACGCCCCGGGACCGAGCTTGGATAGCGGCGGTGTGATCCGCGGCACGGTCCGCGTCACCGTGCTCGATGCCGGCGGCACCGGGGCACCCGCGGTCGGCGCCAACGTCGTGTTCCTCGATCCGGACGGCTCGCTGGTCAAGCGCGTCGCGACCGACACCGCGGGCAAGGCCAACGCCGACGTCCTGCCCGGCGGGAGCGTTACCTCGATCGCGCTGGTCAGCACGCAGTACCAGCTCCAGACCGTGCTCGGCGTCAAGCCCGGCGACGACATCGTGCTCGGCAACAAGAACGGCGATGGCTCGGTGGCCGGCGACTTCACGATCACGTACCCGCTGTTCGGCGGTGCGACCAGCTACTCGGTGGTGTCGCCGTGTGGAACGATCCCGTTCCCGGCACCCGCCACCGGCGGTCCGCCGGCTCCGGCCAAGATCTCGATCAGCAACAGCTGCAAGCGCGACCCGATGGAGCTCGTGGTCGTGGCCCAGGGTGCCAATGGCCCACTGAGCTCGATCGCCAAGGCCGGTGTCCCGTTCGTCCCCGGCGGCTCGACCACGATCACCGGTAGCTATCAGGGACTGCGCAGCGTTACGGTGTCCTACACCAACATCAATCCGATCATCACCAATCTGGATATGAATCGCTTGATACCCGACGGGTTCGGCTTCGACAGCAACCAGACGATGGCGTCGCCCGGCACGTCGCTGACCATGACCGTGACCGGACCGCAGGCTGCCGGCGGTCAGATCTTCACCCAGGCGAGCGGGGCCGCCGGACAGTTCCAGACGGTCCGGCAGGCGATCCCCGGGACTGCCGCGACCTACGGGCTCGACGTCGCCGCCACGCTGCTGCCCTGGATCAACTCTCCGACCTACGATCCCGCCACCCGCAAGCTGGTGGTCCCGCTCGATACCACGGGCACCAGCAGCGCCAAGCCCGACATCTTCGCGATCGGGGCGCGCTATGGCCGCGTGGATGCCAACAACGTGAGTACGACGTTCACCTGGACGCTGTTCGGCCCCGAGGCGGCGGATATCGTCCTCCCCGCGCTGCCCGCCGACCTCGCGGCGATCGGCCCTGGCGCGACCGATACCGTCACGATCTTCGCCGCGGCGATGTTCGAGGCCGATTCCGTGTCCGGATACGACGCGATTCGCAATGATCCCAACCACGCACTCGAGCTGTATGCCGGCGCGCGTCCGCCGGCGGCGACCGTCCGGACCAGCCGAGCTCCGGCCAAGCGCGGCGCGCTCTGATCGAGACTCGGGCTCACAGGCGATAGCCCCCCACACGAAGAATCCCGAGATTGCTAGTTTCTCCGAGGACTACCCGGGCAAACACCATGATCTGACTCCGTGATCCACGGTACCTGCGTTATCGTGGAGGATGGAGGTCAGCCTTGATGCGTCATGCGTGGTCACTGATGTTGCTGGTGGCTTGTGGTCAGGTCGTCCCCGGGAATCCCGATGCGCCGATCGATGCCGATCCGTGCACCGGGGTCTGCGAGTGCCGGGTCGATACCGACTGCACGGCGGCGCACACGGCGTGCGATGACCAGGGGGCGAGCCGGACCTGCGCGTGCGTCGCCGGCTACGGCAAGAATGCCGGTGGCGCGTGCGAGTGGTCCGGCGTGATCAAGGATCCCGGGTTCGCGAGCACCACGATGTGGACGATCGACGGGGCGGCGACGATCGACAACAGCCTGAACCAGGCCGGGATGGTGGATCCGGGTGCGGCGCGCTGGGCGCCGGGCGACGCGCTGTGCAAGCTGTCGCGGGTCACGCAGCGCGTGACGATGCCGCGGCTGTCGCACGCCGAGCCGCTGGTGGCCCAGGTGTCGTTCCAGTTCTCCGGCCGGTTCGACCAGCTGACGCCGTCGATCGGCGTCGATACCGCGTTCGGCGAGGTCCAGCAGACCACCGGCTCGCCGTGGCGCACCGCGCGGATCTGCCTCGGCGGTGGGCAGTACGCGCCCGAGTCGAGCACCGGCGTCGGCGCGGCGATCACGCTGACGGTGATGGCCAACCGGATTGGCTTCGAGTGCGGCTCGATCAGCAACCTGTCGGTCGACCACCTCGAGGTCGTGCCGGCCAACCCCGGCGAGTGCCCGGCTCCCGGCCAGGCCGCGAACGGCGACGCCGAGGGTACCGGCGGCTGGGTGTTCACGCTCGTCGGCGGCTCGGGGCTGTCGACCGCCACGTTCGCGGCCGGTGCCGGCGAGGGTGGCAGCAAGGGCGCGCGGCTGTTCGTCGCCCAGCGCTGCGACTTCCCGACCGTGGTCGACCCGATCTCGATCCCGATCTCCGGGGCGGTGGCGTCGCCGGCGCTGTCGTTCTACCACCGCGCCACCAACCTCTCGACCACCAACGTCACGCTCGGCGGGTTGAGCCTGCCGACGCTCGGGGGGACCGGCGCCGGCGTGACCCACAGGCTGTGCATCCCCCCGTTCATGCGCGGCGCAGTGGTCAACCTGAGCGCGTCGGTCAACACCGGCTCGGGCGCATGCACCGACCCGGTCAACCTCGAGACCGTGTTCGATAGCGTCAAGATCGTCAACGATGCGAGCTGCGGGACCGACGCCACGATCACCGACCCGGGGTTCGAATCGCCGCTCGAGCTGGTCGGCGCGACGTCGGCGCCCGGCAAGTCGCTCGCCCGCACGCTGAGCGATCCGACGCAGGCCCACGGCGGCAACGGCGTGCTCCAGCTCAGCGAGACCTCGACCTGCAACGATCCGACGTGGTCGGCCAACATCATCACGCCGCCGGCGTCCGGCGCCGCCGGGCCGGCGCTGAGCTTCTTCTACCGCGCGGCGCCCGGGATCCTGACCCGGTTCAGCGTCTCGGCGTTCGGCCCGGCGTTCACCCCGACCCAGGACAGCCAGTGGCATCAGGGGCTGGTCTGCCTCAACCCGGCGCTGCACGGCCGCAACCAGAGCGCGTTCTTCTCGGTGCGGTTCCAGTCCGGGACCTGCGATCAGGCGATGACGGCCGAGACCGCGTTCGTCGACGACCTGACGGTCACGACCGACC
>DASWRS010000063.1:0-6929 GCA_036403075.1 Kofleriaceae bacterium
TCAGCTCCGCCTCGGCAAGCCCCGCGTCCTCACCGACGACGACCTGCGCAGCCTGGTCCGCGACGAGCAAGCCCTCGTCACCGAGGAAGTCGACGAATCCCTGGTCCACACCTTCTTCGGCATTCCGTATCTGGCCAAGCCAGGCAAGAAGTAGCCGCTACCGAGCCGGCAGCGGCGGGTCGAATCCTCGAGTCGCCCCCCAGAGCGCGACGATCTCGATCCGCTTCGCGCGATGCCGCACGCGGTAGTAGAGAAAGTGTTCGGTATCGGGAAGGAGTAGCCGTCGGATCTCGCGTCCTCTGATGCGAATTCCCAGCTCGGGGTTGTGCTCGAGGAGACCGATCACGCGAGCCAGCTCGTCACGAAACATCCCCGGTGCGGACCCTCGGTTCGCCACCCACCATTCCTGCTTCGCCGCGGCCTGACGACGGGCGCGAGCCATCCAGCGGACCTCGAAGACCATTGCGGCGGCTATCGCCTGGCTGCGCGAGCGATTCGATCGAGGTCGGCCAGCACAACCGACGACGGCACCGACTCGGAACGATCTGCTTCCGCGATCGCTTCATCCAGCTCGGCGAGCTCCGCAGCCGTCAGCTCCGCCTCGGCCTCTCGCTCGTCATTCACCGCGATCGTGACTGCCATGCCTTCCGGAAGTGTCACCCCGTCGGGAACGACGACGCCGCCACGGACGCGAGCGGAGTAAACACGGGACATACCGGCAGTATACCGTCAATCCGCTGACCGCGACAGCCGAAGGCCGGCGCGGCCCGCAGGTCGTCGTCTCCCTCGCCGTCCGGGGCGCCGATTTGCAGTCGGCGCGCCGGCGAGCGAGCGGGTCAGTCGACGCGGGCGATCGTGCCGGGGCCGGCGACGGCGTCGGTCGCGTGGAGCAGGAGCTGCAGCGAGTCGGTGGGGCGCAGGCCGGTGCGGTTGCCCGAGCCGTCGGCGATCCAGTAGATCTTGCGGTTCCAGGGATAGTGCGCGTCGCGGGCGACGACGGCCGCGCGGGCGGCGCCCGACTTGCGGACGTCGCCGAGCAGGGCGCGGACCTGCGCGAGCGACAGCTCGGGCCGGAGGTGCAGCGCGATCGCCGGGCTGTCGCCGCGGAGGTCGCGCAGCGCGGCGACCCGGTCGGTCGCGCCGTAGGTCTGGCCGCCGATCACGATCTGGCCGGTCTGGTCGATCTCGGCCTCGGGCAGCCGCGGATCGAGCTCGGCCGCGCTGCCGGCGACCGGCCAGTTGTCCGGATCGGCGCGGTGCACGATGTCGCTGACCGAGGCGCTCGCCATGCGATCGAGCGCCTCCCAGGAGCGCACGGCCTCGTGCCAGCCCGGATCGGCGCCGCACATCACGCAGTCGGCGACCGCGTTGCGCACGCGCTCGGTCGCGCGCCGGGTCGCGACCGAGGCGACGATCGGGCCCTGGAGCTCGGGGACGACCTGCTTGCAGTCGGACGCCAGCGGCCCACCGCACAGCCGGATCAGATAGCCGTGAGCGTCCTCGCGCGGCAGCGGCTGCATCTTCGTGGCCCGGGGATCGTGCTTGACGACCAGGTCATCGGCCTCGATCTCGGGCGCGAGCAGCGTCGGCCACACCGTGAGCGCCAGCGTGGCGACCTGATCGGGCATCGGCCTGGCGTGGACCGACTGCACCGGCGCGAGCGAGAGCACCATCAGCTTGAGCTCGGCCTCCTTGGCGACGGTCTGATCCATGCCCGGGCGCAGCGCGATCACCGTCTGCGACAGCTCGGCGAAGGCCTCCGGGGTGCGGCCGCCCACGACGAACTTGTCGACCGCGGACAGGAGCGCGGCGTGGTTGTAGTCGGAGCTCTCGCCCTGACGCACCTCGATCCGATCTTGGCCACATGCCGCCAGCGCGGAGAGCAGAGGGAGAGTCCGGAGGAAGAGGCGGCTCATGTCGGATGTACGACTAGACAAGCAAGTCGGATGCCCGCGTATGTCCGCGTTTGGTCGTAGGTCAAATGGCGGCAGCCGCGACACAGCGTGCGAGATCCGCGACTTCAACGCCCGGACCGAGCGCAACGATGCGTGCTTGCTGGACCTCGCCGGGCTCGACCGGCTCGCTCGACACCCGCGGGCCGACACGATGCACCGCGGCCCAGCGGGCGGCTCCGTCGCCCGCCACGCGAACGATTCCCTTGATCCTCACGTAGTTGGCCGGCAGCTCGGCCAGCTGATCCTCGAGCTCCTCGAGGTCGACGACGCGCTCGATCGCGACCCAGACGCTGTCGATTCCATGTGCAGCCGGGCTGTCGAGATGACGACAGTGTTCATCGTGTACGTGCTCGCTAACCTCCCCGGATGGCTGGGAAACCTGTTGCGCGAGCGGCGCGGGCGCGCCCGGCAGCGGCGGGTCGGCGAGCACCGCCTCGAGCCACGCGGCGTGGTCATCCACGGTACCGCGGCGTACGAGTGCCCTGGGCGCGAGTGTGCGCGCGACAGATTCCGCACGGTCGGCGTCAGAACCGACGGTCGTCAGCTCGGCCTTGGTGACCAGCAGCACGTCCGCGTATGCCACCTGGGCGTCCACCGACGCGGACACTGGCCGCGACGCCAGGAAGTGAGTGGCGTCGATCAGCGTCACGACCGCGGCGAGGCGGACCTGGCGCGCCACCGGCTCGCGCGCGATCGCCCAGGCGATCGGCAGCGGCTCGGCGACCCCGGTGGTCTCGAGCACGATCGCCTCGAGGCCGGGGTTTCCGGCCACGAGCTCGAGCAGCGTGGTGTCGAGCTCGTCGCCGAGCACGCAGCACACGCAGCCGCCGGGCAGCTCGATCTGCCGCGCGGTCTCGCCGCCGAGCAGCGCGCCGTCGATCCCGACCGCGCCGAGCTCGTTGACCACCACGCCGAGCTTGCCGGGCGCGCCGCGCGCCTTGCGCCGGGCGAGCAGCCGGTTGATCAGCGTGGTCTTGCCGGCGCCGAGAAAGCCGGTCACCAGGACGAGCGGGACGGTCACCGCGGGAGCGTAGCGTGGAAACGCGCGGCGACCCGCGCCGGTTCAGGCCGAGCGCTCGACCACGACCGGCTGGCGCTTGCCGGCGGCGGTCAGCGGGATCTCGCCGACGACCTCGATCGTCAGCGGCACGCCGGGCAGGTAGCGCGCGGCGTAGTCGCGCAAGATCTTGGCCTCGCGCTCCGGCACCGCGTCGCCGTGGAACGGCACGACCTTGAACACGACGCTTCGATCGCCGCGCTGCACGACCTGGAAGCTGCGTGCGAACCCGCCGATCACGCCGAGCACGATGTTGAACACCAGGCCGCTGACCGCGCGGCCCTGGCCGTCGACCAGGGTCTCGGTGACGCGGCCCTCGATCGGCCCGATCCGGACCAGGCCGCGACCGCAGGCGCAGCGCGCGTCGCCGCGTGCGACCGCGAGATCGCCGGTGACGTAGCGGATCATCGGGCACGCCAGGTTGTGGAGGTCGGTGACCACGACCTCGCCGGACTCGCCCGGGCGCGCCGCGCGCACCGCGCCGCCGGGCTCGCGCACGATCAGCTCGATGATCAGGTTCTCCATCGAGGTGTGCAGGCCGTCGTGGGCCTCGCACTCCGAGCCGATCAGCATGACCTCGCGGCAGCCGTAGGTATCGAACGCCGGCCCGAACGCCCGCTCGACCGCGGCGCGATCGTGGGGCAGGAGCCGCTCGGCGCCGGTCAGGACCGGAAACGCGTCCCAGTTGCGCAGGCCGCGCTCCTCGACGTGCCGGGCGAGCGCGCCGGCTCCGTTGGCGTACGCGACCATGACGTGCGGCCGGAACCGCCGGAGCTCGGCGACCGCGGCGTCGAGCGCGTCGGCGCCGCGCGGCGTGCAGTCGACGTAGAGGTCGCGCTTGACCAGGTGATCGACGGCGACCTTCTTCTGCTTCCACCAGGTCGCGATCGACGGCCCGGCGCCCCAGTAATGCATCGCGCGCATGCCGATGCGGTAGCCGGCCCAGCCGTAGCCGCGCCAGCGGACCGCGTCGCGCCAGTGCCGCGACTCGGCGTTGTAGCGCACGACCACCGGCTCGCCCGAGCTGCCGCTCGTGGTCTTGGTGATCACCGGCCGCGGCGGCACGCGCGCGGTGCGCTCGTCGATGCTCGCGCGCAGCGTGGCGCGCTCGAGCAGCGGCAGCCGCGCGAGGTCGTCGACCGAGTCGAAGTCCTCGGCCGCGAGGCCGCGCTCGTCGAGCATCGCGCGATAGAACGGGGTGTGGCGGTGCGCGTGGCGCAGCACGCGGCGGAGCAGGCCGAGCTGGAGGTCGCGCAGCGCGCCCGGAGACCAGCGCTCGGTCTCGTGCAACGACCGCAGCAGCCCGATCGTGGGCCGGCCGCGGGCTGCCTCGAACGTGGGGAACAGCGCCTTGGCGAGAAGCTGCCCGTACAGGTCGAACACGAAGCCGTCACGCTAACATGGCGGCGCTACTGACGGCAGGCTCGACGACGACGACCTTGCGCTTCCCGGCGGAAGTGAGTGGAATTTCATCGACGTACTCGATCGCGAACCGGGTGCCATGCAGGTACTTGGCGGCGACGTCGTACACCGCGCGCTGCTCCTTCTCGGGGAGCCGGTCGCCGCCGTTGGGCACGACGCGCATCAGCACGCTGCCGTCGGCCTTCTGCACGACCTGGAAGTTGCGCGCGACGTGGTCCATCACGCCGAACAGCACGTTGAACACCATGCCGCCGACCGCGTTGCCGGAGGCGTCGTGCAGGGTCTCGGTGACGCGGCCATCGATCGCCCCGATCGACGACAGGCCGCGGCCGCACGCGCAGCGGGTCTCGGCGCGGGCGATCGCCAGGTCGCCGGTGATGTAGCGGATCATCGGACACGCGAGGTTGTGCAGGTCCGTGATCGCCACCTCGCCGGACTCGCCGGGGCGGGCCGGCCGCACCGTGCCGCCGGGCTCGCGCACCACGACCTCGACGATCAGGTTCTCCATCGACGTGTGCATGCCGTCGTGGGCCTCGCACTCGGCGCCGATCAGCATGACCTCGCGGCAGCCGTAGGTCTCGAACGCCGGGCCAAACGCGGCCGCGATCTGGTTGCGATCGTGCGGCCATAGCCGCTCGGCGCCGACGATCACCGGGATGTCACGCCAGGTGCGCAGGCCGTTGTCGTTGACGTACCGGGCCAGCGCGGCGGCGCCCGCGGCGTACGCGACGATGACCTCGGGCTGGAACTCCTGCACCTGCTGGACGGCGCGCGCCAGCGCCGCCTCGCTGCGCACGATGCAGTCGACGTAGAGATCGCGCTTGAGCCGGCGGTCGAGCGCGAGCTTGCCGCGCTCGACCCAGCTCTCGGCGGCGGGCGGCGCACCCCAGTAGTGCAGCGCGCGCATGCCGATGTGGTAGCCGGCCCAGCCATAGCCGCGCCAGCGGATCGCGTCGCGCCAGTGCCGCGACTCGGCGTTGTACTTGACCACCACCGGCGTGCCGGTGGTCCCGCTCGTCGACTTCTTGACCACCCAGCGCGGGGTCTCGGCCGTGCGCGCATCGAGCGTCTCGCGCACCGTGTCGCGATCGAGCAGCGGCAGGTGCCGCAGATCGGCCACCGACCGGAAGTCGTCGGGGGTCATGCCGCGGTCGGCGAGCAGCTTGCGGTAATAAGGTGTGTGCGTGGTCGCGTGGCGGATCAGCCGCCGGAGCAGCCCCGCCTGCAGGTCGCGCAGCGCATCGAGCGACCAGTGCTCGCTGCCGCGCAGGAACTGCAACAGCGGTACCGTGGGGCGACCGCGCGCAGCTTCGAACGCGGGGAACAAGACTTTCTCGAGCAGTGGTCCGTAGAGATCCATGATGGCCTGATTCCCGCTACCATGCAGGCCGCGTGCTAGGACGATTGCGTAAAAAGAACCTCCACAACTGGATTGCCGATTATGGCCGTCACCTCGTGCGTCGTGCGCGTGCGCCACAGCCGCGCGGGCCACGCCATATCCTGTTCGCCCTGTGCGATCATTACGAGCCGCTGTGGGGCGGCGCTCCTGACGACGTTGGCACCCGCCGCGTCGACGCCTGGGCCCAGCGATACCCCGCGCTTGGCGAGTTTCGGGACAGCGATGGCCGGCCGCCGCGCCACGGCTGGTTCTTTCCCGGCGAGGAGTACCGGCCGCAGTTCCTCGAGCGGCTCGCGGACCTGGTGCGCGCCGGCTTCGGTGAAGTCGAGTTCCACCTCCACCATGACGGCGATACGCGGCACACGCTCGCACCTCGGATCACCGAGCACCTGCGCACGTTCGCGCAGCATGGCCACATCACACGTGACGCAACCGGGTTCCGCTGGGCGTTCATCCACGGCAACTGGAGCCTGGCCAACGGCCGGCCCGACGGCCGGTGGTGTGGCGTCGACGACGAGCTGGCCCTGCTCCACGAGCTCGGCTGCTACGTCGATCTCACGTTTCCGTCCGCGCCCGATCCGTGCCAACCCGACAAGGTCAACCAGATCTACTGGCCGACCGGCGATCTGACCCGGCGCCGCGCATACGATCACGGCGAGCGGGCGCGCGTTGGCGCACACCACGACGATCGGCTGCTGATGATCACCGGGCCGCTCGCGATCGCGCGCAAGGGCACCGGGCTCTCGCCCGGGCTCCGGATCGAGAACGGCGCGATCACCGGCAACGATCCGCCGACCGCGGCGCGGGTCAAGACCTGGATCGACCAGGGCATCCACATCGCGGGCCGGCCCGAGTGGGTGTTCGTCAAGGTCCACACCCACGGCGCGATCGAGAACACCGCGGCGTCGCTGCTCGGCGACGGCGGCCGCACGCTGCATCGCGCCCTGCAGAGCTACATGCGGAACGGCACGGAGCTGCACTACGTGACCGCGCGTGAGATGTACAATGTCGCGCGGGCCGCGATGGACGGTGCGGCCGGCAACCCGAGCTCGTACTTCGACTACCGGATCCAGCCGCCGCCGATCGCCAAGGCCGC
>DASWRS010000064.1:0-9913 GCA_036403075.1 Kofleriaceae bacterium
CCGCGGCGACCCTGGCAAAAGCCGGATCCGGGCCGAGCATCCCCGCGGCGCCGCGCCGTCACCGGCGAGCGGCGATCCCGCCGGGGCGTTCACCAGTACGGGTTCTCGGGCAGCGCCAGGGTCAGGTAGCGATCGTCGAGCGCGAGCACGAGGCCGTCGTGCTCGCGCTGCGCGAGCGCGTCCCGGGTCCAGGCGCCGTCGTCCTCGAGCGCGTCCGCGATCTCGCGCAGCCGCCGGGCGTCCGCGCAGATCTCGAGCAGCTTGGCCTCGCGGCCCTCGAACGTGAAGCTGCGCGGCGTTGCGCTGCGGAGGTCCTCGACGATCAGGGTATCCCCCGACTTGCGGTACCGCAGGGCGGGCCGGGTGTCCGCCTTCCAGCTGTGCTGCCAGTCGAGCACCGCCGCGTGGATCGCATCGTAGGCCTCCGCGGGCGGCAGGTTCCTGGTCTCGTGCTCGAAGAAGTACGACACCCGGTCGAGCCGAAACCGATCCTTCGGGTAGAGGTACGGGTAGCAGGCAGCGTGCCGGAGCTTCACGATCTGCAGCCGCTCGGGATCGGTGTGCATCGGCGAGCCGCGGTCGGGGCGTGCCCGGGCGATCGCATACGGCGGTTGCAGGTGGCGCAGCAGCGGGATCAGGCGCGCCTGGAGCGCGTAGTCCTCGGCGGTCTCGCCGGCGAAGCCCCACAGCAGGCCACCTTGCCAGCCGAAGCGTACGAGGCACACACCGCCTTCGACCCGGAGGCCGGCTGCCTCGAGCGCGGCGATTCCCTCGCTCATCACAGCGCCATGCATTCGAGCTGCGAGCAGAGGTGCAAATATCGATGTCCTGTTCATCCGTCTAGGTGGCGCGGCTCCGATCGCCGGCGCCGCTCAGCGCACGTCGGGGCCGTGGTTCTGGACGTACAGCTCGATCCGGGTCTCCAGCATGCGCAGCAGCACGGCCGCGCCGTCGGCCACGGCGCCTTCGGTGATGCGCTCCTCGGCGGCGTCGATCTTCATCATCGTGTCGTCCTTGACGCCGCGCGGGCGGTAGTCATCGCCGAGCTCCTCGAGTCCGGCCCGCGCCGCGGTGACCGCGTCGGCCGCGTCGCCGGCTGACAGGCGCTGCGCGCCGAGCGCGGCCCAGGCCCGTGCGCCGGCGAGCTCGGCGTGCGGGGCGGCAGCCGGATCGGGCTTCGCGGCTGCGAGGACGATGGCCGTTCCACGTGCGGCGTGCTCGCCGACGCGGCGCTCGGTCTCGAGCGACCACGCCCCGGCGCCGCTCGGTGCCACTGTGATGCTGGTATTGCTGGCCGTCATGGCGACTGTCCTGTTCGATGCGGGAGTCTCTGGCTGCGAGGCGCGACAGGCGATGACGATCATCCCCAGCATGACGCCACTCGACACCGCCGCCCTCCGGATCACTTGCTCACGTCGACCTTGGTCAAGCTGCCGCTCTTGCCGCGATAGTACATGAGGTGAAATGCCTTGCAGGTCGCGCGCGTGGCGGCCTCGGCGCGCGCCGGGATCTTGCCCGGGGTCGACTTGTACACGTCGTTCCAGGTCTTCTCGATCTTCTGCTCGAGCTTCTTCAGACTCTTGGCGTCGAGCCCCTTGAGCAGCTTCTCGAACTCCTCGGTGCGAGCGAGGACGAACACGGTCTCGCCGGACTGCACGATGTTGAGCGGCTGGGTCTGCTTCTCGTACACGATCGACGAGATGTCACCGCCGCTGAACGAGACATCGGTGTGTCCGCCTTCGGACTTGTCGTACGGGTGCGTGTGGCCGACGCCGACCAGGGTCTGGTCCTTGCCGACGTCGCTGTAGTCGGGCGTGAACATCCCCGATGAGCCCGCCTTGCCCCGGCGCCACGCGTACCCGCCGCCGTTCTCGTGCACGAGGTTGCCGCCCTGCTCCTGGGACTTGCCGCCGGGCAAGGAATCATCCCACGCGCCCTGCATACCGTCGGTGAGCTCCTTGGGCAGTCCGATCGTGTCCGGCGCGTCGTCCTCCTTGAGGCCGCCGCCGGCGATCTTGTCGAAGTTCTTGTCTCGCTGGATGACCGCGCGGGACACGGCGCCGGGCGTGACCTTGGCGGTGAGTCCGCTTGCCGGGCCGCCGGACGCGACGGCATCGGCGAATGCATCGGCTTCGCGCTCGTGGCTATCGCCGGGCTCGCTGACCTCGAGCTTGGCCTGCGGCGCGCGGCTCGCGCCCTGCTGCTGGACGGTGTGCGCCACCTCGTGCGCGATCAGCCGCTGCCCGGCCTCGGTTCCGGGCTGGTAGGCGCCGGCCGAGAAGTGAATGTCCTGGCCGACAGCGTAGGCGTGCGCGCCGACCGCCTCGGCAGCCGCGGCGGACTCGGGCTTGTCGTGGACGCGCACACCGGACAGGTCCGCGCCGGCGGCGGCTTCGAGCTTGCCTCGGGTCTCGCCGGGCAGTGGCTGGCCGGCGCTGGCCCCGGCGGCGGCGAGCGCATCGGGAGCTCCCGGGCGCGGCTTGTCGGGCGAGGCCGCCGATCGAGCGACGGGACCGTAGGCCTGCTCGACGAGCGTGGTCTTTCCCGGAGCGGCGTCGCTGCCGCCGCGGTTCTGCGCGCCGGCCGGGCCGGGGCTCGCGCCAGATCGATAGCTTCGGTCGGTCATGGCTCCCCCTGCTGCCGCACGGCCCATGGTACGGTGGCGCGGCCGGGTGAGCTACCTCGATCCCGTGCGAGGCGATGTCCGGGCGATGTACGGGTCAGGGGGTCGGGGTCGGGGTCGGGGCGGTGTCTGCCGTGCAGCTGGTCTCGGCCCAGCGGCCGAGGAAGTGGCCGCCGGCGGGCGTCGCGCCTTCGAAGTAGACGCCGTGCGCGGTGCCGTGATCACCCTGGCGATCGACCCAGCGCGCGCGGTACTGGCCGTTGGCGAAGCTGCCGGCGAGGATGCCGCGGAACTTGCCGTCGCGGTCGATGAACTTGCCGAACAGCACCGGGTCGCCGTTGCGGCGCTGGCCGTACACGCCGCGGACATGGCCGGTGCGCTCGCCGTTCTCGTCGGTGACCACGCCGAGGAACCGGCCGAGGTGGGGCGACAGCGCGTGCCAGCGTCCGCGCAGGAAGCCGCGGTCGCAGGGGTCGGCCTGGCGGCGGTGACCGATCGCGACCAGCTTGAAGCCGTTGCCGGCGTCGACGACGATCGGGCCGGCGGCGAGCCGGGCGAGGTCGAGGCTGTAGACGGTGGCGCCGTCGGCCGAGGTGTAGGTCAGGGTCTGGCTCGACGTCGCGGTCGGGCCCGCCGGATCGAGGATGGTGAGCGCGAGGCCGTCGACGTATGGCCTGGTCACCGACTGGAAGCTCACGGTGTCGAGCGAGACCCGCGGCAGGAGCTTGTCGGTGCGGTCCTCGAACGCGATGGTGTGGCGGACGAGCAGGCCGCCGCGCGAGATCTTGAAGGCGCCGCTCCAGTCGCGGGCCTCGGTGGCGTCGCGGTCCGCGGGGATCTTGCCCCACAGCACGATGGCGCGGAACCCGGCCGCGGCCGACGCACGGTCCATCACGGCCGTGGCCGGATCGCCGGCGAGCGGATCGGTGGTGGCGGTATCGTCCTCGATCGCGGCGGCCGTGAGCTCGGCGTCGGCGCCGAACACCGGAGCCTCGTCGGCAGTGTCGAACCCGCCGTTGGTCTGCTCGAGGGCCGACGACACCTCCTCGCTGTCGTCGGTGCTGCCGTCGTGACCGAGGCACGCGGCCGTGGGGAGGGTCATGAGCAAGGCGAAGGGAAGAGCCAGATGGCGATGCATGGGTACGTCTCCTTGGGGCGCTGGGATCTCTGCGGCGACGCAGAGCAACCCGCCGGCCAGGAGCGCAACTCCGCGCGTGACTTGCCGATCCAGGCCCAGCTCCGGTCGGGCTGGCATCCCGAGGTTCCAGGCGCGGCGCGCCGGCCGCGATCGGCTGGTACCTCGAGGTACCGGCGCCGCGAAAGCTCAGGGCTCGACGGTGAAGATCTCGCCGGCGCCGAGCTTCATCGTGCGCTTGACCACGATCTCGCTGGTTCGTGGGTCGACCAGCTCGATGACGTGCGGCCCGGCCGGGATCGAGCGCTTGTAGATCGGCGTGGGGCCGATCATCTGGCCATCGAGCACGACGTTGAGGTAGCGGTCGCCTGGCTTCACGATCAGCAGCCCGGTGCCCTGCGCGGCGTCGGGCGCATGCGCGGCCGTGGCCGTGGCGGTGGCATCGCGCACGACACGCCCGGCGTCGAGCGGCAGGCGGACCGTCCGGCGGCGGCCGGCGTCGATCGGTGGCGGCGCGGGCTCCGGCGCATCGACCGGCACGACCGGCAGCTCGAGCCGGGCATCGGCCGGCGGCTCGGTGGCGTCCGGCGGCACCGCGACGACGCCGGCATCGCGCGCGGCAGCCGGCCCGGGCTCGCGCCGCGTCAGGTAGATCGCGCCGCCCACGGTCGCGAGCACGGCGAGGCCGAGGAGGATCGGCACGATCAGGCTGCGCCGGCGCGGCAGCTGCTCGAGCTCCTCGTCCGACATCGCCGCGAGGTGGGTCGACACGTGCGGATCGGGCGGCGGCTCGCCGGCGGGCAGCGCGGCGGGCGCGGCGCCGGCATCCGGCGGCGACGGCGGCGGCTTGCCGGCCTGCGGCGACAGCGCGGTCACCGAGCCGGTCGGGCGGCCGATCGGCCGCGGCGCGTCGCGGCCGGCGACCACGCTGGCGAGCCAGGCGCGATGCTGGGTGCGCGGCTCGTCCAGCGCGCGCTCGGCCCAGGCCTCGAGGGTCTCGTCGCCGGCGGTCTGGATCACCTGCTCGAGTTGCTCGGCGAGCTCGGCGGCGCTCCGGGTGCGGCGCGCCGGATCGCGATCGAGCGCGTTCATCACCACGGCGTCGAGGCCGAGCGGCAGCGGCGCGCCGAGCACCTGCGACGGCAGCCGAATGACCTGGTGCTCGACCGCGATCGCGACCGCGTAGATCGAGTCGCCGTCGAACAGCGGCCGGCCGGTCAGCATCTCCCACAGCACCACGGCGAGCGAGAACACGTCGCTGCGCCGGTCGAGCGCCTCGTTCTTGACCTGCTCGGGCGACATGTATGGCGGCTTGCCCTTGAGCGTGCCGAGCTCGGTCACTGGCGCCTGGCGGCCCTTGATCAGCGCGATGCCGAAGTCGATCACCTTGACGTGGCCGTCGAACCCGAACATCAGGTTGTCGGGGCTGATGTCGCGGTGGACCACGCCGAGCAGGTGGCCGGCGAGGTCGCGCAGCTCGTGCGCGGCGTGGAGCCCGCGGCAGGCCTCGGCGATCGCGCGGGCGGCGACCACCGGCGGCATGCCGTGCTCCATCGCGTCGCGAAACGCGATGCCCGCGACGTACTCCATCACCATGTAGAGCGCGCCGCCCTGCTCGCCGAAGTCGTGCACGGTCGCGACCGCCGGGTGGTTCAGCCGGGCGAGGATCGCCGCCTCGTCGAGGAACATCGCGCGCACCGCCGCGGTCTGCGCGTACTCGGGCCGGATCGTCTTGATCGCGACCAGCTGCTCGAATGCGCCCGGGCCGCGCCGCCGGCCGAGCAGCACCGCTCCCATGCCGCCGGTCTTGAGCTCGTAGAGGATCTCGTAGGCGCCGAATCGCGTGATCACGTCAGTCCGCCTCGGCGGCCTCGGTGTCCTCGGCGGGCCGCTCGATGATGCCGTGCTTGTAGAGCAGCTCGCGGAAGTGCCGGCGCGACAGCCCGGCGTGCTCGGCCGCGCGCGTGACGTTGTTCGCGTTGCTGGTGAACACCATCGCGACGTAGCGGCGCTCGAAGTGATCGTTCCAGCGCTCCTTGGCCTCCTTGAACGGCAGCGCGGTGTCGATGACCTCGGCGAGCTGGGGCTGCGCGGCGTTGGGATCGAGCCACAGCCGGAGCCCCGAGAACCGCGCGCCCGGCGGCGACATCGCCCAGGCGCGCTCGAGCACGTTGCGCAGCTCGCGGACGTTGCCGGGCCAGGCGTGGCGCCGCATGCGCTCGAGGTTGTCGCCCTCGATCGGCCCCGGATCGGCGCCGCGCCCGCGGTGGAACGTCGCGATCAGGTGCGGCAGGTCCTCGAGCCGCTCTCGCAGCGGCGGCAGCGCGACGTGGACCACGGCGAGCCGGTAGAACAGATCGAACCGGAACTCCTTGGCCGCGACCATGCGCGCCAGGTCGCGATGGGTGGCGGCGACGACCCGGGTGTCGACGGCGACGGGGCGATCGGCGCCGACGGGCTGGACGGTCTGGGCCTCGAGCGCGCGGAGCAGCTTGGCCTGGGCGGCGATCGGCAGCTCGCCGAGCTCGTCGAGGAACAGCGTGCCGCCGCTGGCCTCGACGAACGCGCCCTTGCGCTCGCGGTCGGCGCCGGTGAACGCGCCGCGGACGTGGCCGAACAGGTGCGAGTCGATCAGGTTCTCGGTGATCGCGCTGCAGTCGACGACGACGAACGGCCCTCCGGCGCGGCCGCTGGCGTCGTGGATCGCGCGCGCGGCGAGCTCCTTGCCGGTGCCGGACTCGCCCTCGATCAGCACCGTGGCCTCGGACGGCGACGCCATCTCGAGCACCGCGAACAGCTCGCGCATCGCCACGCTCTGGCCGGCCATCGCGCCGAAGTGATCGCTGTCGCTCGGCGGCAACGACATCGCCTCGGCCGCCGAGATCCGGACCGGCGTGGCGCCGAACTGCACGGTGGCACCCGAGGGGACCACCACCTCACCTACCTTGGTGCCCTGCCACCACGTGCCGTTGGTCGACCCGAGGTCCTTGATCCGGATCCCCTCGGGCATCACGGCGAGCTCGGCATGCCGGCGAGACACCTGAGGATCTGCGAGCACCAGGTCGCACGACGCGTGGGCGCCGACCACCACCGGGCGGGCGCCGAGCGCGATCGTCGCGCCGCCGTGGCCCAGGACTTGAAGATGGTACGAGCGGGCCGCGGTGCGGCCCCGGGTCGTGCTCGTCGCGAGCCCCGTCTGGATCACCGTCCGCCGATCGAGGGTCACATGCCTAGCTTAACCCGTGCCGCCCGGCACAGCGTCCTACACGACATGAATGATACCGTGCGTGTGATGAGGTGGTGCGGATGGCTCCTCGTGGCCGCGTGCAACCGTGATCCGAGCCTCGCGATCTCGGTCCATCACCCCACCGGCTACGCGGTCGAGCAGACCGTGGTCACGGTGTACTTCGGCGGCGACGTGACCTGCAGCGAGATCGAGCTCGGCGATCGCACGGACGCCGAGCTCGCGGCGATCACGGTCGACGAGGTCGACGTCACCGGCGGCGGCCAGGTCGAGGTCAGCCGGCTCGGCGGCAAGTCGATCGTCGCGCGCGGCTACGACGCGAAGCACCGCTTCGTGACCGCGGGCTGCAAGGACGTCGGCGAGGTCGCGGGCGACACGCGGGTCGCGATCGACACGCAGCCGACCGCGAGCGTCGCGATCGAGCCGGGGCAGCCCGATCGGCCGTTCGCCGAGCGCACGATCCTGGTCAACATGACCGACGCCGGCGGCAAGCCGATCGACGGCACGGTGTCCTGGCTGCTGTCGGGCCCCGCCGGCTCGGTCGAGCAGACCGCGGCGGCCGGGATGCCGACCCGCAACGGCAACATCAGCGTCAAGGTCACCGACCTCGGCATGCCCGGCCCGCAAGGCCTGCGGATCCGCGCGTCGTGGGCCACCGCGCCGCTGCCGCTGGTCACGGGCTTCGACCTGTCGCACGCGACGACCGTCCAGCTCGGCGGTGGGGCGTTCGGCGGGCACACGTCGTGCGATGTCCGCGGCCACGCCGGCCAGGCGCCGACGCTGATCTGCCTCGCCCAGGCCAACCTCCAGGGGCACCGCGACGCGGTCGAGATCGCGTGGCAGGGGGCTCAGTACGTGGCGACCCCGATCGCGATCCCGTCCGGCGCGGGCGGGATCGATAACCAGTTCGCGTTGTTCGTCGATCACGACGGCAGCGCCAGCGAGCCGGTCTACGTGCTGAGCGCGAACGCCGCCGGCACCGGCAGCTGGTACAAGCTCGGCGGCCCCGACAAGCCGATCACGTTCGACAGCGGCCTGCAGAACGTGATCTACGTGCCGAAGTGCGCCGACACCGCCGCCACCGCGCTGGTCGGTGTCCAGACCGGCACCGCGCTCGGGGTCGCCAACAAGCTGCGGTACTACACCCCGGCGGGCACGGCGCTCGGCGCCGGCGCGACCGATGGCGAGATCTTCGCCGGCGGCTGCCTCGATGACGTCGATCGGCGCGCGCACCAGGCGGTGGTCGTGGCGGGCGCGGCCGGCGACGCCGGCCTGCAGCTGATCGGCTCCGGATCGCTCACGACGACGCCGATCGTGACCGCGCGGCTGGCCGGCGCGGGCTTCGTCACGATCGAGACCCAGGGCAGGATCGAGAAGCGGTTCGCCGGCACGCGGCTGCAGGCCTCGGGCACGGTGGTGTTCGAGGACGTGCTCGCACCCGACGCCGGCTCGTTCAAGCTGGTCGAGCGCACCGAGGTCGAGGCCGCGGCGCCGCCGGTCAAGATCATCAGCGGCAAGCTCGATCGCGACGGCGACAGCGATCTGATGTGGGACATGGCCGTGGGCGCACGCCGCCGGCTGTTCCAGGTCTCGCTCGCCAAGCAGGTCGGCGGCGCGCCGCTGACCGCGATGACCAGCGGCCCGGGTCCGATCGCGACGACCGCGATGAGCGCGAGCGACTTCGTCGCCGCGGACCTCAACGGCCGCGGCAGCGACGAGATGATCGTGTTCACCGCGGCCGCGGTCACGATCTACTCGCCGGACGAGTAGCCCGGGCCCGGTCGGCGTGCGAGGATCTCGGCGATGTTGCGCGTGATCTGGATCGCCGCGGCGCTGGCGTGTAGCTCGAGGCCGCCGCCGGCGCAGCGCGCGGCTGCCCCGGTTGCCGTCGCGGACGCCGGCGCGCCCGTCGACGCGCTGCCGCTCGACCAGGACCTGCCGCGGCTGGTCGATCGCCTGCTGGCGATGTACCAGGATGTCGGCAAGGCGTTCTCGGCCAGCCAGGGCGATTGCGCCGCGGCCACCGCGCGGCTGCGCGAGCTCACCGGCCGCTACCGCGACGCGGCCGCCGCCAACGCCAAGGTCCTGCACGACGGCCGCGACCAGGAGCTGCGCGCCGCGCTGGGCCCGCGCGGCGAGGCGTTCGACGCCGCGGCGGCGGCGGTCCTCCAGTCGCCGACGATGTCGCGGTGCGCGCAGGACGCGGCGTTCAGCAAGGCGTTCGACGACCTGGTCGCGCCGTGACCGGCGACGGCCGCGCCGCGGCCCACGACCGCAGATCCGCGCACGGACGCGCGCCCCGCCGGCGTGCCCGTTCAGCAGCGCACGGACAGGCTGCTGGCCTCGCCACAGCCGCGATCGCAGCCGATGCTGGCATCGAAGCACGTGCAGTCCGACACCGCATCTTCGGACGCCGACAGGCACACATGATAGCGCTCGGCGCAGGTCGCCCGACACGACGACATGTCGGCCGGCTGCGGCGACACCACGGCGTCGCCGTCGTCGATCGGCGGCGGCTGCCCCGCCACCGCAGCGAGCTCCGCCCGGGAATCATCACTCGCCGAGATTGCCGGCCCGGTGACGTATGCCAGCGCGGACAGCACGGCCGAAACGACCCAGAAGATCGGCTTCATTCGAACCCTCCTGCGATTGACGTGACGATACGTCCGAGATCGATCCGATGTTCGCAATTTCTTCGAGCCACACGGTGAGCGTGGCGTGAGGCGCGATCGGTCACACCGTCGAGAAACGCAACGCGAACATGAAGCCGATCATGAAGATCGGCCGCGAATTCGTGTCGCGGTGCTCACCATGAGAACCGACCGCCATCGACGAGGAGGATGCGATCGCACGACGTTGCGCCCGTCGCGATCGCCACCATGCACGATGGCCTTGGGAACGACGCGTACAG
>DASWRS010000065.1:0-15057 GCA_036403075.1 Kofleriaceae bacterium
CGCCGGATCGATCGCCTGATCCGCGAGCTCGCCTCGGGCCTGGGCGTCACCGCGATCGTCGTGTCGCACGACCTGGCGTCGATCTTCGGCACCGCCGACCGGATCGCCCTGCTCTACCAGGGCGGCGTGCGCGCGCTGGCCTCGCCCGCCGCGCTGCGCGCCTCGTCCGATCCGGTCGTCCAGCAGTTCGTCACCGGCCGGTCGTCGGGGCCGATGGAGACCCCGGGGTTCTGACACGCTGCGGGTCAGTTCGGCGGGCGCTCGAGGAGCTTCCACGGGTGGCGCTTCAGGTAGCGGCCCAGCTCCTTGGTGTCCTCGGGGAACTCCGGGTCGCGCAGCAGGCGGCCGACGGAGCCCTCGCCGCGCGCGATCCGGTCGCCGAGATCGGCGAGGGTGGCGAGCAGCGGGTCGAGCTTGTCGAGCGCGCCGCGCAGGGTGGCGATGACCTGCCGGGCGCGCTCGACGGGGTCGCCGGCGGCGAGCTGGCCGCGGATCCGCGCGAGGTCGGCGACGGCCGCGCGGGCCGGGGGCTCGAGCACGTCGAGCGCGGCGCGAATCTCGGCGATCGCGTCGCGGGCGTCGCGGACGGTCGCCACGAGCTGCGCGACGCCGGGGCCGCCGCCGAGCGCGGTCTCGTAGGTCCGGGTCCCGGCGGCGACGAGGCCGCGGGTCGCGTCGCCGAGCGCGGCGAGCGCGGCCGGATCGCCTGCGGCGCGGAGGTCGCCGGTGATCGCGTCGAGCCGGGTGCGCAGCGTGGTGAGCTGGCTGCGCAGCGCGGCGAGCTCGGGGCGGACGGCCTCGACGAACAGCCGGAATGTCGTGAGGTTGGCCCAGGTGTGCTGCAGGACGTTGTCGACGCTCGGCGGATCGATGCCGCGTAGCTCGGCGCCGTCGGTGATCGCCGGGCCCGGATCGCCGGTCGGCGGCGCGACCTCGAGGTAGCGGTCGGACAAAGGGCCGCGCGAGGCGACGAAGATCGTCGCGCCGGCCGGCACCTTCCAGGCGTCGTCGCGCGCGAGCTCGATGGTGACCGCGACGCCGACGTCGCCGCCGAGCGGGCCCGGGGCGCCGTGCGGCACCGGCAGGACGGAGGCGATCCGGCCGATGGGCTGGCCGGCGACGATCAGCGGCGCGTGGTCGTGCAGGCCCGCGCTGTGGTGGAGCAGGACGCGGAACCGGACCGGCGAGCCGATCGCGACCCGATCGAGCAGGAACACGAACGCCGCGGCGATCGCCGCGATCGACAGCAGGGTGAGCGCGCCGATGCGCTGCGCGAGCCGGGGATCCTGGGCGAGCAGCAAGGCTATTCCTTCCAGAAGAACTTCCACGGATTGCGCTTGAGGTCGCGGATCAGCTCGCGCAGGTCGCTGTACAGCTCGTCGCGCGACAGCAGCGCGCCGGCCGTGCCCTTGCCGGCGCGCAGGTCGGCGACGATCGCGTTGGCGTTGTCGAGCAGCGTGCCCGCGCGGCCCGCCGCGGTCGCGGCCTCGCCGAGCGCGCGATCGACGCCGACCAGCCGCTGCTCGGTGACCAGCCCGGTCAGCCGGGTCGCGTCGGCGAGGAAGCCCGCGGCCGGCGGCGTCAGGGTCTGGAGCGAGGACCGCGTGGTGACCAGCGCGGCGTCGGCGCTCGCGAGCAGGCTGGCGACCGGCCGGCCATCACCCAGGCCGGCGTTGACCTTGTCGAGCGTGGTCGTGGCCCGGCGGGCCAGCGCCGTGGCGCCGCCGATCAGCTCGCCGATCTGCGCGCGGTTGTCGACCAGGAGCTGGTTGACCTCGGCGACCGCGCTCGCGCCGTTGCCGAGCAGGTGCTTGATCTCGTCGCGGTCGTCGCGCAGCACGCCCGACACGCCGTCGAGCACCTCGTAGAGCCGGGCGACCACGAGGTCGGTGCGCGGCGGGTCGTGGACCCGGTGGTCGTCGTGGACGATCGCGTCGGGCTGGATCGGCGGGCGGGTCCAGTCGGTGCCCGGCACGATCTCGAGGTACTGCTCGCCGAGCACGCCGGCGGTGTTGATGAAGAACTCGGCGTCGCCGCGGATCGCGTCGGCGACCCGGTCCTCGACCCAGGCGGTGACCCGGACCTGGACGCGCTGTCCGCCGATCGCCGGGTCCGGCGTGCCGCCGTGGAGCTCGACCGCCTTGACCTTGCCGACCTTGATGCCCGAGAGCTTGACCGGCGCTCCCGCCGCGAGGCTGCCGACGTAGTTGTAGTCGAGGTGGATCGCGAAGCCCGAGCGCAGCGAGAAGTTGCCCAGGAGAAAGATGAAGCCGAGCAGGATCCCGGTCGACGCGACGATCAGCAGACCGACCTTGTACTCGAGGCCACGTTCGTGCATGGGCCCGAGGGTAACCGACCTGCCCAGGGCCGTGATCGAGATCGCAACACGGCGCCATGCGTGCATCGCATCGCCAGCGAGTGGGTGCGGGTGCGCCGGCGCGACGCGCGCACGCCGCGCACGTCGTGCCCCAGGGGCGGTATCGTTGCGCCATGCGGAGAATCCTGTCGCTCGCCGCGCTGATCGCGGTGTCGTCGTGCGGAGACGACGGCCCGACCCCGGCGCCGTTCGGGCTCGACACGCGTCCGTCCAACAAGACGTGCGTCGCGAAGAACCGCCCCGTGCTCGACACCGGCGTGACGCTGCAGCGCCAGTGGGCCGGCATCACGTTCAACCAGCCGATCTACATGACGCAGGCGCCCGGCGACGGCAACCAGTGGTTCGTCGTCGAGCGCCAGGGCAAGGTCCGCGCCTTCCCCGCGAACGCGACCGGCAATGGCCAGGTGCGAGACTTCGCGAGCGTCACGGTCGACGCCGCCGGCGAGGGCGGCCTGCTCGGCATGGCGTTTCACCCGCAGTGGCCGAGCAAGCGCGAGATCTACCTGTCGTACACGCGCACCCCGGCGGGCGGCGATCCGGCGCCGGTCTGTCCGCCGGCGATGACCAGCACGCTGATCTCGGTGATCTCGCGGTTCCAGAGCAACGATGGGACCCAGGTCGACACCGCGCCCGACGAGATCCTCAAGGTCGGCCAGCCGTTCACGAATCACAAGGGCGGCATGATCGACTTCGGCAACGATGGCTATCTGTACTTCGGCCTCGGCGACGGCGGCTCCGGCGATGATCCGTGCGGCTCGGGACAGAACCTCGGCTCGCTGCTCGGCAAGATCCTGCGGATCGACGTCAACGCGCCCGCCGGGCAGTACAACGTCCCGGCCAACAACCCGTTCGTGGGCACTTCCGGCGCGCGGCCGGAGATCTGGTCGTACGGCCACCGCAACCCGTTCCGCTGGCACTTCGATCGCTCGTCGGGTGACCTGTGGGTCGGCGACGTCGGCCAGAACACCTGGGAAGAGATCGATCACGTGGTCAAGGGCGGCAACTACGGCTGGAACACTTGCGAGGGCTTCCACCGGCGCGGCAGCACCACGGCGCTGTGCAACACGCCCGGGCTGATCGATCCGGTGGTCGAGCACGGGCGCGGCGAGGCGCAATCGATCACCGGCGGCGCGGTGTATCGCGGCAGCGCGATGCCGAGCCTGGTGGGCACGTACATCTACGGCGACTACATCACCGGCACGATCTGGGCGCTGACCTACGACGCCGACAACAAGGCCGTTCCGCGGCCGATCGCCTCGGTCGCGGGCAGCACGCTGGTCGCGTTCGGTCAGGGCAACGACGGCGAGATCTACACGGTGCAGATCAGCGGCGCGATCTCCAAGCTCGTGCCGGGCGGCGCGCAGCCGCCGAGCGACTTCCCGCAGCTCTTGTCCCAGACCGGCTGCGTCGATCCCGCGGATCCGACCAGGCCGGCCTCCGGGCTGATCCCGTACGACGTCAACTCGCCGCTGTGGTCCGACGGCGCCGAGAAGCAGCGCTACCTCGCGATCCCCGACGGCACGAAGATCACGATCAACGCCGATCAGGACTGGGACCTGCCGATCGGCTCGGTCGCGATGAAGACGTTCTCGGTCGGCGGCAAGCGGGTCGAGACCCGGCTGTTCATGCGCCACGACGACGGCGGCTGGGCCGGCTACACCTACGAGTGGAACGACGACGGCAAGGACGCCAGGCTCTTGCCGTCGAGCAAGACCAAGTCGCTCGGCGCCACCACGTCGTGGGCCTACCCGAGCCGCACGCAGTGTCTGCAGTGCCACTCCAGGGCCGCGGGCGGCACGATCGGGCTCGAGACCGCCCAGCTCAACCGCGACGGCGTGTATCCGTCGACCAACCGCCAGTCGAACCAGCTCGCGACGCTCGATCACATCGGCATGTTCGCCGCACCGCTGGCCCAGCCTCCGGCCGACGCCCCCCGCCTCCCCGAGCCGTCGGGCAAGGATCCCATCGACGCCCGCGCGCGCAGCTACCTGCACGCCAACTGCTCGCACTGCCACCGGCCGATGGGCGGCGGCCAGGGCACCATGGACCTGCGCTACGCCCAGGCGTTCAAGGACACGGCCACCTGCAACGCGGACAACACGCAGGGCACCGTCGGCGCGGCGACCAAGCTGATCGTCCCCGGCGCGCCCGAGGGCAGCATCATGTCGCTGCGGCTGCACGCCACCGACGCCAAGCGCATGCCGCCGGTCGCGGTCAGCGTCACCGACCCGCTCGGCACACAGGTGATCGACGACTGGATCAAGTCGCTCACCGCGTGCCCGTGATCGCCGAGCATCGATCCGAAGATCGCCCTGATGCTCGAAGATCTCGATCCTTGCCTTGACCTGATTGCATATTCATACTTGACCATCACATGGCTCAGCCCGCCTATCAGAACAGCGAAAAGCTCGTCGGCACGTTCCGCCGCTTCCAGTACGGGCCCGTGTATCAGGTCGTGGCCGTCCGGATGGAGGGAGCGAAGGCACTGGTAGACATCGAGCTCCCGGAGTCCGGTGAGAAGGCCACGCTGCCGCTCGATCAAGTTCTGGCAAACCCCGCGGCGGAGTAGATGTACGCGCTCGCGTTCGATCTGGTGGTCGCGAAGGCCGAGCGGCACCCATCCCGTCGGTGCGACTCGCGCCTACCATGATATTCGCGATCTCCTCACGGAGCAGTTTGGCTTCGAATGGACGCGGGGGAGCCTGTACATCCTCCGCAACGAGGACATGAGCATCCTGTTCCGCGCAATTCAGGCGCTGACGCAGCTCGCGTG
The DNA here is from genome assembly GCA_036403075.1 of Kofleriaceae bacterium. Taxonomy (GTDB): domain Bacteria; phylum Myxococcota_A; class Polyangia; order Haliangiales; family Haliangiaceae; genus JABFXX01. Next base: position 5,151 of record DASWRS010000065.1, read on the forward strand.
GTTTCCACCGTCGGTGCGCGACATTCGTGCATTCCGCGTCGAGCAGTGGTCGGACTTCACGGCGACCGTCAAGGGCACCGCGGACGACCGAGGTCCCAGGACCACTCGATAGCGCCTGGTCCGAGCGGCCTCGCCGGCTACCGGAAACGACAACGGCCCCGCGCGGGGGCCGTTCACGACGCGGAGCGCGCTGGTTACTGCCAGCCGCCGCCGCCCCCGCCGCCGCCGCCTTGAGGCGGGTAGCCGCCGCCGCCTTGGGGCGGGTAGCCGCCACCTTGCGGAGGATAGCCGCCACCTTGCGGAGGATAGCCGCCGCCTTGCGGAGGATAGCCGCCGCCCTGCGGAGGGTAGCCGCCGCCGCTCGAGCTACGGCCGCCGAAGATCGCCTTGGCTTCCTCGTAGGCCGCGGGGGAGGCCATCATGAGGACGCCGAAGTACGCGAGGATCGGCAGCAGGCCGTGGCCGAGGATCAACAGCGAGCCGATCAGGACGTGGCCGTGGACGATGCCCGCCAGTGCGATCAGCACCTGCTGGACCGGCAGCCAGATGATCAGGACGGCCGCGATCAGCGGGCCGAATGCGTCCACGGTCTGCAGCGCAGGCGGCAGCTTGGCCGGCGGCACCACGAACACGATGCAGAACACGCCGAGCGCCACGACCAGGAGCCACAGCAGCGTCATGACGAGCAGGAGGATCGGCATGCCGCTCAGCACGCTGAAGATCCGGAACATGTCGATGAACGACGGGATCAGGCACGCGGCGCCGACGGCGATCACGATCCGCGCGATCTGATCCTGGGGCTGCGCGATCCGCGCGAGCAGGCCGAACACGAGCACCGAGTAGCCCAGGATGTACAGGCCGCCGATGCCCATGCCGCCGCCGCCGCCCATCAGCATGAAGCCGAAGCCCATGTGGGTGATGAAGATGCCGGCGTAGGCGACGCCGAACGGGATCCACTGCAGGACCACCGGCGGCACCTTGGCGCGCAGATCGGCGGGCGCGGCGGTGAGCAGGAGGTAGGCGGCGCCGGAGATCAGCGGCCAGAGGAAGAACTCGAAGCCGCCGCCCTTCCACGGAAACACCAGCGGATCGATCGAGAACGGCACGATGACCGAGGCGACCAGCGCGACGCCGGCGAGGAACAGGATCTTCTTCTGCAGCCCCGGATCGCGCAGCCGCGACACCGAGAACCCGAAGATCGTGCCCGGCGCCGACTGCGGCAGCTTGTGAGCGAGATCGTGGAGCCCGCCGCCCGAGGCTTCTTGCTGCTGCTGGGCGTACGGATTCTGCGCCTGGGGATAGCCGCCTTGCTGCGGATAGCCCGAGGGCTGCTGCGGCTGGGCATACGGGTTCTGCGCCTGCGGCTGACCATAGGGGTTCTGCGCCTGCGGCTGCTGGCCATACGGATTCTGCGCCTGCGGCGGCTGACCGTACGGGTTCTGCGCCTGCGGCTGGCCGTACGGATTCTGCGCCTGCGGCGGCTGCTGGCCATATGGGTTCTGCGCCTGCGGCGGCGCGGCCGGCTGGCCGTACGGGTTCTGCGCCTGCGGCGGCTGGCCGTACGGGTTTTGCGCCTGCGGCTGCTGGCCGTACGGGTTTTGCGCCTGTGGCGGCTGGCCGTACGGGTTCTGCGCCTGCGGCTGCGCGGCCGGCTGGCCATACGGGTTCTGCGCCTGCGGTTGACCGTAGGGGTTCTGGGCCTGCGGCTGGCCATACGGATTGGCCGGCGGTTGTGGCTGGCCGTACGGGTTGGCTGGCTGCGGTTGCTGCCCGAAGCCCTGCTGCGGCTGCTGCGGGAAGCCCGGTTGCTGCGGTTGCCCGAAGCCCTGCTGCGGCGACGGCTGCGCCGGCCGCTGCGGCTGGGCGGCCGGTTGTCCTCCACCTCCTGCACCTCCTGCACCTGCACGTGGCTGACCCGGAACGACGGGAGCGGCGTAGCCGAACATCGTCTTGGCGGGCTGCTGTCCACCAGGCGCCCCAGCCTGCATGGGTGGCATCGGTCGGCCGCACGTGCCACACGCCGGTGCGTTCGTCAGCACCGCCGCACCGCAGTACGGGCAGGGCCTTGTTGGAGTCGCCATTCGGGATCCCCCTATCCTTTCAAGACAGAACGGTATCGCACGCCGAGCAACCTCCGCAACCGAGCGGCGTGTTATGTGTGGAGCGTGGCGCGCCGGCTCCCGGGACACGACGCCGTCCGCGGCGAAGCGATCGAAGTCCGGATCGCCGATACCTCCGTTCGGGCTTTTCCCGATGAGAGTATTGCCGCGGCCGCGATCGCGAGCGGCACGCGGGTGCTGGCGCGATCGCTCAAGTATCATCGCCCGCGGACGTTCTTCTGCTTCGAGGGCCACTGCAGCGGCTGCCTGGTGCGGCTGTCGGGCGTGCCGAACCTGAGGGCGTGTCAGGCGGCTTGCACCGCAGGTGCCGAGGTCGAGGGCCAGAACGCGTTCCCGTCCGCCGAGGTCGACCTGCTCGGCGCGGTCGACTTCCTGTTCTCGCGCGGCATGGACCACCACACGCTGATGACCGGCTCGTCGGTCCTGAACAAGCTCGCCAACAAGGTCGTGCGCCAGCTGTCCGGCCTGGGCAAGCTGCCGGACCGCCCGCCCAGCGAGCTTCCCGGCGTGGCGGTGCGCTCGGTCGACGTCTGCGTGATCGGCGGCGGCCCCGCGGGGTTGGCCGCGGCGACCGCGACCGCGCGCGCCGGGCGCTCGACGATCCTGATCGACGACCAGCTGCGGCCGGGCGGCAGCCTGCGCGCCGACCCGCGCACCGGCCGGCGCGCCGCCGAGGCCGGGCTGGCGGAGGCCGCCGCCGCCGGGGTCGACGTGCTGTCGCGCTCGACGGCGATCGGCTACTTCGCCGAGGACGACGGCGGCGTGCTCGCGGTGTCGGCGCCCGATCGGCTCTACCGGATCCACGCCGCGTCATGGATCTGGGCGACCGGGGGCTACCCGGTCAACCTGCCGTTCCCCGACAACGATCGGCCCGGCGTGCTCGCCGCGCGGGCGGTCGGGCGGCTGCTCGTCGATCACGGGATCCTCGGCGGCGACAAGGTCTGCATCGTCGAGGTCCCCGAGGTCGCGGCCGACGCGACCGCGCTCGCGGCCGCGCTCTACGAGGCCGGCGCCGAGGTCGTGCGCATCGCGCTCGCCAACGCGACCGGCACGCGCGGCAGGAGCTGGGTCTCGGCGCTCGATACCCCGAGCGGCAAGGTCGAGTGCGACCTCGTCGCGGTCGCCGGGATCCCGGCGCCGGCGTCCGAGGGCCCGCGCCAGCAGGGCTGCCGGGTCATGCTCGATCCACCGGCCGGCGGGTTCCGGGTCGTCGTCGACGAGCACGGCCGGACCTCCACGCCGGGGGTGTGGGCGTGTGGGGACGTGACCGGCTACGTCGGGCCGGCCGCGGCGGCGGCGCACGGTGCGCGGGTCGGCATGAACGTCGCGATGGCAACCGTGGCCGTCGACTGGTGAACGCCGGCTCGGCCTGCCGCGCCTCACGATCAAGTTCCCGCCGACAATCCATGTCAAGCGACGCAGATTTGGCTATCGTCGGCCTGTGGCCGGCAAGATCGTTCTGTGCCGATGCGAGGACGTCACCCTCGCCGATCTCGAGCACTGCGTCTCGCGCGGCTATCGCGATATCGAAGAAGTGAAGCGCTACACCGGGTTCGGCACCGGCCCGTGCCAGGGCAAGGAGTGCCTCGCCGCGGTGGCCTCGCAGCTCGCGACCCTGACCGGGCAGCCGCCGGCCGCGATCCCGCCGTTCACGTCGCGGCCGCCGCTCGCCCCCACCCCGCTGCGGCTGCTCGCACGCGACCCCGGAGCCCATCGCTTCGCCGATGATCCAGAGAGCGAGCGGGGCGACTAGTGCAGCCGGTGCAAGACGACGAGGAAGACACCGCACGGGCCGACGTCTCCGGGGAGATCCGGCTGCCCGCCACGCTCGAGGCCGCCGGGCAGCTGCCGGACAAGGCCGAGATCGCGATCATCGGCGGCGGCGTGATCGGGCTGGCGATCGCGTACAACCTGGCGCGGCGCGGGCTCGACGACGTGGTCGTGATCGAGCGCGGCTACCTCGCCGAGGGCGCGTCGGGCAGAAACGGCGGCGGCGTCCGACAGCAGTGGTCGACCGAGCTCAACATCCGGCTGATGCAGGAGTCGGTCGAGCTGTGCCGGCGGTTCGCGGTCGACCTCGGCGTGAATGTCTGGTTCCGCCAGGGCGGCTACCTGTTCCTGGCGCGCAGCGCCGCCGAGGTCGCGCGGCTCGAGAAGAACATCGCGATCCAGAACCGCTGCGGGGTCGCGACCCGGATGCTCGAGCCCACCAAGGCGCGCGACATCGTGCCCGAGCTCGATCTGACCGGCATCGTCGGCGCGGCCTACAACCCGACCGACGGCATCCTGTTCCCGTGGCCGTTCCTGTGGGGCTACGCGCGCCAGGCCGCGGCCCACGGCGTGCGGATCTTCACCCAGACTCCCGTCGGCGGGCTCGAGCCGCAGCGCGGCGGCGGCTACGTCGTGCACACCCCGCGCGGCGCGGTCCGGGCGCGGCGCGTGGTCAACGCGACCGGCGCGTGGTCGCCCAAGCTCGCCGCGATGATCGGCGTCGAGATCCCGACCTACCCGATCCGCCACGAGATCTGCTCGTCGGAGCCGCTCAAGCCGTTCCTGCGGCCGATGGTCAGCGAGCTGTCGAGCGGGCTGTACTGCAGCCAGTCGATGCGGGGCGAGATCGTCGGCGGCGTCACCATCCCCGGCCACGACTCGACCTACGGCATGGGCTCGACCCTCGAGTTCCTCGCTACCTACGCGCGCCGGCTGGTCCGGCTGATGCCGATCCTCGGCGACATCAAGATCCTGCGCCAGTGGGCCGGCCCCTACGATCAGTCGCCTGACGGCAACCCGATCCTGGGCGCCGCACCGGGCCACCCCGACTTCTTCCTGGCCTGCGGCTTCGTCGGCCACGGCTTCATGATGGCCCCCGTGGTCGGCAAGCTCTACGGCGAGTGGCTCACCGGCGGCGAGCCGCACGAGATCTTCGCGCGCTACACGCTGGCCCGGTTTGCCAGCGGCACCGCGTCACCCCACGAGAAAGAGGACTTCAACATCGGGTAACCTGGGGCGGATGGTGCCACCCGGGGGTCCGCTGCGTCTGGTGTGCTTCGAGCTGCGCGCGCAGGAGCTCGCGCTGCCGATCGCCGACGTGCGCGAGACCCTGCCGGTGCCGCCGGTGACGCGGGTGTTCCTGACGCCGGCGTGCCTCGCCGGCGTGTTCAGCCTGCGCGGCGACATCGTGCCGGTGATCGATCTCGGCGTGCTGCTCGGGCTGCCGCCGACGGTGGCCGGCCACGACAGCAAGATCGTCGTGGTCGATCACGCGGCCGGGGTCGCCGGGATCGTCGTCGACCGGCTGCGCGATCTGCGGACGGTCGAGCCGCCGCTCGAGCCGCCGCCGGCCAACCTCGTGGCCGAGATCGCGAGCCTCTTGCTCGGCGTGATCGCGACCTCGACCGGCAGCGTGCGCGTGCTCGACGCGCGCGCGGTCCTCACCGCGCCGCCGCTGCGCGCGCTGGCGCGGAGCGAGGCGGAAGGCAGGGTGTCATGACCTCCAGGCTGCGCGTCCCGATGTTCTTCAAGTTCCTCGTCGGCTGCCTCACGCTGGCGGCGCTGCTGATCATCGGCGGCACGTTCGTGGTCCGGAACGAGACCCGGCTCAGGTCGCGCGGCAACTACCTGCAGAAGCAGGATCGCCGGCTCGACGGCTACCTGGCGCGCGTCGGCCGCGACATGACGGCGACGCTCGAGCTGCTGGTGTCCGACGACGAGCTGCGCAAGGCGATGAGCCAGCCGGCGGCCGGGGCGGCGGCGGCGCCGGCGGCCGCGCCCGCGGTGGCGATCGACGCCGCGACCGAGCACGCGCGGCAGATGTACGACGCGCTGTCGTCGCGGACCGGGCTCCAGCCCGACGTGTTCGCGCTGTTCACGTCGCAGAACCGGCTCAAGTTCGTCGCGCCGGCCAAGGTGCTCGACGAGCAGGCGCTGCCGGCGGTCGCGGCGGTCGAGAAGGCGCGCGGCGGCAGCGTGTTCGCGCACCGGGTCCAGGTGATCGACGGCGTGCCGTACCAGATGTCGGCGCTGCCGATCCGCGGCGACCGCGACCAGGTCGTCGGCGGGATGCTGGTCGGCGTCCGGCTGCAGCGGCTGTTCGACGAGTTCGCCGACCAGAGCGACGATCAGATCGACACCCAGATCCGCCCGACGCTGATCGAGGGCATGACGATCCTGGCGTCGGCGTGGCCGGCCGACCGGCGCGCCGAGCTCGCGCGCGCGATGCAGCCCGACAAGGTCGTCCGGGTCACGCTCGGCGACGACACGCGCGACGTGATCCGGCTCAAGGACGGCGATCACGACTTCTGGAGCGACGACAGCTTCGAGGGTTACAAGGCCGGCGATGCCGGCGCGGTCGGCCGGCTGGTGATCACGCGCAGCCGGGCGACGCTGGTCGATCCGGCGTCGAAGCTGCCGTGGGTCGAGATCCTGGTCGCGATCGGCGCGTCGATCGTGATCGCGCTCGGCATGGGCCTCTTGATCACGCGGCCGATCAAGCAGTTCGTCCACCAGTCGCGCCGCCTGCTCGAGGGCGAGACCGATCTGACCCAGCGCCTGGTGATCAGCTCGCACGACGAGACCTCGGACCTGGCCGAGAACATCAACCAGGTGTTCGAGCGGCTGCACCGGCTCGCCACCGGCGTCCAGTCCGCGGCGTTCCAGGTCGGTGCGTCGAGCGCCGAGATCAGCGCGGCGTCGCGCCAGATGCTGTCGGGGCTCAAGGACCAGACGCTCAAGATCGAGAGCTCGACGACCGCGGTCACCGAGCTGTCGGCGTCGATCCAGCAGGTCGCCGGCAACGCGGCGCAGGCGACCGACGTCGCCGAGCAGTCGAGCACCGCCGTGACCTCGGCGGTCGAGCGCATGGAGTCGATCCGCGCCGCGGTCGCCGATGCCGCCGACAAGATGCGCGAGCTCGGCGAGAGCAGCAAGCGGATCGGCAACATCGTCGAGGTGATCCGGCAGATCAGCGAGCAGACCTCGATGCTGGCGCTCAACGCGTCGATCGAGGCCGCGCACGCCGGCGAGCAGGGCCGCGGGTTCGCGGTGGTCGCCGACGAGGTCTCGTCGCTGGCGCGCCGGGTCGGCCAGTCCGCCAAGGACATCGAGACCCTGATCCAGACGGTCAAGGAGCAGACCCAGGCGGTGATGGCCTCGATGGAGGTCGGCACGCGCGAGGTCGGCAGCGGCTCGCAGCTGGTCACCGGCACGCTGACCGGCCTGGGCCGGCTGATCAGCGTCGTCAAGGACACCGCCGGGGCGGTCCACGAACAGGCGGTGGTGTCCGACGAGATCGCCCGCAACATGGACTCGGTGCGCCAGATCGCGACCGAGGTGCTGTCGGGCTCCGAGGAGTCGGTGGTCCAGGCCGAGCGGCTGCACGAGCTGGCGTTCGAGCTCGAGGAGTCGATCGGCGGGTTCAACCTCGACGGTAGCCGGCTCGCCACGCGGAATCCGGCGAGGCCGGCGGGGCGGCCGGGGCCGGCGGGCCTGGCGGGGCGCACCGGCGGCAACGGCGCGCCGCAGCGCGCGCTGCCGGGGCCCGCACGGCCGGTGCCCGCGCAATCGGGGCGGCCCGGGCGGCCCGCGCAGACGGAGGCGGACGGCTAGTGCCGGACTGTGGCTCTGACCGGTGCGCGGCGCGGGGGAGATCGCCACCACGCGCGCTTGCGACGCGGGTCTCGCCCCTCACTCCGTCTGTTAACGGCCGTATTGCGATCGCGCGTCCGTGCCATCTCCGCGACCGCCCGACGAAGAACCACCCGGCCTGGGAATCTATCTCCGCTCGGGGCGAGCCCGCGATCGCTGCGCTGCGCGTTGACGTCGCAACGGAACCACGCAGCTGGCAGCGCGGCGAACCTGATACGCGACGTCCTCTCGAAGAGCTCTGCGTCCGGGCGGGGTGCCACGCGTGCTGACACCCGACACCGTCGCCGCGATCGCGCGGCGCCTCGCCGAGCATGCCGGGCTCGAGCTGCCGGCCTGGGTCGTCGATGCGCGCGCGACGGCGCGGATCGCCGCGGTCGGCTGCTCGCCCGGCGACTACGTCGCGCTGATCGGCAGCGCGCGTGGCGCCGACGAGCTCGCCGAGCTGATCGAGGCGGTGCGGGTCGGCGAGAGCCGGCTGTTCCGCCACCGCTCGCAGATCGATGTGCTCGCCCGTGTCGTCGCGCCGGCACTGCGCGCGCGCGGCCGCCGGGCAGTCCGCGTGTGGAGCGCGGGGTGCGCGGCCGGCGAGGAGCCGTACACGCTCGCGATCGTGCTGTCGCGCGCCCTGCCCGACTGCGCGATCTCGATCGTCGCGACCGACGTCAGCGCCGACGCGCTCGCCCGGGCCGCCGCCGCCCGCTACCCGCGCGCCGCGCTTGACCACGTGCCCGAGCGCTACCGCGACGGCTTCGTGGTCGAGGGCGATACGGTGCGCGTCGCCCCGGAGATCGCCGCGCGCGTCGAGTTCCAGCGCGCCAACCTGACCGGCGGGCCCGCGCCGCGCGGCTGCGACCTCGTGTGGTGCCGCAACGTGCTGATCTACTTCACCGCCGAGGCGCGCCGCCGGGCGATCGATCGGCTGGTCGGCGCCACCTTGCCGGGCGGCTTCGTGTTCGTCGGCTACAGCGAGTCGCTGCGCGATGTGGCCGAGCTCGATGGCGCGCGGGCCGGCGACACCGTGTACTATGTGCGGCGCGCGACCGAGGCGCCGCGGCTCCGGCCGCCGACGCTGCCGGGACTGCCGACCCCCCCGGCGCCGGCGCACGCCACCGATCGGCGGTCGGCACCGATCAGCGATCGCCGGTCCGCGCCGATCCCTGCGCCGGTCACCGATCGCCGGTCCGCGCCGATCGCCGCGCCCGACGAGCATACGCCGCCGCCTGCGCTCGTCGCGTCGCGCGAACCGGCGACTCACGAGCGTACGCCGCCGCCTGCGCTCGTCGCGTCGCGCGAACCGGCGACTCACGACCTGCTGGTGCTGCACGGCCGCCCGACCGCCGCGCACGTCATCGCCGAGATCTCGGCGCGGCTGGCGCTCCCCGGCCTGCAGTCGCTGACCATCGATCTCGATGGTGTCGAGCTGCTCGAAGACGATCTGGCTCCGGTCTTGCGCCGCGCGCGGGCAGCCGCCGAGGCCGCCGGGGTCCAGCTCCGGATCGACGCGGTGCGCCCGGGTCCTCGGCGCTGGCTGATCCGCCAGGGCCTGGCCGAGGACAACGGGGACGGTACGAACGCATCGCACCGCCCAGGTGCACCCGCGAGGCGGTCATGACCGCCGCCGCCTCGCTGTGGGACCGGTTCGTCGCGAGCGCCGGCGGCCTGTCTACCGGCACGCCGCGAGCCCGACGACGACGACGTGTGATGCGCCCGGTGCCGCCGCGCGCTCGGCGAGGAAGCGGACCGGCATGACCGCCGCCTCGCTCTGGGACCGGTTCGTCGCGAGCGCCGGGGCCGACGCCGCCGCGCTGGCCGCCGCCGCCGGCGATGCGCCCGGGCTGCGCACGCTGGGTCAGCTGGCGTTCCGCATCGGCATGTCGAGCCTGCTGCTCGGGGCCGAGGACGTCGGCCGGCTGGCGATCGCGATCGAGCGCGCGATCGATCGTGATCCCGGGCGCGATGCCGCCGGCGAGGCCGTGCCCGCAGAGCTCGGCGCCGCGATCGCGACCCTGCGCGATGCGCTGGCCCAGCTTGCGACCGCCGACCGCTCGGGCGCGCGGGTCGAAGGGCTGCCGCTCGACGAGCGGCGCCGCGCGCTCGAGGCCGGAGAGCCGGCTTCGCCCGGCGCATGGCGGGCGGCCACCGAG
>DASWRS010000066.1:0-3629 GCA_036403075.1 Kofleriaceae bacterium
CCGTGGACCTCGACGATCCGCACCGGCGCCGAGCCCGCGATCCCGGCGCTGGTGGCCGACGACGCCGCGTGGAATGCCGCGCGCGCGGCCCGGCTCGCCGGCCAGCTCGCGCATCGCCCACCCGCGGCCGGCCTCGCGATCACCCATGCGCGGCTGTTCGACAGCGAGCGCCGCACCGTGGTCCCCGATGCCACCGTGGTCGTGGTCGGAGACCGGATCACCGCGGTCGGCGACGCGCGGACCCCGATCCCGGCGGGTGCCCGCGTGATCGACGCCCGCGGCAAGACGCTGATCCCCGGCCTGTGGGACATGCACGTCCACCTGTTCGACGACCACGGCACGCTTCAGCTCGCCTCGGGGATCACCGCGGTGCGCGACCTCGGCAACGACATCGACGGCCTCGCCGCGCGGGTCGCCCGGTTCGACGCGGGGACCGAGATCGGGCCGCACGTCTTGCGCGCCGGGCTGATCGATGGCCCCGGCCCGCTCGCCGCGCCGACCGGCGTGCTCGCCGGCACGCCCGAGGAGGCCATCGCCGCGGTCCAGAAGTACGCCGACGCCGGCTACGTCCAGGCCAAGATCTACAGCTCGGTCCAGCCCACGCTCGTCCCGGTGATCGCCAGGGCAGCGCACGACCGCGGCCTGCGGGTCAGCGGCCACATCCCGACCGGGATGAACGCCGCGCAGGCGGTCGAGGCCGGCTACGACGAGATCCAGCACGTCAACTTCCTGTTCCTGCAGTTCCTCGCCGGTCCCGAGGACGACACCCGCACGCCGCTGCGCTTCACCCGCGTTGCCGAGCGCGCCGCCGACCTCGATCTCGCCGGCCCCGAGGTGCAGAAGTTCCTCGACCTCCTGGTCGCGCACCACACCGTGCTCGATCCGACGCTGGCGACGTTTCACGCCATGTTCGTCGCCGATCCCGGCGATCTGGATCCGATCCTCTTGCCGTACGAGAAGCGGCTGCCCGCGCAGGTCGCGCGCGGCGCCCACAATGGCGGGCTGCCCGCGCCGGGCGGCCAGCGCGCGAAGTTCCGCGCGTCCTACGCGGCGCTGCTGCGCATGATCAAGGCCGCGTGGGATCGCAAGATCACGATCATCGCCGGCACCGATTCCATCGCCGGCCTCAGCCTGCCCCACGAGCTCGAGCTCTACGTCCAGGCCGGGATCCCGCCGGCCGACGTGCTGTCGCTCGCGACCCTCGGCGCCGCACGGGTCATGGGCAAGGATCGCGAGGCCGGATCGATCGCGGTCGGCAAGCGCGCCGACCTCGTGCTGATCGACGGCGACCCGACGCGCGACATCTCGTCGGTGCGCAACACCACCGCCGTGGTGTGCCGCGGCGTGGTCTACGACCCGGGCGAGCTGTTCACCGCGGTGGGCATGCTGCCGCGCTGATCCGGCCGGCGTGCGCCGCGCTGATCTGCGCCGCGCTCGCCGCCTCGTGCGCACCGGACGTCGCCCTGAGCGCGTGGCGTTGCCGCCTCACGCCGCGACTGTATCCGGCCGGCGGCGTGGCCAGAGCGCGGGCGTCGCAGCTGCCGCCGGGCGTCGCGTCGGTGTCGCGGCGGTGTCGCGTTGTGCGAGGCGCGGGTGCATGCGACGGTCCGAACATGCGGCCTGCTCTCGCGACCTGGCTCCTCGTGATCTGCTCCTGCGCCTCGACGGCGCCGCCGTCCGGCACCACCGCTCTGGGCCCCGGCACGCCGGGCCCCTCGGGCGCCCACGGCGCCGCGCCGCGGGTGCTGGCGTACTCGGTGGTCACGGTCGGCCGGCATGCCGGCGAGGCCGAGATCCGGATCGAGCCGGACGGCAGCCGCGCGGGCCACTTCACGTTCAACGATCGCGGGCGCGGCCCCGACCTGCGCACCACGCTGGTGCTCGACGACGCGGGCGCGCCGCGCCGGTTCCATGCCACCGGCCACGACTACCTGAAGGCGCCGGTCGACGAGCGGCTCGACGACGCCGGCAGCACGCTGACCTGGCAGTCGGCGAGCGAGCACGGCAGCGCGCCGGTCGGCGCCGGCTGGTACGTCGCGCTGTACGACAACGACGGCGGCGCCGCGCTCGCCCGGGCGCTGCTGCGCGCTCCGGGGCACCGGATCAAGCTCCTGCCCGCGGGCGAGGCCTGGATCGACGACGACACCACCAAGGAGATCGAGATCGCGGGGGCGAAGCGCCGGCTACAGCGGATCGCGATCGCGGGCCTCGGCTTCGCGCCCGGCCTGACCTGGCTCGACGAGGACCACGAGCTGTTCGCGATCGTGTCGCCGTGGACCTCGGTGATCCGCACCGGCGCCGAGGCCGTGATCCCTGCGCTCGTCGCCGACGACCAGGCATGGAACGCCGCGCGCGCGGCCCGGCTCGCCGGCCAGCTCGCGCACCGCCCGCCGGCCGCCGGCCTGGCGATCACCCACGCGCGGCTCTACGACAGCGAGCGCCGCACCGTGGTCCCCGACGCAACCGTGGTCGTGGTCGGCGATCGGATCACCGCGGTCGGCGATGCGCGGACCCCGGTCCCCGCCGGCGCCCGGGTGATCGACGCCGGCGGCAAGACGCTGATCCCCGGCCTGTGGGACATGCACGTCCACCTGTTCGACGGCGATGGCGCGCTGCAGCTCGCCTCCGGGATCACGGCGGTGCGCGACCTCGGCAACGACATCGACGGCCTCGCCGCCCGGGTCGCTCGGTTCGACGCGGGGACCGAGATCGGGCCGCACGTCTTGCGCGCCGGGCTGATCGACGGCCCCGGCCCGTTCGCCGCGCCGACCGGCGTTCTGGCCGGCAGCCCCGAGGAGGCGACCGCCGCGGTCCAGAAGTACGCCGACGCCGGCTACGTCCAGATCAAGGTCTACAGCTCGGTCCAGCCCGCGCTGGTGCCGGTGATCGCCAGGGCCGCGCACGACCGCGGCCTGCGGGTCAGCGGCCACATCCCGACCGGGATGAACGCCGCGGAGGCGGTCGAGGCCGGCTATGACGAGATCCAGCACGTCAACTTCCTGTTCCTGCGGTTCCTCGCCGGCCCCCAGGACGACACCCGCACGCCGCTGCGCTTCACCCGCGTCGCCGAGCGCGCCGCCGACCTCGACCTCGCCGGCGCCGAGGTGCAGAAGTTCCTCGACCTCCTGGTCGCGCACCACACCGTGCTCGATCCGACGCTGGCGACGTTCCACGCCATGTTCGCCTCGGATCCGAGCGATCCGGATCCGATCCTGGTGCCGTACGAGAAGCAGCTGCCCGCGCAGGTCGTGCGGGGCGCGCACGGCGGCGGCCTGCCCGCGCCCGATGGCCAGCGCGCGAAGTTCCGCGCGTCGTACGCGGCGCTGCTGCGCATGATCAAGCTCGCCTGGGACCGCAAGATCCGGATCGTCGCCGGCACCGACGCGATCGCCGGCCTCAGCCTGCCCCACGAGCTCGAGCTCTACGTCCAGGCCGGGATCCCGCCGGCCGACGTCCTATCGCTCGCGACCCTCGGCGCGGCGCGGGTCATGGGCAAGGATCGCGAGGCCGGATCGATCGCGGTCGGCAAGCGCGCCGACCTCGTGCTGATCGACGGCGACCCGACGCGCGACATCTCGTCGGTGCGCAACACCACCGCCGTGGTGTGCCGCGGCGTGGTCTATGACCCG
>DASWRS010000067.1:0-21238 GCA_036403075.1 Kofleriaceae bacterium
TGGCCGGAACCGGCGGCCTCCTCGTCAACGACCCGGACGCCAACTTCCTCTCCATGCTCGCCGCCACCACGGGTGCACCGCTCACGGCCGCCCAGCTCACGAACCTGCTCGTGACCGGATTTACCAAATAGCGATTGGCACCCGCACTTCCGCCCTTTCGTTTGCACCGTGAGGTAGTCGCGCAGCGGAGTGAACGTGAGCGCGTTCCGCGACGTCGGCCACCGCGACCGGCGCCGAGGTCCGTGCAGCGGGTGCGCTTCTACAACCGGCCGAGGGGATCTCCTCCGTAGACGACCGGACCCCTACTCGTCCAGCAGTCCTCCATGCGGCGCAGCGCGCGGTGCAGGACCTTGTAGCTCGAGCGTGCGAACGCACGATGGACCGGCTGGATGCTCTCGCACGGACCGTCAGCGCGTCGCGGTAGGGTATCGTCGGCGCGTGACGACCGAGCCGTTCCAGGCCGCTTGGTGGAGCTGATGGGGTCGTCCGGCATGATGGCTCCTGCGAGAACTTCGCCGTCACACGGATCGCCGCCACGCGCAGGATGCACGGAGACGTCGCGACCGTGAGGCTCGAGGTCCACGCGAAGGCGACCGGATCGCGGGCGCGGGTCGCGACGCTGGTCACCGCGCATGACCGGGTCGAGACCCCGGTCTTCATGCCGGTCGGGACGCGCGCCACGGTCCGGACCCAGACGCTCGAGCAGCTCGAGCAACTCGCGCAGCTCGGGGCGCCGATCCTGCTCGCCAACACGTACCACCTGCTGGTTCGCCCGGGCCTCGACGTGTTCGAGCGCTTCGGCGGCTTGCATCGCTGGATGGGCTGGAGCCACTCGATCCTGACCGACTCGGGCGGGTTTCAGGTGTTCTCGCTACCGTGCACGATCAGCGAGGCGGGCGCCGAGCTGCACGGCCTCGATGGTCGTGGTCTGCTGCTGTCACCCGAGCAATCGATCGCGACGCAGCGTGCGATCGGCTCGGATATCATGATGGTCCTCGATCACTGCATCGCATCGACGAGCTCGCGCGCGGAGACCGAAGCTGCGATGCACCGGACCCATCGCTGGGCGGATCGCTCGCTGGCCGCACATCGCGCCGCGCCTCCCGCGCCCAACCTGGACGCCCCACCGGCCGCCCTGTTCGCGATCGTGCAGGGCGCATGCTTTCCAGATCTGCGACGAACGAGCGCCGAGGTCCTGACGAACACCGATGGCTTCGATGGCTACGCGATCGGAGGCCTGGCGGTCGGCGACACGCGCTCGCAGCGCGAGGACATCACCGAGCTCGTCACCGAGCTCTTGCCGGCGGATCGTCCGCGCTACCTGATGGGCGTCGGCACGCCGCTCGATCTGCTCGAGGGCGTGCATCGCGGTGTCGACATGTTCGATTGCATCCTGCCGACCGCGCTGGCGCAGCAAGGCGTCGCGTTCACGTCGCACGGTCGGCTCGATCTCGAACGCGGTGTCTACAAGCTCGCGGATCAGCCGCTCGACGGAGCCTGCGCTTGCGATGCCTGCACGCGGCACTCGCGCTCGTACCTGCACCACCTGATGAAGTGCCAGGAGCCGCTCGGCTGGCAGCTGCTCGCCCAGCACAACCTCGTGTTCTACGTGCGCCTGATGGCCGCGATGCGCGCGCACATCCGCGCCGACACCTTCGCGGCGTTCTACCGCGAACAGCGCGAGCTGCTCGCACGTGCCGATCCAGAGCATCCGCCGGGGCCCCGGCCGCGCGTCAAGCGACGCAAGCCCCAGGTGCAGCGATGAGCCTCGTCGGAACCGTTCGCGTCAGGTGCCCGGCGTGCGGGGTCGAGCGCGAGACCAAGCTGGTGTCGAGCATCAACACGCGGTCGTCGCCGGAGCTGAAGCAGCAGCTGTTGCGCGGCGAGCTCAATCGCCACGACTGCGCGTGCGGCAAGCGAGTGCAGCTCGCGAGCAACGTGCTCTATCACGATCCCGACGCGGACTACTACTGCCAGGTGTGCCCGGGCGACGCGCGCGCGATCGAGGCCGCGGCCGCCGGGTTTCGCCGATCCGGTGCGACCGGAACCCAGCGCATCGTGCCGTCGCTGAACGCGCTGATCGAGAAGGTCAAGCTGCTCGACGCCGGGCTCGACGACTGGGCGATCGAGCTGCTCAAGCTGGTCTTGCTCGCGTCGTGCGGCGTGTCCGATCTCGACCGCGTGCTCCTGTTCGAGGCGCGCGACCGCGATCTGCTGCACTGGGTCCTGTTCGACGAGATCGGCGCACCGCAGGCGCTCGCCAGCCCGCTCGCCGCGTACGAAGAGCTTCGCCGCGAACGCGCGAATGCCCGGCCGAAGGCAACGGACCTGCAGATCGATCGTGCGTGGGCCGTCGATGTGCTACGGACCATGTTCGCCGGTTCGAACTGAGGCTTCTGGTCGTCGATTGATGGCAAGCGATATGCAAATCGTGGCCACTCGAGCGAGCGCAGAGCTTCAAGCTCTGCTCAGACGCGCCCGTGCTTTCGCCAGGCCGCGAACGTTGGCGTAGACCAGCGCGATCAAGGGCACGTACAGCAGGGACAGATTGAGGAGTCCCGAGCAGTACCGGCTGGCATGAGCCTCGGTACAGCGCCAGCGATCGCGGAACACGAACGACACCAGCACAGCGCCCGTGAGCATCCCGATCGCCGTCGGAATACCGCTGTGGGTCGTGGAATGAAACAGATAGCGGAGACCATCCGCGAGGACTGCGCCGAGCAGCGCGCTCTCGAACAGATACGCGATCACGACGTGACCCCATGCACCATATCGGCCGCGGCGCATGGCGAGATGCTCGCCCGCCCGATCTCCCACCGCGGGCTCGGGAGCAGCAGCGGCGGCGACAAACGGGGTTCGGGCTGCGTCGAACGACGCGACTCGCGGGGTCGTTCGCGGGGATCGTTCAGTGGCCGGCACACCGGGTGTCCGGTACGGCGGCGGTGATGGAGGCAGGACGACGCGTTCCTTGTCCGCAGGATCGGGCAGCGAGATCGGCGGTGATGTCAGGATACTCGGGCCGTCCGGCGCTGGCATGCCAACCTCTATCACGTCGACGTTCGGACCCGCAATTGTCGTGACCGGGGCCGTGCGCGATCACCGCGGGACAGGATGCCCAACTTGCCTGGCGATGGTCCGGGACAGCTGGTACCGTACGCGCCATGCGGCCCTGGATCTCGTGTCGACGTCGTGTGGTCATGCCGATCGTTCGAAGCTGCGCGCTCGGGCTCTTGCTCTGGTCATGCAGCTCCTCGCCTCAGGAGCCTCAGGACACCACGTCGGTGTCCTACAGCTGCGGGGCGCCCCCTGCGGACCTGGTGGCGTGTTCGGTCGATGCCGACTGCGCGACGGTCGTGGTCGGTTGCTACTGCGGTGCACAGCCGGTGAACGGCGTGGCCCGCAGATACGCAATCACCGCGCAGAGCTGCGAGAACACCGCCGCGACCAGCTGCGCGCGAGGCTGCGCGATCCAGCAGGGCATGGTGGCTCAGGATGGCACCAAGGCGACCGCCAGCACGCAATTCGCCGCGCACTGCGTCCACTCCGGTGCGACCGGCGCCTGCAAGAGCTTCTCGCCGGACGTCACTCCCGGCGGCGGATCAGGCGACCCCAAGCCCGGCGGGTGGTGACGCACTGGCGATCTCGTCGTGGCGGACTGCATGTCCATCACGTGGATCTGCCCGACCTCACCGCCGCCGATCGCGATCACGTAGCCGACGTACTTGCCGTCCGGAGATAGCTCGTACGCATTGATCGAGCGGAACGCGAGGCTCTTTGGACGCCCGGCGGTACACGGTGTCGACCACCGGGCGGCCGCTTCACCCTGGCTGCGTCACCAGGTATCGCGAAAGATCGTACGGACGCATCGGTCTCTGGTATGGTTGTCGGTGCGGTCGCGAGTGCCGCGTGGAGGGGTCTCATGGTTCGGTTTCCCGGATGGTCGCGCACATGGAGTGCCATACTCCTCGTCGCGGCGATGGGGGTGTGGCTGTCGCCATCCGGACCGGTCCACGGACAAGCCGTACGCGGCCCGATTCCCACAAGTGGAGCGCTTGGACCCGGTCCGGTCGCTCCGTGGCACCCCGCTCCGGGTCCGCTCGGACCCGGTCCGCTGGGTGCGCTGGGTCCGGGGCCGGTCATCGGCGCCCCTTTGGGCACTCCGCTGTCTGCGCCGCCGCTCGACAGCACGCGCGCGCTTGGCAACGGCATGCCGGCCGCGAGCGCGGCGACAACGCCCCGCCGCGGCGGCAAGGCGCAGCGGGCCGCCGAGCGCGAACGCATCTGGGTCGCGAGCGCGGTGAAGGCGATCGGACAGCAGAACCGGGAGCACGCGGCGATCGTGCGGAAGGTTCGGCGCGTGACGCCATGACACCCCGGTCCCCCCGCGCGCGCGTCGCGGTCGTGATCTGGGCGGCCGTTCTCGGTATCGCCGCCGGTAACGGGGCGCAGGCCCAGGGCAGCGAGGCGCCGGAGCCGCTTTCCCGCACCGCGCTGGATCTGACCGGCGATGCGGTCGCGAGCGCCGCCATCCTGTCGAAGCACCCGGTGGGGGTCGTGATCGGCGTGACGTACAAGGCGTTCGACCTCGCGCACGACATCGGCGCCGCCGCGATCGGCCGCGAAGATCGCTGGCTCGGGGCCGAGCTCGTGCTCGTCGATCGCGACGCGCAGCGCCTCAAGGAGATGAAACACGACGGCGTCGATCTCGACGGACCGGAGGCGGCCGCGATCAAGCGCGGCATCTACGACCGGATGCGCAAGCTGACCGAGTCGGATCGCTCGCCCGCCGGCTACACCGCCTCTGTCATCATCAAGAACGTTCCATATGCGGTCGCCAAGGTCGCGATCGACAAGTCGCTGGAGCACGCCCTCGGGTTCGGCTTGACCCGGTTGTTCAAGCACAGCCCTGTTCCCAAGGCGATCAACTGGGCTCGGAGATACGGCGGCCCGCTCGAAGCACTGCAAAACGGTCTGGGCTGGGGGAAGCTGGCGACCCGCGCGGGCCGGGCGAAGCGGGCCGCCGACGAGGCCTTGCGCGACGCCGAGAAGAAGCTGGTGGCCAAGCGCATCCAGCAGCTCGGCATGGAGACCCGTACCGAAGCGGTGGCCGACGCGGTGTCCGACATCTACTCGAAGATCATGACGGAACACCGGTCTCAACCACGGACGGTGATCGCCTCGAGCTTCCGGCTCGAGATGGCGCGCCAGGCGGTCATGCTGCCGGCGCCGGTTGCGGCCGTGCCCGTCATGCGGGCCGCGGTTCCGGAACCGGTCATGCGGGCCGCCGTTCCTGCGGTGATGCGCACCGCCGATCCAGATCTGGTGATTCGCGCGATCCGGTCCGACGACGCGGTGTGGGTGCGCGAGCCGACCAGGGTGCCGAGCTCGGCGCGATCATCCGCCGAGCCGTCCCCACCGGCGCCCCAGGCCGAGCCGCAGGTCGATCCACGTGCCGAGGCGCGCCGGCAGGCCCTGCACGATGAGCTGATGCGCGTCGGCGACGGCAAGACGTTCGTCGTGTGCTCGAACGGCTGCCCGCAATCCTCGGCGTCCTGGGACGGCCGGCGCGGCCAGACCCTCGAGTCGAAGTAGCCATGACCACACCGCGCCGCATCGTTGCCGGTGTCGCCATCGTCGTCGGGCTCGCCGGCGTGGTCGCCTTCGGCATCGGGCTTCGAGAGGCGTTTGCCGTTCGCAAGGACACGGCGGTGACCGCGATCGGCAGCGCCCACATCGAGCGGCTGCTCGGACCGCGGGACTTCGCCGCGCTCGGCAGCCCCGTCGGCCGCGACCTCGGCGTCACGCGTGGCGGGGCGATCGTGTTCCGCGCGGGCGCCGTCTTGCGCGTCGTGGACCCGGCGCGCGCGCCGCTTCCCGAGATCAACGCGATCGCGCTCTCGGCCGTGCCGGAGAGCTTCGCGCTCGATCCGAGCGGCACGATGCTCACCGTGGCGGGCGGCTACTTCGGCATGCTGACCCAGGACGGAGAGCTCGTGCAGGGGATTCCGCTGCCGTCTCCCGACGTGGACCTGGCGCCGTCGGTGCACGAGGGCGCCACGTACCTCTTTGGCAAGACCGGCGCCCACCATCGCCTGTACCGGTTCATCGACGACGGCACGCTGCAGGTGCTGCTCGAGTCGGGCGAACCGATCATTGCCGCCGCGGACAACGAGACGGCCATGTTCGCCGCGACCGGTTCCGCGATTCTGCGGATCCAGGCCGGCACGCCGGAGACGCTGTTCACGGCGCCCGGTGACTTCGCCGGCCCGATCCGCTCGCTGGCGGTCACCGCGGACGGCATCGTCCTGTTTGCCACCGATGCGAGGGTGTACGCGCTGCTCGGTCCGAACGCGCTCTCGATCGTCAACGATGCCGGGGGCTCGATTCGCGTGCAAGACGGCGCGCTGTACGTGCTCGACCCGGCGCGCCAGCTGCTGTTCAGCCTGCGTCCGGCCTCGGCGCAATTGTTCGCCGAGGTGTCGCGATGACGCGGCGGAGCACGACGTGGTTCCGTCGCTGGGGGCTGATCGCCGCCGGCGTGGCCGTGCTCTACGGCATCCACGCCTGGATCACGACGCCGCTGCAGATCGCCCCGGCGATCGAGACCGGCAAGATGGCCGCGGCGGGCGTCTTCGGCGGCGCCGGCGGGCCGTCCACGATCACGGTGACCCGGACGCCAGGGACGTCGGGCGCGATGACGGTGCGGGTCCCGGCCGGTACGGTCCTCTACGCAGGTGATGCCGCGATCCAGCGTGTGATGACGGCGGCCGCGGTGACCATCGTCCTGCCCACGAGCACCGACGTCACGAGTGTGACGGTCAAGACGTTCTGCCTGGACGAGTTCGCCGCCGTCCCCGAGCTGAACACCTCGCTGTCGTTCTCCCCTGGTTCCGATGACCGTCGAAGCACGACGGAGGAGACCGAGCCGCTGCACAAGCTGGCGGACTGCATGGCGAGCCTGCCTGGATCGGACGAGGACAAGCAGGTCGCGATCTGGGCGGTCAAGGACGATCTCCTGCACCGGTCTTCGGAGCAAGCGCTCGGGTTTCTCAGCCGCGGGTTCGAGGAGCAGATCGCGCGCGAGCTCCGCGCGAAGGTGGATCGGGCGCGGGCGTCGATCACGCGGGAAGCAAGAGAGCTGACCTCCGCCGAGGTCGACGCCCAGATCGCGGACGCGATGCGCTCCGAGGAAGCCGCCAATCGGATCGAGGCAGCGCGACTCGCCCGGAAGCAGCTGGACAGTTTGCTCCAGCACCGCGACCTGCTGACGTCGTGCGGCCACGCCGACGTCGACATGCCGATCTTCCGGTAGTGGCACCCCGTCGAGGTACATCCCACTTGGGCAGATGGTGTTACCGATATTCCGCCTTCGTGGACTCAGCGGAAACGATACTCGATATCCCGTCAGTCATGACCAGAACGGCCACACCTTGTGCGTGACCAATACGATGGCGGTCACGCGACAAGAGCGTGGGTCGCGTCGCGCGACAGGTCGCGCTACGGGCCGTCGGTCGCGCACACCTCGGCGAGCCGGGCGAGCCCGCACGACAGCGCGGCGAGGATGTCGGGCGCGGTGACGGCGCCGCTCGCGTCGAGCTTCGCGCGCGAGAACACGTGGCCGCCCCCGTCGATCACGCGCAGGTTCATCGTGCGCAACACCTCGAGCAGCTGCGCGTGGGCATGGGCGGCGCCTCCGGGCGAGGCGCTGATCACGAGCACCGGCTTGTCGATCGGTTCGAGCGCCGAGACCAGCCAGTCGAGCGCGTTCTTGAGCGAGCCCGGCATGCCGTGGGCGTACTCCGGGCTCGAGACCGCGAGCGCGTCGGCCGCGCCGATCTGCGCTCGCAGGGCAGCGACCGCCGGCGGCGCCGGCTCGACGTCGAGATCCGGGGTGAAGTGCGGCAGGTCGCCGAGGCCGTCGTAGAGCGTGACCACGGTGCCCGCCGGCGCCACGCCGCTCGCGGCGCGCAACAGGGCGGCGTTGGACGACGTGGCACGCAAGCTCCCGGGAATCGCCAGCACTCTCATCGCCCAAACCTACTCGCAGATGCCATCCCCGTCATGCCCGCCCTGTGCGGCCGGGCCGGCGCCACCCGCGCGGTCATTAGGCCCGGGGCTGGTTGACAGTGTTCCAAGGAGATCCCTAACATGCCGCCCTCGGACCGCCGTCAACGCTCTCTACAGGAGGTGCCCCCATGAAGTGGCTATTGGCAATGGCGCTGTGCGCCTTCACAACACCTGCATTTGCGCAGAGCTCGATCAAGATCGCCATCACCGGCCCGTTCACCGGCGGGTCGGCCCCGATGGGGACCTCGGCCCGCGACGGCGCGAAGCTCGCGATCGCCGAGATCAACGCCGCCGGCGGCATCCAGGTCGGCGCGAAGAAGCTGAAGATCGAGGCGATCGAGCGCGACGACGAGGCCAAGAACGAGCGCGGCGCCCTGATCGGCCAGGAGCTGGCGGCGATGTCGGACCTGTCCGGCGTGATCGGCAGCGTCAACACCGGCGTGGTGCTCGCCGGCGACAAGTACCTCCAGGAGAAGGGCATCACGCGCATCATCACGCCGGCTGCCGGCTCGGCCTCGATGACGCAGTGGGCCAAGCCGGACGGGCCCAAGGACCTGTTCGTGTTCCGCTTCGCCGCCCACGATGGCATCCAGGCGGCGATGGTCGTCGAGGAGGCGATCGCGCGGAAGCTCACCAAGGTGGCGATCTTCGCCGACTCGACCAACTACGGGGTCTCCGGCCGCGACGACCTCGTCGACCAGATCAAGAAGCAGGGCGGAAAGCTCACGGTGGTCACCACCGAGAAGTGGGCGATCGGCGACAAGGACATGAGCGCGCAGCTGCTCAAGGCCAAGGCGCTCGGCGCGCAGGCGATCCTGATCTGGGGCATCGGCCCCGAGCTCGCCGCGATCGCGAACGGCATGGCCAAGCTCGGCTACAAGGTCCCGCTGATCGGCGGCTGGCCGCTCTCGATGTCGAACTTCCTCGACAACGCCGGGACCAACAGCGACGGCGCGGTCATGCCGCAGACCTTCATCGAGGAGCCGATCACGCCGCGATCGAAGGCGTTCATCGAGGCCTATCACAAGGCGTACAACACGAACCGGATCCCGTCGCCGGTCTCGGCCGCGCAGGGCTACGACGCGGTGCTGCTGTTCGCCGCCGCCGTCAAGCAGGCGGGCACCACCGACTCCAAGGCGATCCGCGACGCGCTCGAGAACCTCAAGGACCCGGTGGAAGGCGTCATCGCCACCTGGAAGAAGCCGTACTCGAAGTGGAACCCGGCCGACGTGTCGACGCACGAGGCGTTCCGCCGCGAGCAGGTGGTGATGGGGCTCGTCAAGGGCGGCCGCGTGGTGTTCGCCAACGACGCCGATCGCCAGCGGCTCGCCAAGCGGGGCGCGAAGTAGTCGGCTTCGATGCCGCTTTCCGTCGTCGTACAGATCGCGGTCAGCGGCGCGCTGATGGGGCTGGTCTACGCCCTCATCGCCTACGGATTCCAGCTCACCTACGCGACCAGCAAGAGCCTCAACTTCGGGCAGGGCGAGCTCGTGATGGTCTCGGCCTTCGTCAGCCTGACGCTGCTCGGCACCGGCCTGCCCTACGTGGCGGTCGTGCCGCTCGGGATCCTGTTCGGCGCCGGGCTCGGGATCGTCGTCGAGCGCGCTGCGGTGCGGCTCGCGCTGCAGCAGAAGACCGAGGGCTGGATCCTCCTCACGATCATCGTCGGCCTGTTCCTGGTGTCGTTCGCCGAGAACGTCTGGGGCCGCGATGACCGCCCGTTCCCCACGCCGATTCCCGCCGACCCGATCAAGATCCTCGGCGTCGACGTCACCTGGCTCGAGATCTCGGTGGCGGTGGGCGTCCTCGCGATCATGGCGCTGATCGAGGTGTTCAAGCGCCGGACGCTGCTGGGCAAGGCGTTCGAGGCGGTCTCCGCCGATCGGGACGCCGCCGAGCTCATGGGCATCTCGGCGACGCGCACGGTGACGCTGTCCTATGCCCTGTCCGGGGCGGTGGCGGCGGTCGCGGGCATCCTGGTCTCGCCGATCACCACCGTCGGCCCGACGATGGCCGCGGGGCTGGTCCTCAAGGCGTTCTCGGTCGCCGTCGTGGCGGGCCTCGAGTCGGGCTTCGGCGTCGTGCTGGTCGGCCTCGTCCTCGGCGCGCTCGAGGGGCTCGCCAGCCTCTACGTCGGCAGCGGCTGGCGCGAGACCCCCGGCCTCCTCCTCCTCATCCTCGCCCTGGCGGTGCGTCCCACCGGCTTGTTCGGCAAGGCGATCATCCGGAAGGTCTAGGAGGGCACACGTGCTCAAGCGGCTCATCCTCGTGCGCGGCGCCGAGATCGCCCTGTTCATCGTGCTCGGCGCGGTGCCGCTCGTGGTCCAGAGCCCGTACGCGCTCGGCCTGCTCACGCTGCTGGCGATCTACGGGATCGTGCTCATCGGCCTGGACGTCACGGTCGGCTACCTCGGGCAAATCAACCTCGCGCAGGTGGCGATGCTGGGCCTGGGCGCCTACGTCGCCGGGATTGCCGCCACCCGATACGGCGTCGGCATTCCGCTGGCCCTCGTGCTCTCCGGCCTGTTCTGCACCGCGATCGGGGCGCTCCTGGCGCTGCCGGCGCTGCGGCTCGAAGGCCCGCAGTTCGCGCTGGCGACGCTCAGCTTCACCGCGCTGTGCGCGACCGCGCTGAACGAGCTCGAGTGGCTGACCAACGGCGCGCAGGGCCTGCAGATCACGCGGCCGCTGCTGCTCGGCCATGCGCTCGACGCGCGCGCGTTCTTCTGGCTCTGCATCGCGATCCTGGCGATCGTCTGGCTCGCGATGCGCAACCTGATGTCGTCGCAGTGGGGCCGGGCGTTCGAGGCGCTGCGCGACAGCCCGATCGCCACCGACGCGATCGGGGTGGGCACCTATCGGCACCGGGTCGCGGGATTTGCCTTCGGCTCCGGGCTCGGGGGCGCCGCGGGCGCGCTCTACGCGTTCAACTTCGGCTATCTCCAGCCGCAGACGTTCGTCTACGAGCTGACGGTGATCCTGCTCCTGGGCGTCGTCCTGGGCGGCCGCAAGAGCCTCTGGGGCGCGGTGATCGGCGCGATGCTGGTGGCACTGCTCCCCAACCTCCTGTCGAGTCATCTGGTGTTTCGCGCGTTCTCGGGGATCGCGTTCGTGCTCGCGCTGGTCGCCGGCGTGCGCGGGCTCGTCCGGCGCAAGACCGACGCGTTCCGCGCGCTCGCGCCGATCGTCGCGACGTTCACGCTGGCGGCGGGCTCGTTCCTGGCCAGCAACACCGAGGACTGGCGAAAGGCGATCTTCGCGCTGATGCTGTTCTCGGTCGTGGTCGGCTTGCCCGAGGGCCTGATGGGCTTTGCCGCCGCGGCGCTCGCGCGCCTGTTCCGCGTGGCGCCCCCCGCGCTGCCGCCCGCGGCGCCGCTCGATGCGGTGCTGCCCGTCCGTGCGCCCGACGGCTCGGTCCTGCTGCGGCTCGACGGGCTGTCGCGGCACTTCGGCGGCGTTCGCGCCCTCGACGGCGTCGACCTGACGGTGAAGGCGGGGACGATCCACGGCCTGATCGGTCCCAACGGGTCGGGCAAGAGCACGCTGGTCAACGTCGTCTCCGGCCTCTACGCGCCGAGCGGCGGTGAGCTGCGCCTGCGCGGCGCGGCGCTGCGCGGCGGCAGCTTGATGGCAGCCGCGAAGGCGGGCATCGCCCGCACGTTCCAGAATCTGCAGCTGTTCGGCGGCATGACCGCGCTCGACAACGTGATGGTGGCGCTACGCGGCGCCTGGCGCGTTCCGCTCCCCCTCGTGCTCCTCGGCCTCGGCCGCCTTGAAGAGTGGCGGGGCCGGGCGGCCGCGCTCGCGTTGCTCGAGTTCGTGGGCCTGGGCAGCGAGGCGCGCACCCGGGCCGCCGACCTGACCTACGGCGCCCAGCGGTTTCTCGAGATCGCGCGGGCGCTCGCCCGGCGCCCGGAGCTGCTGATCCTCGACGAGCCGGCGGCGGGCCTCGCCCAGCCCGACATCCTGCGCCAGCTCGAGATCATCCGCCGGATCCGGCAACGCGGCATCACCATGGTGCTGATCGAGCACCACATGGACGTGGTCAGCGAGCTGTGCGAGACCGTGACCGTACTCGACGAGGGCAAGGTGATCGCCGAGGGGCCGCCCGCGCAGGTCAAGCGCGACCCCAAGGTCATCACCGCGTACCTGGGCGCCCCCGAGCCCGGCGCGGCGATCGCTGCGTCCGCGCCCGCCCCGGTCACGGGAGCCCCGTAGGAGCCACATGCTCACCGTGACCGACCTCCACGCCGGGTACGGCCTCTCCGAGGTGCTGGTCGGCACCTCGCTCGAGGTCAAGCCCGGCACGATCGTGGCGCTGATCGGCGCCAACGGCGCCGGCAAGACCACGACCATGCGCGCGATCTCCGGCACGATCACCCCGACCCGCGGCGAGGTGCGGCTCGGCGGTTCGCGCGTGGACGGCCTCGGCGCCGCGCGGATCGCCCGCCTGGGCCTCGCCCATTCGCCCGAGGGCCGCAAGGTGTTCGGGCCGCTGTCGACCGAGGACAACCTCCTGCTCGGCGGGTTCCGCTGGCTGCCGCACTTCTTCGGCTTCCGCCGGCAGGCCAGGCAGGCCCTCGAGCGGGTCTACGACCTGTTCCCCCGGCTCGCCGAGCGGCGGGCTCAGCTCGCCGGCACGCTTTCGGGGGGCGAGCAGCAGATGCTGGCGATCGGCCGGGCGCTCATGGCGCAGCCGAAGATCATGCTGCTCGACGAGCCATCGATGGGCCTGGCGCCGGTGATCGTGCAGGAAGTCTTCCGCACGATCCGCCGCCTCAAGGCCGAAGGGATGACGATGCTGCTCGTCGAGCAGTTCGCCAGCGCGGCGCTCGCCGTGGCGGACCACGTCTACGTGATGGAGCGCGGGCGCGTCGCGGTCTCCGGCACGCCTGAGGATCTCCGCCGCGATCCGCGCGTGCTCGCCGCCTACCTGGGCTGAGCCCCGTCAGTTCCCGGTGAGCTGGACGGAGGGAACAGCCGGCGCAGCACGGACGGCGCCACGGTCTCGTAGATGTTGGCGTGGCGCAGCTCGAGCCTCGGCTCGTAGAACCAGGCCAGCCCCGGCGGCGCCCGGGTGGCGAGGATCTGCCCGAGCTTCGCGCGCTGGTCGTCGATGTCGTCGTCGCCGGCGCCGGCCAGGTAGAGCGTGCGCGCGAGCGTGGGGTGCGATGCGAGCCAGTCCTCCGCGCCACTGACCAGCTGCGACGCGTTCCACGACACGCGCGGGCTGATCGCGATGTAGGTATCGAACAGGGTGGGTTCGACGAAGAAGGTCTCCACGACGAACAGACCGGCGAGCGACTCGCCCATGATCGCCGTCGTCCCGCTGGTGCGGACCCGCCGGGCGATCTCCGGCATCAGCTCGTCGCGGATGAACGCGCGGAACCTCGCGGAACCGCCCACGTGCGGGGCGATCGCCTTGTCGGCGTCGACCATCGTCGGCCCCGTGGTATCGCGCCGCCGCTCGCTGTTCTCGATACCGACCACGATGATCGGCTGCATCTGCCGGGCGCGGATCGCCGCATCGATGGTCGCGAGGATGTGCGGGTGCGGGAAGTCCTCCGCGTCGCCGCCATCGAGCAGGTAGAGCACCGGGAACCGGGACGTCACTGCCTGTGCGTAGCCGGGTGGCGTGTAGAGGTTGAGGCGGCGCAGCTCGCCGATCGCCTGCGATGCGAGCGTGAAGCTCTCGTGCGGCGCGTTGCCCGCGGCCGGTGACGGCGCAGCGAGCCCCCGCGCCGACGACCCGGCGGGAGCGGAGGTGGGAGCGGCAGACCCGCAACCCGTGGCCGCCGCGGCGAGCACAGCCACGAGGCTGATCCTGCTTCCCGCGAGACGCCGCAAGCGCACGCGGAACCCTACGATGCTCCGCCGGTGACTCGCCAGGCCAGAACTACCCCGCTTGCTCGTCCGTCGCCGATCGAACAACGGACCCGTCGCGAGGTCTTCGGCGAGTGGGCGACCGTCCAGCAGGATGCCTTCGCGGGCTGCCACAGCTCCGGCCATGCTGGTTCAACGCAGCTTGCGTCGACCGTTGGGCGGCGCCGATGGGCCGCCGCCGTGGGCACTCCGACGCGTTCGCGCGTGCGGTGCCAGGAGCTCGCCCACCGAGCTCACCGACAGTGAACGGTCGAGCCAGCGCTCGAGCGTCGCAACATCCGTGCATCCCATGATGCGACGGCGCTGCTCCGCCGTGGGGGCGAGCCCGCGCCGCGTCAAGATCTTCAGCAACGCCGCCGCCTGGCCTTCGGCCCTGCCCTCTGCCTTGCCCCTGGCCTCGCCCTGAGCGAGACCCCGCTCGAAATTCTGGCGTTGCGCTTTGCTGAAGAACTTCTGGAGCCCCGGTTGCATCTCGATCGCCTTTCGTGCTGCTTCGCTCAGGTTCGCTTCGATCAACAGCGAGTATAGCACCCGCTGCTCCTCGGACAGTCGCAAGATTGCCTTGGCCGCCGCTGCCCCGATCGCGGCGGCGGTCATGACCTCGCCCCGGCCATGCGCCATCACGGAGAGCACCGCCAGCTGAGGCTCGCGCCGCGCACGGGCCGGATCGGTCAGCTTCGGGACACCATCGGGCCCGACGACCAGTGGCGTGTAGTGGTTCCCTCCACCCAGCTCGATCGGTCGCCCGGCCCACCGCGCCGTTGCTGCATTGGGCGCCACGACCAGCACCACGAACGGGCACTTCTCGCGGGCACGTGCACCCACTGCATAGAGCGGCCAGGTGAACCGCTTCTCCTCCTTGGGCCGCAGCTGGGCCTCGATGATCACCCCGAACACCGGCTTCCTCCGGGTGAACAGCACGACCGCGTCGGCTCGGTACTCTGCAGGCGCTACCTGGTTCAGCGTCACGTCGATGCAGTGTGCCCTGGTGAACCGCGGCACCTCCACGGCGAGTAGCTCGCCAAGCAAGTCCGCTGCGAATGCCGGCCGATCGCGCACCAACTCGAGCACGCCCTCATGTTTCAACGATACCATGGCGACGACAGGACCCTATTCGCAGGGTCTGACACTGGCAAATTTATACAGCTCATCAAAACAAGCTTTGCATCACAGCTGCGAACGATGCTGTGCTCGAACCGTGACAGGAAAGCGCGAGTCCTCGACAGTGAAGGCGGCCCCGGCGGGCGTTGGCGCGGAACCGAGCCACGTCTCCGTCGAGCACGGGGTGCCCGGATGCGGAGTGCGGATCTCGTGCTCTTTGACGGACCCGGCGAAGACTGAGAGCCTGGGCACGATCCGGCGCGCCAGGATGGTGAGCTGAAGACGAGGCCACGATGACGATGGAAGGCTCGGGATGGCGCCTGGGAGCCTGCCGGGACGCGGCGGAGCCCCATAGCCAGCCCGGGCGGTCAACGGAGCGGGCAGCGGTCGCCGGAGCGGCTGCGGCAGCGGTCGCCGGTGCGGTAGCGGCAGCGGCTGCGGCTGCGGTCGCCGGAGCGGCAGCGGGAGCGGCAGCGGTCAACGGAGCGGCGATCACGCTGGTCAAGATCTCACCTATCAGCGCCGGTTCGCCCGTGGGGACGCCGCCCACCCGAGAACTTGATTGATGAGAGCCCTTGCGTTTCCCGGTGGTCGCTATAATATATGCTCAATCAAGATGACGGCGTCACCCCAACCCACGCGCCGGCGTCGCCCTCGTCAGCTCGCTCTCGAGTTCCGGACCTGGGGTGGCAAGCGCGCCGGCGCGGGCCGCAAGCCCCGCGGTGCGCGCGCCGGCGTGGCTCATCGCTCGCGCGGCGAGTGGACTCGGCCGATGCCGCTCCACGTCACCTTGCGCATGGCGCCGCACGTCTACAACCTGCGCAGCCGGCGCTCATTCCGCGTCATCGCAGCGGCGCTCCGGCTCGGCGGCGATCGCTTCAACGTCCGCGTCATCGAGTTCTCGGTCCAGGGCAACCACATCCATCTGCTGGTCGAGGCGCCCAACCGCCGCGCGCTCGCCCGCGCGATCCAGGGCGTCTCGATCCGCGTCGCCAAGGGGCTCAACCGGATGATGGGGCGCTCCGGCCGTGTGTTCGACGATCGCTATCACGCACGCGTGCTGCGCACGCCAACCGAGGTCCGCCACGCCCTCCACTACGTCCTGGACAACGCGCGCAAGCACGCCGCCCAGCGCGGTGAGACCTACGCGCCCGGCTACGTCGATCCGTACTCGTCGGCGGGCGCGCCCGACCTGGCGTTGCCGCCGGCCCAGACCTGGCTCCTACGCGTGGGCTCGAAGCGAGCGGGGCCTTGAGCCGCGAGCGGCCGGCGCCTGCACGGGGTCAGCGACCCGGCCCGAGTTGTGGGCCGGTGCCGCCGACGAACCCGCCGGGCGGCGCGCGGCCGCGAGCTACGGCGCCGGCTCGACCGGAGGGCAGCCGCCGGCGCGCATCGTCGGGCCGAAGTCGCGCATGACGGTGTACCAGGCGTCGTACAGCGCGCAGCCGAACGGGTTGGCACCGTCGGGACACGGGTCGCCGAGCCGGCGGCCGTCGGACTGGCCGATCCAGCCGTGCACGGTGCCGGCGTTGCAGGTGACGCTGATCAGGTGGCGCACCGGCCCAAACGTGAAGGTCTCGCCGGCGATGATCGGCTTGGGCGAGAGCCGCGCGAGCGCGGCGGCCAGATCGATCGCGTCCTGGCCCTGGTTGGCGTCGGGGTAGAGGTGCGGCTCGAGGAAGTCGAGCTGGGCGTGGACGGCGGTCGAGCTGTGAAACACGTTGGACAGGCCGAACGCGCCGACGCCGATCGTGACCAGGTGGCGCGGATCGTTGACGAACGGACCGATGTAGCGGATCGCGTGGACCATCTGCTGGGTCCACGCCGCCGCGACGGTCGCGGCGGCGCGCGTGCCCGGGTTAGGCGTGACGAGCTGGCCGAAGCACGTGCCGTGGATGCCGTGCGCGGCGTCCTCGCCGTAGCTGCAGAACCCGGTCGGCGCCACGTTGGTCCACCACACGCCGTCGGGGTGGATCAGGTCACCGCCGACGTAGGGCTCGTTCATCAGATCGTAGGCGAACACGCCGGGGCTGTCGTGGAGGGCGAACGCCATCGACGTCCACCACAGCGCCTGGGTCGCCCAGTGCGTGGCCTCGTCGGTCTGCTGGCCAACCCAGGCGGGGTTATCGCCCGGGTAGAAGTCGCCCAGGCCGGTGACCATGACGCGCAGCCCGTGATCCTCGGCCATCTCGATCACGTGGGCGTAGCGGGCGAGCGCCTCGGCATCGGGCGTCGCCGGATCGCGGAGGAACCGCGCGAGCTGGACGTGCATGCGGATCGTGCGGGTCGCACCGCCGGGCGGCGCGATCTCCGCGAGTCGCGCGAGGTCGGCGTCGATGCGCGCCAAGCCGGCGGCGCAGTACATCTGATCCTCGACCAGGCGATGGTTGGCCGCCGCACCGGTGACGCCGACGTAGTTGTTGCCCCAGGGGACCCAGCGCGCGCCGCCGGGGAGCATCAGGTGGCGCGGGTGGGCCGGGTCGACGGAGATCCAGCCGAGCGGGGCCGGCGCGCGCGTGGCAAACGTTGCCGGGGCGGAATCGCAGGTGACGCGTGACGCGGCGTCGCGCGTGCATGCGCGGACGGAGTAGCCCGTGCCCGCGGTCAGACCGTAGAGCCAGGCATCGATGGTGGCGAGATCGGTGCCGGCGGCGATGGCACGCTCGGAGGTCTTCGGAACGAACACCCAGGTCGGGGCCGAGTCGGGCTTGTACTCGAACCACAGCGTCACCGGACCGGTCGCGGTGCCGCGCGCGAACACGTGGGCCCAGTAGCGCCCGGCGACGGGCGCTGCAGGCACAGCGTTGACGACCGCAACGCTGTCGTCGGGAAACGGGCCCGGGCCCGGATCAGCGACACACGCCGCGAGCACGCCGCCGGCGAGCGCGGCCATCGCGAGATGGGATGGTTTCATCGGATACCTCCAGCGCGATCACACGCGACCCGGCGAGACTGGGTCCTGGTGCCGCTCTGTGCCGCCGCGATGTGACGTGACGCGCCGTGTCGGAGACGCCGCCGCCGCGACGGCACCCGGTTTGCTCCACCGTCGATGTTGCCGCGCCTCCACGCGCGGCAACTCGTTCACGTCAGCACCAGGAGTAGACCGTGGAAGACGCACCACCGCTGGGATTCGTGGTCCGGTACGTGCCCGACATCGAGGTCGCGCGGCGATTCTATGTCGACGTCCTCGGCCTCGAGGTCGAGCGCTATCACGCGACATTCGTGCAGTTCTCGCGCTTCGCGATCGCGAGCGGCGAGTCGCTGGCCGGCGGCTGCGACACCGAGCTGTACTGGCTGGTCGACGACGCCGAGCGGGACTTTCGCGAGCTGTCGGTTCGCGCGGAGGTCAGCCTCCCGCTCAAGCAGATGCCGTTCGGCAAGATCTTCGGCATCCGCGATCCCTCCGGGCAGGTGTGCTACCTGCTCGAGCTGTCCCGCGAACGTCCGAGCAAGACCGTCGCGTGACGTCGGCGCAGGCTATCCCGCCGCACCGTGCTGTGGCACCACGGCCGGCCGCGGCCGCACACCGCGCCCGCGGGTCTGGGAGAATGCCAGCGAGGGATCGTCGACGCGGCCGAACGTGGTCGTGAGCAGATCGAGGATGTAGTTCTGGCGCAGGAACCAGGGTGCCTTCGAGCCCTGCCTCGGCATCTCGTCGGTCGCGCGTGCGATGTATCCCGACGTGAGGCCCAGGAGCGGCCGCTGCTCGACCTCGCCGGGATCCGCGCGTGGGACGACCTGGTCGTAGCCGTGCCGGTCCATGTACGCGAGCAGGTGGCAGACGTTGCGCGATGACAGGTCGGCGCGCAGCGTCCACGACGCGTTGGTGTAGCCGACGCACCACGCCAGGTTGGGCACGCCGCTCAGCATCATGCCCTTGTAGACCAGGGTGTCGCGCGGCTCGATCGTGCGCTCGTCGAGGCCGAGCCGGATCCCACCCCACGGCACGAGCCGCAGGCCGGTCGCCATCACGATGATGTCGGCCTCGAGCAGCTCCCCCGAGTTGACGCGGACGCCGGTCTCGGTGAACGCGTCGACCGTGTCGGTCACCATCGAGACCTTGCCCGCCGAGATCGCCTTGAACAGATCGGCGTCGGGGACCAGGCAGAGCCGCTGGTCCCACGGGTCGTAGCGCGGCGTGAAGTGGCGCTCGACCGGATAGCCCGGCGGCAGGAGCTTGGCGACCTCGCCGCGCAGGTAGCGGCTCGCCGCCTCGGGATAGCGCCGGCAGAACTGGTAGAACGCCGTGCCCAGGACGACGTTCTTGCCGCGGATCACCCGGTGCGCGAGGCGGGCCGGGAGCACCGCGCGGATCGCGTCGGCGACGGCGTCGCGGTCGGGTCGAGACGCGTAGTAGGTCGGCGAGCGCTGCAGCATCGTGACGTGCGCGGCGCGCTCGGCCATCGCCGGCACCAGGGTCACCGCGGTCGCGCCGCTGCCGATCACCAGGACGCGCTTGCCCGTGTAGTCGAGGTCCTCGGGCCACCACTGCGGCTGGATCACCGTGCCGCGGAACTGGGACGCGTCGCGGAACCCCGGCACGTAGGCCTCGTCGTAGCGGTAGTAGCCGGCGCACAGGTAGAGGAACGCGCAGCGCAACGTCTGGGGCCGGCGCTGCTCGCCGACCTCGACCTCGAGCGTCCAGCGCGCGTCGGCCGACGACCAGCTCGCCGCGACGATGCGGTGGCGAAACCGGATGTATGGATCGACGCCGAACTTGGCCGAGGTCTCGCAGATGTAGCGCCGGATCGACGGGCCATCGGCGATCGCCTTGGCGTCCTTCCAGGGATGGAACGGATAACCGAGCGTGAACATGTCGGAGTCCGAGCGGATGCCGGGGTAGCGGAACAGGTCCCAGGTACCGCCGATCGTGTCGCGGGCCTCGAGGATCGCGAACCGCTTGCTCGGGCACTCGGTCTTGAGCCGGTAGGCCGCACCGATCCCCGACAGCCCGGCGCCCACGATGATCACGTCGAACTCGTCGCTCATGGGCCGGCAGCGTAGCACCCGGCCCCGGGCACGGTGGCCGATCCGACGTCGCAGGAATCGGCTCGCGCGTGACCGGCGGCGTCGCGCCGCGCGGTGAACCGGCGGTATGGTCGCCGCCATGGCACTCCCCGGCCCGCGCCCGCGCTCCGCCGTCCTCGGTCCACCGCTCCTCGTCGCGGCGTCTGTCGCGGCGTTCGGCTGCTCGTCGCCCCGGGCGCCCGCGCCGGCAGCACCCGCAGCCCCGGCAGGCGGCGACACCGCAGCCACCGTGCCGGCGCCGCCGGCCACCGCCCCGGCGAGCGCCGACGCCTCACCGGATCGCGCGTTCGAGGCGCTGTCCGGGCGGTTCCTCGACGAGCTGTTCCGGCGCTCGCCGACGTTCGCGACCCACGCCGGCGATCACCGCCACGACGCGACCTGGCCCGACATCTCGGTGCAGGGCGAGACCGGCCAGCGTGCGTTCCTCGAGGACACCCGCGCCCGGCTCGCGGCGCTGCCGCGCGACCGGTTGTCGCCGCAGAACCAGATCGACGCCGCGATCCTCGACGAGCGGCTGCGATCGTTCGAGTTCACGATGGACGAGCTCCGGCCCTACGACACCGATCCGGTCACCTACATCAGCCTGATCAGCGGCGGCCTCGATCCGCTGGTCACCCGCGAGTTCGGCACCCCGGAGTCGCGGATGGCCAGCCTCGCCGGCCGGCTCGAAGGCATCCCGGCGATCGTCGCGGTCGCCCGCCAGCGCCTCGGCCACGCCGCGCGGATCTTCACCGAGACCGCGATCCAGCAGAACAAGGGCCTGATCGCGCTCGTCGAGCATCAGCTGCCGGCCAAGTTCGCCCAGGCTGCCGCCCAGAAGGATCGGCTCACGGCGGCGGCCGCCCGCGCGGGCGCGGCGCTCGAGGACCTCCAGGGCTTCCTCGAGAACGACCTGCTGGCCCGCTCGGATGGCTCGTTCCGGCTCGGCCGCCCGCTGTTCACCAGGAAGCTCGCGTTCGCGCTCGGCGAGGACGTCGACATCGACGCGGTCGCCGCCAGCGCCCGCGCCCTGCTGGTCCAGACCCAGGCCGAGATGGTCGACACCGCGAGGCAGATCTGGGCCGACGACAAGCTCGGCAAGCTGCCCCGGCTCGACACCGCCGAGCACAAGAAGGCGTTCGTCAAGCAGGTCCTCGATCACGTCGCCAGGGACCGCCCG
>DASWRS010000068.1:0-25074 GCA_036403075.1 Kofleriaceae bacterium
CACCGAGCCCAACGGCACCGGCGCGTGCTGGGGCTGCGGCGATCCCGCGCGTGACTGGCGGCTCGCGGCCGAGCGCGGCGGCAACGCCGTGCTGCAGGCCAACCCCGACCTGCTGATCGTCGTCGAGGGCGTCAGCTGTCCATCGGGCGCCACGCCGAACGCCTGGGACGGCATCCCCGATCCGGACTGCGGCTGGTGGGGCGGCAACCTGACGATGGCCGGACAGTTCCCGGTTCGCCTCAGCAATCCCCGGAAGCTGGTCTACTCGGCACACGATTACGGCATGTCGGTGTTCAACCAGCAGCGCTGGTTCCTCGACCCGACGTTCCCCGCCACGCTCCAGCCGTTCTGGGAATCGATGTGGGGCTACCTGGTGCGGCAGAACATCGCCCCGGTGCTGCTCGGCGAGTTCGGATCGACGCTGGCCGATGCCAAGGACCGCGTCTGGCTGCCGGCGCTGTTGAGCTACACCCAGAGCCTCGGGATGAGCTGGACCTACTGGTCGCTCAACCCCAACTCGGGCGACACCAAGGGCCTCCTGCTCGACGACTGGACGACCATCGACCACGTCCGCTACGACGTCATCCGCCCGTTCGTGGTCCCCGGGCCGGCCCCGACAAAGTTCGTGCTGAGCGTGACGGCGAGCGGCAGCGGTACGGTCACGTCCGCGGCAGCCGGGGTCAACTGCGGCGCGGCGTGCGGCGGCAGCTACCCGAGCGGCACGTCGATCACGTTGACCGCCACGCCGACCAACGGCTCGACGTTCGCGGGGTGGAGCGGCGCCTGCACCGGCACCGGCCCGTGCACCGTGGCGATGACGGCCACGCGATCGGTGACCGCGACGTTCACCGGCGGCAACGGCCCGGTGTGCTCGAACCCGATCACCTTCACCAGCCAGGCGGGCAACTTCAACACCACCGGTCCGATCTGCCTGCGGACCAGCCTGCCGGTGAACGGCTGGGGGTGCTCGAACTTCGATGGCCGGACGGTGAGCGTCAACGGCCGGCCGCCGACCAGCACCTGCGGCGGCGGGACCCCGATCACGCCCTCGGCCGATGGCTTCACGTACTTCATCATCACCGCCGGCGCGTTTCCGTACGCCAGCTTGTTCATCTTCTGATCCGGCGAGATCTCGGGACCCGCGGCGGGAGTCGTGCTGCATGTCGACGACGTCGCGCTGCGCCGTCACGAGCAGCGCGGGCGGCCCCCGGGTCGCGCCAGGCCGTGCTCGCGCGCTGACGAAAGCGCCACCGGGCGCTCATCCTGTGCGAGGCTCGCGCCATGCCCCGATCGCTACCCGTGCTCTCGCTTGCACTCGCCACCCTGGTTGCCGCGCCGGCCCTCCTGCAAGGCGCGCCCAGCGCGGCCGATCTCGAGACGCAGTTCGACGCCGCGGTCAGTCCGGCCGAGATGGGCGACTGGATGAAGACCATGGCGGCCGAGCCCAACCACGTCAGCTCGGCCCACGACAAGCTCAACGCCGAGATGACGCTGAAGCTGTTCAAGGACTGGGGCTGGGACGCCAGGATCGAGACCTTCAAGGTGCTCTACCCGACGCCGATCCAGGTCGGGCTCGATCTCGTGGGCAAGAAGACCTTCAAGGCGACGCTGACCGAAGCGCCGATCCCGGGCGACACCACCTCGTCCCACACGAAGGACCAGCTGCCGGCCTACGTCGCCTTCCAGGGTGATGGCGATGTCACGGCGTCGCTGGTCTACGTGAACTACGGCATGCCCGACGACTACAAGGCGCTCGAGCGCATGGGCGTCGACGTCACGGGCAAGATCGTCATCGCGCGCTACGGCCGGGGCTGGCGGGGGCTCAAGCCGAAGCTGGCGCACGACCATGGCGCGGTCGGCTGCATCATCTACTCGGATCCGCACGACGACGGCTACGCGGTGGACGAGGTCTACCCCAGGGGTGCGGCGCGCCCGGCGCAGAGCTTTCAGCGTGGCTCGGTCGCCGACATGCCGATCTATCCGGGCGATCCATTGACCCCGGGCGTGGGCGCCACCGAGGGCGCCAGGCGCCTGACCCGCGAGGCCGCCCCGACGATCCTGAAGCTTCCGGTGTTGCCGATCTCGTACGGGGACGCCGAGCACTTCCTCTCGGCGCTCGAGGGCCGCGTGGTGCCCGCCAGCTGGCGTGGCGGTCTCGCGATGACCTACCACGTCGGTGGCACCGACGCCGCCAAGGCGCACCTCGTGGTCAAGTCCGACTGGTCGCTGAAGACGCTCTACAACGTCGTCGCATTCATGAAGGGCTCCCAGCTCCCCGATCAGTGGGTGCTGCGCGGCAACCACCATGACGGCTGGGTGTTCGGCGCCTCCGATCCGCTCAGCGGCCACGTCGCAATGATGGCCGAGGCCAAGGCGATCGGCCGGCTGGTCAAGACCGGCTGGAGGCCCAAGCGCACGCTGGTCTACCTCAGCTGGGACGGCGAGGAGCCGATGCTCCTCGGCTCCACCGAATGGGCCGAGACCCACGCGGCGGAGCTCAAGACCAAGGGGCTCGTCTACATCAACAGCGACAGTAACGCCCGCGGCTTCCTCGAGATCGAGGGCAGCCATTCGCTGGAGAGCTATGTGGCGAGGGTCGCGAACGACGTCGTCGATCCGCAGACCGGCGTCTCGGTCGACGTGCGCCGCCGCGCCGCTGCGATGGCCGCCGGCGGATCCGCCGGGGCGAGCGAGCGCGCCAAGGAGGTCGGCAAGATCGCCGCAGATCCATCCAAGGATTACCCGCTCGACCCGCTCGGGTCCGGCTCGGACTATTCGAGCTTCCTGCAGCACCTCGGCCTCGCCTCGCTCAACGTCGGCTATGGCGGCGAGGGCAGCGGCGGAGGTGTCTACCACTCCGCCTACGACACCTGGGAGCATCACTCGAAGTTCGTCGATCCGGGCTTCGCCTATGCCGGCGCGCTCGCGAAGACGACGGGGCGGCTGGTCCTGCGCATGTCGGAGGCGGACCTGCCCGTTCAGCGCTACAGCGACTTCGCGAACACCGTCTCGACCTATCTCGACGAGGTCAAGAAGCTCGCCGACCGCAAGCGCGACGAGCAGATCGCGCAGGCGAAGCTGTTCTCCGCGAATGCGTTCAAGCTGTCCGACGATCCAACGCTCAGCAGCGGACTGCCAGCGCCGCTGAAGGTCGTGCCCTACTTCAACTTCGCGCCGATCGAGAACGCGGTCGCCCGCGTGAAGGCCAGCGCACGGACGTATGACGCCGCGCTCGCCGCGAAGGGCGCGGCGTTACCCGCGGCCAAGAAGGCCAAGCTGGTCGAGCTCGCCGGGCGGACCGAGCAGGCCTTGCTGATGGAGCCCGGCCTGCCCGGCGGGCGCGGCTGGTACAAGAACATGATCTACGCGCCCGGCCGCCTCACCGGCTACGGCGCGAAGACGCTGCCCGGCGTCCGCGAGGCGATCGAGGACGAGCGCTGGACGGATGTCGACACGTACGCCGCGATGATCGGCAAGGCGCTCAACGCGTATGCCGACCGGCTCGACGAAGGCGTCGCGCTGATCAACGCGCCGTCCGCTCCGGCCAGGGCCCCGGCAGCGAACTGACCGAGCCGGACCGGGTTGCGAGCGAGCTTCTCCGAGATCCGTCCTATCCGGGAGACGCTGGTCGGCCGCGCGGTGTGCACGCAGGTCGACGCCACGGCCGGCGCGGCGTGCACGTCGAGTCGTCGGCCGCTTCATCCGGGATCGCAGGCAGCGAGCTGCTCGAGGGACTTCGCGTCGCCCATGCACGCAGTCTGAGTCGCGTTGTCTGCCGACAGACACTGGGCCACGCAGCTGGCCATTCCGGACTCGAGCTTGGTCGCGAGCTCCGCGGACTTCTGCTTGCGCGCTTCGTCGCGAGCCGCCGGCGGGAGGCTCGCGATCTCGCCCTCGGCGACGCCCCAGTACTTCAGGCTGGCGTAGTTGCGGCACGCGCGATCGCACGCGTCGCGGTCGAGCACCGGCGTCGCCAGCGTCGCCGTGGCCTTGTCCCACTCGGCGCAATCGAACGGCTTCAGCTGCTCGGCCGTTGTCCCGACGACCTTGCCGTCCTTGCGGATCTGATTGGCGATGTGGATCCCGGCCCCGGTGAGCTCGCCATCCGACTCGACCTCGATGGTCGCGCCGGCGAGCTGCGAGGTCGAGGTCCACGACGTCCACCGCCACGGCTCGCCGGCCAACGTGCCCGTCCCGGTGAACGCGCCGCCGGCCTCCTTCATCGTGAACTGATCGCCGGCGACGTCCATCACGACGTGAAACTGCGTGACGCGATGCGAGCCGGAGTCGCCGTGGCTGACGTCCTCGACGATCTGCCGGGCCGGCGGATCGACCGTCCGGCGCATGACCGTCCGGGCGCGCTGACCCAGCCCGGTGGTCAGGCCCGCGTAGCACAGCGTGGTCTTCGCCGGGGGCGCGGCCGGGACCGCGCGAGCCGGCGCGGCGGGCCGCGAGCAGCCGACCAGCATCGAGAGCAGCCCGACGAGCCTGGAACCGGTCACCATGTCCGTGCGTCTTCTACCATCGCCAGCGGATCATGCACGCGGGACCAGGCGACGGCGGGCCGCCGGCCACCGCGCGCGGCGGCAGCGCCCGTCATGCACACGCGCCGACGCAGCTGAACTTCTCGGTGGGGTTGTACGTGGGGCGGCAGCCGCCACAGGTGCCGACCGAGACGTCGCGCATGCCGGCGTTCGCCGCGAGCATGTCATCCGCGAGCAGCGCGCGAACGGTGGTGGACGTGAGCGTGAGCTTCTTGCGGTGGATCTTCTTCATCGAGGTACTCCGGTGACGGCGTGATTCGGACTCGGTCCGAGCGACCGACCTTGCGCCCTGTCAGAGACGCGTCGCGGCCAAGGTCGCAACGAAATCGACCGCCCGGGCGGCGGATCACGCCGGTGACGGGTTTTGACCAGATCGCGGCCGACCCGTCATTTCGACGCGCGGACCGCGAGGTGGGACCCGCCCGGCGCGTAGAACCGCCGTGGATCGCACCGCGAGAGACTGCATCAAGAAGGCAAGCGTTCGCCGCGCAGCGGCTGCGGCTGCGGCTGGCTGCCGCCCGCCGGCAACGCGACGGCTGCGCACGGCGCGCGAGGCCGCAGATCGCGACGACGGTTGCGATGGCGGGCCCGCGTCGCGGGAGGAGCCGCGAACACCGCCGGCGGATCCGTGGTCGGATCCGGTGCGGCAATGGGTGGTGCGAATGACGCTTCAAAGGCTGAGAGACGACCGGATCCCGGAGCGCGAACGCCGCTTGCTGGCCTGGATCGCGTACGAGCTGACCATGTCCGAGTACGTGGATGTCGCCGTGGTCACCTGGCGATTCCTCGCGACGGACGTCCGGATGACGGCCGCCGAGGCCGAGGCCGCGCTCGACGCGCTCATCGAGCGCGGGTTTGTCCGCGCTGACTACGGCCTGAGCGATGAAACCCGGCTCGCGCTCCAGGTGGTCGTCCAGGGAATGAACGACGCGCGGCCAGGTCCATCGCAGCACTGATCACCGTCCCGGCGCTCGCGATGCGAACGCCTGGCTGGGTCGATCCGACCTCGGGGCAGGCCCTCCGGAAGGCGCCGGCTCCTGCTGGTTCCCGCCTGCACCCGGGCAGCGCGGGAATTCGCACCGAAGGCACTGGCCACCGGGCAATCACACCCGAGCAATCGTGGATTGTGAGCAATCCAGCACGGCATCGCAAAACATGCGCGGTCGGCGTTCCCTCTCATTGCATTCGACCCGATCTGGACTAGAAGCTTTCGGGGGTCGTGCACGCGGTATCGCGCGGCGACTCGTCGATCTGCGAGGAGGACCGGATGCGTCTCAGTCCCGCTGCTGCGGTATGGGCGTGCTGCGCATGGGCCGCATGCACCGACCCGCACACCACTTCCGAGGAGCCGGCGCCGCCGGCCGACGCGCCCATCGCCGACCCGCCCGCGGAGATCCCGCCGGTGGTGCCGTCCGGGATCGCCAAGTACGCCGGCGACGATCTCGGCACGGGCTGGTACGACGACCAGCCGCTGCTGGCACCCGCGACCGTGGCCGGACCGATGTTCGGGCAGCTGTTCAAGGTGCCTGTC
The DNA here is from genome assembly GCA_036403075.1 of Kofleriaceae bacterium. Classification (GTDB taxonomy): domain Bacteria; phylum Myxococcota_A; class Polyangia; order Haliangiales; family Haliangiaceae; genus JABFXX01. The sequence continues at coordinate 6,076 of DASWRS010000068.1, forward strand.
GTGGGACAGGTCTATGCACAGCCACTGGTCGCCAATGGAACACTGTTCATCGTGACGGAAGACAACCATGTATATGGCCTCGATCCCGATACCGGACAATCGAAGTGGCCGTCCCGCAACGTCGGCTCGCCATTTCTGTCGTCGGACATCGGTTGTGCCGATCTGGCGCCGCACATCGGGATCACCGGCACGCCGGTGATCGACCGGGCCGAGGGCGTCGCCTACTTCTTCGCCAAGTCCTACGTCAGCAGCTCGAGCGGCCCGGTGCGGTTTCAGATGCACGGTATCCACGTCGCGACCGGCCAGGAGAAGGCCGGGTTCCCGGTGACGATCGCCGGCAACGCGAGCAACGAGCCGTCGCTCGCGTTCGAAGCCAGGCATCATCTCCAGCGGCCCGGGCTGCTGCTCCAGAACGGCGTGGTCTACGCGTCGTTCGGCAGTCACTGTGACATCGCCCCGTACCAGGGCTGGATCATCGCGGTCGGGACCGACGGCGCGATCCGCTCGCTGTGGACCACCCAGTCCGGCCCGGGCCGCGGCAACGGCGCCGCGATCTGGCAGTCCGGCGGCGGCCTGATGTCCGACGGACCCGGCCGGATCTTCTTCGCGACCGGCAACGGCGGCGCGGTGGTCGGGCCGATCGGCGGCAAGACGCCGCCGCCGGTGCTCGCCGAGGCGCTGGTCCACGTCGACGTGCAGGCCGACGGCACGCTCGAGGCCAGCGACTTCTTCTCGCCGTATAACGCCAGGGCCGGGCTGGACCCGGCGGACGCCGACTTCGGCTCCGGCGGGCCGACCGCGCTCCCGTCGTCGCAGTTCGGCACTCCGAGCCACCCGAACCTGCTGGTCGTGGTCGGCAAGGAGGGCTTCGTCTACCTGCTCGATCGCGACAACCTCGGCGGCATCGGCAACGGCCCGGGAGGCTCGGACAACGTCGTCGCGCGGATCGGTCCCAACGGCGGCGTGTGGTCCAAACCCTCGGTGTGGGGCGGCGACGGCGGCTACGTCTACATCATCCCCAGCGGCGGGCCGATGTTCGCGTACCGCCACGGCGTGACCGGCGCGGGCGCTCCGACGCTGAGCGTCGCGGGCACGTCGCCCGACCACTTCGGGTTCTCGTCCGGCGCGCCGGTCGTGACCTCGAACGGTTCGGCGAGCGGCTCGGCCCTGGTCTGGACGATCTGGTCGTCCGGTGGCAGCGGCGCCGGCGGCCAGCTGCGCGCGTACGATGCGGTGCCGGGCGGCGACGGCCAGCTGGTGCTGCGGTTCAGCGCGCCGGTCGGGACGGTGTCGAAGTTCGCGCCACCGGGAGTCGGCGCCGGCCGGATCTACGTCGGCGCGCGCGACGGCAACGTCTACGGCTTCGGCGCGCCGGTCAACCTGCCGGTCACGGCTCCGGCGACCAGCTTCGGCTCGGTCGTGGTCGGCGCCTCGGCGACCCGGACCGTCACGATGACCGCACAACGCGCGACCGTGGTGACCCGGTTCTCGACCAGCTCGCCGCAGTTCACGCCCGGCGCGCCGAGCCGCGCGCTGCCGGCGTCGCTCGCGGCCGGCGACACGATCACGGTGCCGGTGACGTTCGCTCCCACCGCGACCGGGCCGCTCGGCGCAGCGCTCGACATCGCGAGCCGGGCCGACGGCGTGGCCTCGGCGGCGCTGTCCGGAACCGGGCAGTCGGCGACCGCCCAGCTCGCGGCCGACAAGCTGATCGTGAGCTTCGGCGGAATCGCCGTCGGCGGCACGCTGACCAGCTCGGTGACGCTGTCCAACGCCGGCTCGCAGCCGCTCACGATCACCGGGGTCACGCCGCCGGATGCGCCGTTCAGCGCGACCGGGCTGCCGGCGACCGGTACGGTGCTCGCCGCCGGCGCGTCGCTGACCGTGTCGCTCGGGTTCTCGCCGACCGCGACCGGCGAGCTCGACGGCTCGCTCGCCGTGCAATCGACCGGCGGCGACGTCTCGATCGCGCTGTCCGGCAACTCGCTCTCGGCCGGCACCCTGGTGGTGTCGTCGGTCGCGCTCGACGCCGGTGACGTCGCGCTCGGCGCGTCGCGCGTGGTGTCGTTCACCGTGACCAACACCGGCGGCAGCGACGTCACGATCACCAAGAGCAAGCCGCCCGTGCTCGGGCCGTTCGTCGCGGCGACCGCGCTCGACGAGGGCAGCAAGATCCACCCCGGCCAGAGCGTGACCGAGACCGTGGTGTTCACGCCGGCGGCCGAGGGTGCGACGCACGACGGCTGGGTGATCAATGGCGACGACGCGTCGGGGCTGAAGACGATCGCGCTGTCCGGCGTCGGGGTCGCCGGCGCGCCGGCACTCGCGGGCGGCGGGTTCGTCGCGAGCGGCGCCGCGGCGATCTCGGGCGACGAGGCGGTGCTGACCACGGCGGCGGCCACCGTCGCGGGCTCGGTGTTCTGGCCCGACGCGTTCGCCGCCGAGGGCCTCACGATCAGCTTCGACGCGGCGATGTCCGGCGGCTCGGGCGCCGACGGCATGGCGCTGGTCCTCGCCGACCCGGCGCAGGGCGCGACCGCGCACTCGCTCGGCGCCACCGGCGGCGGGCTCGGCTACTCCGGGATCCCGGGCATCGCGGTCGGGCTCGACACGTTCCAGAACGCGAGCGACCCGTCGAACAACTTCGTCGGCATCGCGACCGGCGCGCACGGTGACGCGATCACGTGGGCGGCGACCACCAGCTTTGTCCCCGATCTCCGCGCCGCGGTTCGCCACGTCACCGTCACGCTGCGCGGCGGCACGGTCACGGTGTTCGTCGACGGCCTTCCGGTGCTGTCGCGCGCCGTCGCGGTTCCGTCGCGCGTGCTGGTCGGGCTCACCGCCGCGACCGGCGGGTTCACCGATCGCCACGCGGTGTCGAACCTCAGCATCACCGGTTCACCGCCGCCGATTGGTCGCCGGCGTCGCCGGCTCGCCGTCGGTGCTGTGCTCTTGCTGTTGGCCAGCACGGGGGGGCACGGGCGTATTGGACATTACCTAGTTGTCGCCGATTGCATGTTCGGGAGTGGGGGACAACGGCGCGCGGCGTGCTAGAATCCGGCCGCGCTCGTCAGCGTGCTGCTCCAACTTCCTTGCCCATAGGCGCTGTCTGGAGGGTCCATGCGAACTTGCCTTGCTGCCCGTCGTTCACGCTGTGTCATCCCATCCCGCGACCGCGAACTGGCGTATCGCACCGCTCACCGGAGATCGCGAGCGGCGTCCTGGTACGCTATGAGAGCGCTCTCAATCTTAGTGGGAGCGCTCTCACTGCTGGGTAGCGCCGGCACGGCTCGCGCCCAGCCGTTCAATTACGGCGAGGCGCTGCAGAAGTCGGAGTTCTTCTACGAGGCGCAGCGATCCGGAGCGCTGCCGGCGAACAAGCGCGTGCTGTGGCGCGGCGACTCCGGACTCCGCGATGGCGCCGATGTCGGACATGACCTCACGGGCGGCTGGTACGACGCAGGGGATCACGTCAAGTTCGGGTTCCCGATGGCCGGCGCGACGACCATGCTCGCATGGGGAATCGTCGAGTACCGCCAGGGCTATATCGCCGCGGGGCAGCTCGACTTCGCGCTCGCCAACCTGCGCTGGGCCACCGACTACTTCATCAAGGCCCACACAGCGCCCAACGAGCTCTGGGGCCAGGTCGGGCAGGGCGCCCTCGACCACGCGTGGTGGGGGCCCGCCGAGGTCATGCAGATGGCCCGGCCGGCGTTCAAGATCTCGGCGAGCTGCCCCGGCAGCGACCTCGCGGGCGAGACCGCAGCGGCGCTGGCGGCGGCATCGATGGCGTTCCGGCCGACGGATCCGAGCTACGCGGACACGCTGGTCCAGCACGCGCGCCAGCTCTATAGCTTCGCCGACACGTTCCGAGGTGTGTACTCGAAATGCATCGGCGACGCCGCCAACTTCTACAACTCGTTCAGCGGCTTCGCCGACGAGCTGGTGTGGGGCGCGATCTGGCTGTTTCGCGCCACGGGCGAGACCAGCTTTCTGGCCAGGGCCCAGTCCGGGTACGCGGATCTCTCGGTTCAGCCGCAGACGGCGATCAAGTCGTACAAGTGGACCCACGCCTGGGACGACAAGTCCTACGGCTGCTATGTGCTGCTCGCCAAGCTGACCAATGCCCAGCAGTACCACGACGACGCTCGGCGCTGGCTCAACTGGTGGACCGTGGGCGGCACCGCGCTCGGCGCCGACGGCACCCGCGTCAACTACAGTCCGGGCGGCCAGGCCGTGCTCGATCAGTGGGGGTCGCTGCGCTACGCCGCGAACACCGCGTTCATCGCGCTGGTCTACGCGGACTCGATCACCGATGTCGCGCTGAAGGCGCGCTATCACGACTTCGCCGTGCGCCAGATCAACTATGCGCTCGGCGACAACCCGGCGCATCGCAGCTTCATGGTCGGCTTCGGCACCAACCCGCCGCGCAATGTGCACCACCGCACCGCGCACGGCTCGTGGACCGATAGCCTCGAGTCGCCGGCGCTGAGCCGTCACATCCTCTACGGCGCGCTGGTCGGCGGTCCCAAGGCGGCGGACGACCAGTACGCCGACACCCGCAGCGACTTCCAGATGAACGAGGTCGCGACCGACTACAACGCCGGGTTCACGTCGGCCCTGGCGCGGCTGGTCATGGAGTTTGGCGGCACCCCACTGGCGAGCTTCCCGCCCACCGAGGTCCCGGATGACGCCGAGATCTTCACCGAGGCCGCGGTCAACGCGTCCGGCACCAACTTCACCGAGATCCGGCTGTTCGTGCACAACAAGTCGGCGTGGCCGGCGCGGATGACCGATCGCCTGACGCTGCGCTACTTCTTCACGGTCGAGCCCGGCGTCACGCCGCAGATGCTCACCCTGACCACGAACTTCAACCAGTGCGCAGCGCCGACGGGCATCACGCAGCACGCGGGGAACATCTTCGCGGTCAACCTCAGCTGTATCGGCGTGCCGATCTATCCGGGCGGCCAGTCGGCCTGGCGCAAGGAGATCCAGTTCCGGATCGCGAGCTCGGGCGCGTGGGATCCGACGAACGACTGGTCGTTCGCCGGCGTCGCCCCGACGCCGGGCGCCACGCCGGTGCGCGTCGATCACATCGCCGTGTACGACGACGGTCGGCTGGTCTGGGGCCAGGAGCCCGGCGGCGGCGACAGGCAGCCGCCGACCGCGCCGAGCAGCCTCGTCGTCACCGGCCACACGAGCGGCTCGATCTCGCTGTCGTGGAGCGCCGCGAGGGACGATGTCGGCGTCACCGGCTACCGGATCCTCGAGGGCACGACCCAGGTGGGCACCACCGCGACGACGACATTCACCGTCACCGGCCTGGCCGCGGCATCGGCCCACTCGTACACGGTGGTCGCGTTCGACGCGGCGGGGAACGTGTCACCGGCGAGCGCCCCGGTCAGCGCGACGACCGATGCGTCCACGCCGGACACGGAGGCTCCGAGCGCTCCTTCCAATCTGCGCGTCACGGCTCAGACCGATCGCTCGATCTCGCTGAGCTGGACCGCGGCGAGCGACAACGTGGCCGTGACCAGCTACCAGATCTTCGAGGGCGCGACGCAGGTCGGGACGAGCACGACGACCGCGTTCACCGTCACCGGCCTCGCCGCTTCGTCGACGCACACCTACACGGCGTCCGCGCTCGATGCCGCGGGCAACCGCTCGCCGGCGAGCAATCCGGTGACCGCGACGACCAGCGCCACCGGGACCGGCGGGGTCAAGGCGCAGTACCGCGCCGCGGACACCACGGTCGGCGACAACCAGATCAAGCCGCACCTCAACCTCGTCAACACCGGCACCAGCGCCGTGGCGCTGTCCGGCATCACGGTGCGCTACTGGTACACGGTCGATGGCCGCCGCCCGCAGGTGTTCTGGTGCGACTGGACCCAGCGCGGCTGCAGCAATGTCACCGGGCAGTTCGTCGCGCTCAGCCCGCCGCGCGCCGGGGCCGACACCTACCTCGAGGTCAGCTTCACGGCCGGCATGGGCAGCCTGGCGCCGGGTCAATCCACCGGCGAGATCCAGGCGCGCTTCAACAAGGACGACTGGAGCAACTTCGGCGAGGCGGATGACTACTCGTTCGATGCCACCAAGCTCAGCTTCGCCGACTGGGATCGCGTGACCGTGTACCAGAACGGAACGCTGATCTGGGGCAGCGAACCGCCGCTCGCCGTCGCCGCGGCGGAGCCAGCGCCGCGCAGCGCGGACAGCTCACACGAGGTCAGCGCGTCGAGCGCAGGATGCAGCGCCGGAGCCGGGGGCTCGCCGCTCGGCCTGGTGATCGTCGTCGGAGGGATGCTGATCGGCTGGCGCCCGAGCCGCCGCCGCCGCTGGACGCTCGCCGCCGGCATGACCGTGGCGGTGCTCGCCGGCGCGGTCGCGCTGCCGCGGATCTCGCGCGCCGCCGAGCAGGTCACCGACGGCACGTTCGATACCGGCCTGGGCTCCTGGTACGCGTATGGCGTGGCCGCAGGTCCCTCGCTCGTCGACGGAGCGCTGTGTGTCGACACCCAGGACGGCACGGTCAACCCGTGGGACGCAGCGATCGGCCGCAACGACATCCCGGCGGACCTCGGCCAGAGCTACCAGCTCTCGTTCCGGGCCCGGGCGAGCCGGGAGGTCGTCGTCAATGCCAACTTCCAGCATGCCTCCGGCGGATTCGAGGTCGTCGCCGGGGCCACGCCGCTCATCACCACCACGTGGCAGACGTTCACCCTGAACGGGACGGCGCAGGCCGGCTTTGCCGACGGGCAGATCGTGTTCCAGGTCGGCGGCAAGGGGGCGTTCACGGTCTGCGTCGACGACATCAGCCTGCAAGGTGGGGTCGCCCCGCCGGTCTACGTTCCGGACACCGGCCCGCGCCTGCGGGTCAACCAGATCGGGTATCTGCCGTTTGGTCCCAAGCGCGCGACCCTGGTCACCACGGCCACTGCCGCGCTGCCCTGGCAGTTGCGCGACGCGGCCGGCACCGTGCTTCGCTCCGGCATGACCACGCCGCGCGGCATCGACGTCACGTCGGGCCAGAACGTCCACACGCTCGAGTTCTCCAGCCACACGCGCACCGGCGCGGGCCTGTACCTGACCGCCGACGGCGAGGTGAGCTATCGCTTCCCGATCTCCGCCGGGATCTACGAGCAGCTGCGCAAGGACTCGAAGCTGTTCTTCTACACCAACCGCAGCGGGATCGCGATCTCCGATGCGATCGCTCCGGGCTACCACCGGAACGCCGGCCACGTCGGCACGCCGCCCAACCGCGGCGACACCGCGGTGTCGTGCCAGTTGCCGCGCGACTTCATGAGCTTCTGGACCTGCTCGCAGAGCTTCGTCCGCGACGTCACGGGTGGCTGGTACGACGCCGGTGATCACGGCAAGTACGTGGTGAACGGCGGGTTCTCGGTCGCGCTGCTGATGTCGGAGTACGAGCGCAACCGGCACGCGCGCATCGCCGATCGCCGCGCGCTTGGCGACGGCACGCTGCGGATCCCCGAGTCGGCGAATGGCGTACCCGACATCCTCGATGAGGCGCGCTGGGAGCTCGAGTGGATGCTGAAGATGCAGGTGCCCGCCGGCTCCGGCGACCCGGGCATCGCGCCCTACGAGGGCATGGCGTTCCAGAAGGTGCAGGACGAGGCCTGGACGGGGCTGCCGCTCGACCCCGCCGCCGACAACCAGCGCCGCGAGCTGCACCGGCCATCGACCGCCGCCACGCTCAACCTCGCCGCCTCCGCGGCGCAGGGCGCACGGCTGTTCGCGCCGTACGATCCTGCGTTCTCGGCGCGTCTGCTCCAGGCGGCGCGCACCGCGTACCGGGCCGCCCGGCGCGTCCCCGATCTGTTCGCGCCGGACGCCGACGGCAACTCCGGCGGAGGCGCGTACTCCGACGGCGACGTCCGCGACGAATTCTACTGGGCGGCCGCCGAGCTGTTCCTGACCACCGGCGAGGACGCCTACCGCGCCGACGTGCTCGCCGACCCGCTGCGCACGAGCGGCGGCCTGTTCTCGGTCGAAGGTTGGTCGTGGAACACGCCGGGCGCGCTCGGCCAGCTCGATCTGGCGACCGTGCCCAGCGCGCTGCCGGGCCGCGACCGGATCCGCGCGGCGGTGCTCAAGGCCGCCGATGACATCCTGGCGGTCCAGCGCCGCCAGCCCTACGACCAGCCGTACGCGCCGGCGAGCAACAGCTGGACCTGGGGATCCAACAGCCAGATCCTGAACAACCTGATCGTGCTGGGCACCGCCTACGACATCAGCGGCGCCTCGAAGTACCGCACGGCGGTGCTCGAAGGCGTCGATTACCTGTTCGGCCGCAATGCGCTGAACCACTCGTACGTGACCGGATATGGAACGGTCTTCTCGGAGAACCAGCACACCCGGCTGTATGCCCACCAGCTCGATCCCACGCTGCCCCACCCGCCCGCGGGCGCGATCTCCGGCGGTCCGAACTCGGGGCTCCAGGATCCGCTCGCGCTGGGCAAGCTGCACGGCTGCGCGCCGCAGTTCTGCTACATCGACGACATCCAGTCGTATTCGACCAACGAGATCGCGATCAACTGGAATGCCGGCCTGTCGTGGGTCGCGTCGTTCGTCGCCGACCTCGATAACGGCGCCAACGACGGCCGGTGACCGGCAGGGGGTCACCTGCCCGGCCCTGAACGCTTGCCATGCTCCTCACTTGCGGTTCTTGCCGAATGCGACTACCGTCCGAGTCGTAGCTACGTCGCGACTCGGGAATGTTTGCCTATGGTCAGCGGCCAGCAACGTTCAGATTCCTTGAGGGAGCAATGACCAATCGAACAAGGACCGCGTTGGCGACCATCGTGGTCGTCGTCATGGCCGCGCCTGGATGCAAGAAGGCCGGCGAGAGCAAGGCTGGCGAGAGCGGCAAGGCCGGCTCGGCCGGCGAGACCGCCATGACCGGCTCGGCGGGCTCGGCCGGCTCGGCCGGCTCGGCCGGCGAGACCGCCAAGCCCGCCACGACCGGGGTTGATCTGGAGGTCACCCACTGGTGGACCTCGGGTGGTGAGGCCGCGGCCGTCGCCGAGCTCGCCAAGGCCTTCAACGCCACCGGGAACCACTGGGTCGACGGCGCCATCGCCGGGTCGGGCGACACGGCCCGTCCGGTGATGGTCAGCCGCATCACCGGCGGCGATCCGATGGGCGCCACACAGTTCAACCATGGCCGCCAGGCCGAGGAGCTCGTCCAGGCCGGGGTGATGCGCGACCTGACCGATCTCGCCACCCGGGAGCACTGGAAGGACATCATCCGGCCCGCGAGCCTGCTCGAGAGCTGCACGCTGAACGGCAAGATCTACTGCGTGCCGATCAACATTCATTCGCAGCAGTGGCTGTGGCTCTCCAACAAGGCGTTCAAGGATGCCGGCGTCCCCGTTCCGACCAACTGGAACGAGTTCGTCGCGGCCGGGCCAGCGCTGGAGAAGGCGGGAAAGATCCCGCTCGCCCAGGGCAGGCAGTCCTGGCAGACCACGCTGACGTTCCAGGTCCTGCTCGTGGCCCTCGCGGGCCCGGACGCGTACAGGAAGATCTTCGGCGCCAAGGACAAGGCCTTCGCCGCCGGGCCGGAGATCGCCAAGGTGTTCGCGGCAGCCGACCAGGCGCGCAAGCTGTCGGCGAAGTCGACCGTGCAGGAATGGAACCAGGCGACCGCCATGGTCATCAAGGGGGACGCCGGCGGCCACATCATGGGCGACTGGGCGCAGGGCGAGTACCAGGTGGCCGGCCAGGTCGCGGGCAAGGACTACAGCTGCCTGCCGGGCCTTGGCGTGAACGAGGTCATCCAGACCGGCGGCGACGCGTTCTACTTCCCCAAGCTCAAGGACGAGGCCAAGTCGAAGGCACAGGAGACGCTGGCCTCGGTGATCCTCTCCAAGGAGGTCCAGGTCGCGTTCAACCTCAAGAAAGGCTCGCTGCCGGTCCGTGGCGATATCGACCTGAACAGCGCCAACGACTGCATGAAGAAGGGGATCGCGATCCTCGCGAAGGGCCCGAGCGCCATCATCCCCGCCCCCGATCAGCTGATGACGCCCGACTCCAACACCCAGATCAACGATCTGTTCGCCGAGTTCTTCGCCAAGCCCGAGATGACGGCCAAGGACGCGCAGAAGCGCTTCGCTGCGCTCGTGGCAAGCGCCAAGTGATCTCCGTGTCCACCTGATCCCTGGCACCGCTTCGACCGGGCCGCGAGGCCCCCGCAACCTCGACGAGCCTCGGATGACCGATCAGTCGCACAAGCGTCGTAGCCGGGTGTTGCGGAACCTGAACGCCAAGGTGGCGTCGGTCCCGATGATCCTGACGGTGGTGGTCGTCTTCGTCGGAGGCAGCCTCTGGACGATCGTCCACTCGTTCACCAGCTCCAAGCTCTTGCCGCGCCTGGACTTCGTGGGCCTCGAGCAGTACGAGCGGCTCTGGGTCACCCCGCGCTGGCTCGCCGCGATCAAGAACCTCGCGCTCTACGGCACGCTGTCGCTCACCCTCTCACTGGTGCTCGGCTTCTTGCTGGCCGCCCTGCTGGACCAGAAGATCCGGTTCGAGAACACGTTCCGCACCATCTTCCTCTATCCGTTCGCGCTGTCGTTCATCGTCACCGGACTTGTCTGGCAGTGGATCCTGAACCCCACGTTCGGCATCCAGAGCATCGTGCGCAGCCTGGGCTGGACGAGCTTCACGTTCGATCCGCTCTACAACCCGGACATCGTGATCTACGGGCTCCTGATTGCGGGGCTGTGGCAAGGCACCGGCCTGGTCATGTGCCTGCTGCTGGCGGGCCTGCGCGGCATCGACGAGGACATCTGGAAGGCCGCGCGGCTCGACGGGATCCCGGTGTGGAAGACCTATGTCTTCATCGTCATCCCGATGCTGCGGCCGGTCCTCATCACCACGCTGGTGATCATCACCACCGGCATCGTGCGGCTCTATGATCTCGTCGTCGCGCAGACCAGCGGCGGTCCGGGGATCGCGTCGGAGGTACCGGCCAAATACGTCTACGACTACATGTTTCTCGCCCAGAACCTCGGCCAGGGTTTTGCCGGCTCGACCATGATGCTGATTACCGTCATCATCGTGATCGTGCCCTGGGCTTACCTCCAGTTCGGAAGCAGGCGCCGTGGCTGACAGGCCTTCGCTCGAAGCCGCGGCGAGCCGCGCGCCGTGGATCTCGCGGCAGCTGGCCGGTCCCCGTGGACCGAAGCCACGTCCGGCGCTGACGCGCCGCAACGCGTTCCTGTACGGGACGCTGATCGTTCTCGCGCTGTACTACCTGCTGCCGCTCTACGTCATGGTCGTGACCTCGCTCAAGGGCATGCCCGAGATTCGCCTCGGCCACATCTTCTCGCCCCCGGTCGACATCACCTTCGAGCCCTGGGTGAAGGCCTGGTCGACCGCCTGCACCGGCCTCAACTGCGATGGGCTGAGCCGCGGCTTCTGGAACTCGGTGCGCATCACCGTGCCCTCGGTGGCGCTGTCGATCGCGATCGCGTCGGTGAACGGCTATGCGCTGGCCAACTGGCGGTTCAAGGGAGCGAACGTCTTCTTCACGATCCTGATCGTCGGGTCGTTCATTCCCTATCAGGTGATGATCTATCCGCTCGTGATCATCCTGCGCGACATCAGGCTCTACGGCAGCCTGTGGGGGCTCGTGATCGTGCATTCCGTGTTCGGCATGCCGATCTTGACCCTGCTGTTCCGCAACTACTTCACGTCCATTCCGGAGGAGCTGTTCCGGGCCGCGCGCGTCGATGGCGCCGGGTTCTGGGGGATCTACTTCAAGATCATGATGCCGATGTCGCTGCCGATCTTCGTCGTCGCCGTGATCATCCAGACCACCGGGATCTGGAACGACTTCCTGTTTGGCGTGATCTATACCAAGCCAGACCTCTATCCGATGACCGTCCAGCTCAACAACATCGTCAACTCGTCGCAGGGCGTGAAGGAGTACAACGTCAACATGGCCGCCACCATCTTGACCGGCGTGGTTCCGCTGTTCGTGTATTTCGCCTCTGGCAAGCTGTTCGTCCGCGGCATCGCGGCCGGTGCGGTGAAAGGTTGACCGTCATGGCCGGATCGCTGGTCGACAAGCTGATCTCTCCGTTCTCGCGCACGGCCCGTGCCGAGCGGACCGCCCGGCAATCCGCCGAGCGGGCGCAGCTCCGGCAGACCGCCAGGAAGGCCGGCGTCCCCAGTGTCTCGGTCCGCGATCTGTCGCTGAGCTTCGGCAACGTGTCCGTGCTGGATCACCTCGATCTCGACGTCGCGGATGGCGAGTTCCTGGTGCTGCTCGGTCCGTCCGGCTGTGGCAAGTCGACGCTCCTCAACTGCATCGCCGGCTTGATCGATGTGACCGACGGACAGATCTTCATCAACGGCTGGAACGTCACCTGGGAGCAGCCCAAGGACCGCCACATCGGCATGGTGTTCCAGTCCTATGCGCTCTATCCGCAGATGACCGTCCGGCGGAACCTGAGCTTTGGCCTGCGCAGCGCGCGCGTCCCCAAGGACGAGATCAAGCGGCGGATCGCACGCACCGCGGAGGTCCTGCAGATCGAGCCCTTGCTCGATCGCAAGCCGTCGCAGCTGTCCGGCGGCCAGCGCCAGCGCGTCGCGATCGGCCGCGCGCTGGTTCGCGACGTCGACGTGTTCCTGTTCGACGAGCCGCTCAGCAACCTCGACGCCAAGCTCAGGTCGGAGCTGCGCGTCGAGATCAAGCGCCTGCACCAGAAGCTGGCCAATACCATGGTGTACGTCACCCACGATCAGATCGAGGCCATGACGCTGGCCGACCGCATCGCGGTGATGAAGAGCGGGCAGATCCAGCAGCTCGGCGCGCCGCACGAGATCTACAGCCGTCCGGTCAACCGCTTCGTCGCCGGCTTCATCGGCTCTCCGCAGATGAACTTCCTGTCCGGACAGCTGGAGCCCGGCCCGCCACCGGCCCTCCGGCTGGGCGACCTGCGCGTTCCGCTCGATCGCTACGCGTTCGCCGAGGGTGGGGCGGCCGGCGGGCACTGCGTGCTCGGGATCCGGCCGGAGAGCGTCGCGATCGGCGCGGACGGTTCGGCGCGGCCGTTCTCGCACGAGGTCGAGATCGAGATCGTCGAGCCCATGGGCGCCGATACCCTGGTCTGGACCAAGCTGGCAGGCACCAACTTCGCTTTCCTCGTCGACTCGGAGAGCCGGCTCAAGATCGGCGAGCGGGTCACGATCGGCTTCGACCCGGGCCGGGCGTCGCTGTTCGACGAGGCGACCGGCGTCCGCCTGTGATGACGAGGTGACGACGAGGTGACGCCGAGATGACGCCCGGAGACGGCACTCGAACACAGGTCATGCATATGGAATGGTCATTTCAGCTCTACAGCGCACGCAAGTTCCAGCCCTGGAGCCGCGTGCTCCACCGCGTGGCCGAGGCCGGCTACAGCCAGGTCGAAGGCTTCGGCGACGTCTATTCCGATCCCGAGGCGCTGCGCGTGGAGCTCGACCGCAACCGGTTGGCGATGCCGACCGGCCACTTCTCCCTGGACAGGCTGGAGAACGATCTCGACGGCGTGCTCCGCATCGCGCAGACGCTGGGCATGACGATGATCATCTGCCCTCACATCGCTGCCGAGCTCCGGCCGGGCGACGCCGCCGGGTGGCGCGGCTTCGCCGAGCGCCTCGCACGGGTGGGAGCCAGGGTGACCGCACAAGGCCATGGCTTTGCCTGGCACAACCACGACTTCGAGTTCTCGCCGCTGCCCGATGGGTCGACGCCGATGGAGCACATCCTGGCCGCTGCCCCCGATATCGGATGGGAGATCGATGTCGCCTGGGTGATCCGCGGCGGAGCGGACCCGCGGCCGTGGATCGATCGCGAGGCCCGCCGCATCGTCGCGGTGCATGTCAAGGACATCGCCAGGCCGGGCGAAGCGGTGGACGAGGATGGCTGGTCCGACGTCGGCCAGGGCACGGTCGACTGGCCGGGCCTCATGACCGCGCTCGGCAGGTCGGCCGCGCGGTTCTACGTCATGGAGCACGACAATCCCGCCGACTTCGAGCGTTTCGCACGGCGGTCGATCGAGGCGGCCAGGACATTTCAGAATCGCTCGGTCTGAACCGCCCGCGGAGCACCGAAATGGCACGTACACTCGGCCTTGGCATCGTCGGCTGCGGGAACATCTCGAAGACCTACTTCTCGCTGAGCCCGCTGTTCCGCGGGATCGAGATCAAGGCGTGCGCCGACATCGTGCCGGCCGCGGCGCAGGCGCGAGCGAAGGAGTTCGGCGTGCGCGCCGAGACGCTCGACGATCTGCTCGCTGCCGACGACGTCGACATCGTCGTCAACCTCACGGTCCCGTCGGCGCACCACGCGGTGTCGCGCCGGGCGCTCGACGCCGGCAAGCACGTGTACTCGGAGAAGCCGTTCGTGCTCACGGTCGAGGACGGGCTCGACCTGAGCGAGCGCGCGCACAGCAAGGGGCTGCGCATCGGCTCGGCGCCGGATACCTTCCTGGGCGGCGCCCACCAGCTCGCGCGCGAGCTCATCGATACGGGCAAGGTCGGAAAGATCACCGGAGGCACCTGCTTCGTGATGAGCCACGGGATGGAGCACTGGCATCCCAATCCCGACTTCTTCTTCCAGCCCGGCGCCGGACCGATCCTGGACGTCGGACCCTACTACGTGACCAATCTGATCCAGCTGATCGGACCGGTGAAGCGCGTCGTGGCGCTCGGCGCGACGCCGCGGACGGTCCGGACGATCAGCAACGGACCCCGTCACGGCGAACGCGTGCCAGTCGGGACCCCGACGACGATCCACGCCGTGATGGAGTTCACCAGCGGCGCGCTGGTGACGCTCGCCGGCAGCTGGGACGTGTGGAGTCATGGTCACGCGCCGATCGAGCTCTACGGCGAGGACGGCACGGTGTTCGTGCCCGACCCTAACTTCTTCGGCGGCGATGTGCGTTTCACCCAGGGGGCAGCGGTGGTGAACGAGCTGCCGGATCGAGAACACCCGCTCGGCGTGCCCAACCAGCAGCATCCGAACGGCAGGATGGCGAACTATCGCACCGCCGGTCTGGCAGACATGGCGCTGTCCATCCTGGAGGGCCGTCCGCACCGCTGCTCGCTCGACGTCTCGCTGCACGCGATCGACGCCCTGACGGGGATCCTCGCGTCGTGCGATACCGGAACCTCGGTCGCCATGCAGACGAGCTGTGAACGACCGGCGGCGCTCGGTCCCGACGAAGCCAGGGCGCTGCTGGTTGGTTGATAGGGTGTTCAGCGGTCGGTTCCGGTCCCGGTCGTACCGGTCGGCTCGCGCCACGGCGCGGCCAGCGCGAACTGCGCGCGCAGCGGGAGATCCGCGCTGCTCTGGCCGACGAGCAACTCGAAGTCACCCGCCTCCGCGACCCAGGCCTCCTGCGCGTCGTCGAAGTACGCCAGCGCGCGCATGTCGAGCACGAGCTGTACCGCCTGCGACTGTCCCGCGTCGAGGTAAACCTTCGCGAACGCCTTGAGCTCCTTGTCAGGACGCTCGACGGAGGCGACCGGATCTCGGACGTACAGCTGCACGACCGTCGAGCCGGCGCGAGCGCTGATGTTCTTCACCGTGACCGTGATCGACAGCGTCTCGCCCGGCGCGAGGGTCGCGGGGGCGACGAGGTCGCACAGCTCGAACGACGCATAGCCGAGACCGAAGCCGAACGGAAACAGCGGCTGCGTGCCGGCCCGGTCGACATGGCGGTATCCGGTGAACAGCCCCTCGCGATACTCGACCTTGCCTCCGGCACCGGGATACTGCACATCCGGGATGAGCGGGTGCGTCGGATCATCGTCGAGAGATCGCGGGAAGGTCTGAGGTAAGCGGCCCCCGGGCTCGGCCTTCCCCAGGAGCACATCCGCGATCGCATGGCCGGCCTCCTGGCCCGGAAACCAGGCCTGCACCACGGCGGGCACGGCGTCGAGCCAGGGCATGTGCACGGGCCCGCCGGTCTGGAGCACCACCACGGTCCTGGGGTTCGCGCGCGCCACCGCGTTCACCAGCTCGTCCTGACGCCCGGGCAGATCGAGCCCCCACCGATCCTCGCCCTCGGTCTCCCACTCCGCGGTGCTCCCGATGCACACGATGGCGTAGTCCGCGCCGGCGGCGACAGCGGCCGCGTCCGCCACGGCGCTCGGCGGCACAGGTCGCCCGAAGCCGATGCGGATCGCGTGGAACGGAGCCACGCCCTGCGCGAAGATCCGCGGACCGTATTCGGCGACGAGCTCGATCGCCCCGGCCTTCAGCTGTCGCTTGCAGCGGGCCTCCTGCGAACCGAGGCCCACCGGGACACCACCGGGCCGCCAGCCATCCCAGTTGTCGACGATGAGCTCGTCCCCGAGATAGAGGCGGCTCAGACCGGTGCTGACAAGGCTGAGCTCGTACTCGCCGTCCTCGGGGGCGGAGACCACGAGCGAGAGACGCGCGTGAAACGCCTCGGCAGACAATCCGGCGGGCAGCCGCCCCCACTGCGCCTCTGCCTGCGGGCGCTCCTCGACTGCCAGGACCTCCGCGCCGGGCGCGGCACGGAGCTCGCTGGTCATGGCGACCTGTGGCACCGGCAGGTAGCGGTCGTTGTCGCAGCCCACCGCGTGGACCACGCGGTCGCTTCCCAGCGCCGCGCGCAGGCCGTCGAGCGGCGAGACCTGGCGGTGCGCGTTGATCTGCGCGCTGCCTCCTCCCATGACGCGTGCCACCGCGGCGTTCGGACCGACGACCGCGACCCGGGCGTCCGCCGGCAGCGGCAAGAGGCCTGCGTTCTTGAGCAGCACCGTGCCTTCCGCGGCGGCGCGCCGGATCAGCGCGCGGGCGTCGGGGTACTCGATCTCCTTCTCGGCCTCGTCCCGAACGTCGGATGGTGTGGCGAAGCCACCCGCGCGCTCGACCAGACGCAGGACCTGCAGCGCCCGCTGCCGGACTGCGGTGCGTACGTCGGCGTCGCGCTCCGCCTCCGCCCGCAGCTTGGCTCGGGCCTTCGCGGGTCCGGGCATCTCCAGATCGAGGCCGGCGCGCGCGCTCGCCCCCGCGCTGTGGGTGCCGCCCCAGTCACTCATCACCAGGCCATCGAAGCCCCAGTCACGCCGCAGGATCTCCTCCAGGAGGCGGACGTGCTCGCTGCAGAACGTGCCGCCCAGGCGGTTGTAGCCGGTCATGATCGCCCAGGGTCTGGCTTCCTTGACCACCATCTCGAACGGCCGGAGATACAGCTCGCGGAGCGCGCGCTCGGGGATCTCGCTGTTGATGCTGTCGCGCTCGAACTCCGATTCGTTTCCCGCGAAGTGCTTCGGCGTCGCGCCGACGCCCTTCGACTGCACGCCGCGCACGAACGCGATCGCCAGACGCCCCGTCAGCACCGGATCCTCCGAGTAGTTCTCGAAGTTCCTGCCGTTCAGGGCGTTCCTCATCAGGTTGAGCGTCGGCGCGAGGACGACGCTGGCGCCCTTGTCCCGCACCTCGCGGGCCAGGAGCTCACCGACCTGTCGCAAGACCTCCGTGCTCCACGTCGATCCGAGCGCGATCCCGACGGGGAACGCCGCCGTCCGCTTGCCGCCGAAGAGCGCGCCGCCGCCTCGCGCGCCTGCCGGGCCGTCGGTGACCTTGAGCTGCGGAACGCCCAGGCGAGGGACCGCCACGGTGCGCCAGGAGTCCGCGCCGGCCAGCAGCGAGACGGCCTCGTCGAGGGTCATCTGGTCCACGAGATCGGCGACCGACGGCGGTGCGGGAGGCGTGTTCGGCATGTCGCGCGAGTGTAGTCCACGTCAACCGCGGAACCGTTGCCCGAGGTCACCAAAGAACCGCAGCAGGTAACCGTCCGGATCGGCCACGACGAACTGGCGATTGCCGACCTCGTGATCGTTCCGGCGATACCATCGTTCTTCCATCGGAAGGATCACAGGCGACTGCGCCGCGAGCACGCGCGCGTGGAGATCATCGACGTTCGCGACCTGGATAGCGCTGCGATATGGAGGCGGCGGCCCGGCCCCGCGGCTTCCTCCAGCATCAGGTTCACACCTTCGAGCTCGAGAAACGCGAAGCGTTCCTCGGGCCGCGCGTAGTGCACCGTGAAGCCGATGATGCCGGTGTAAAACACGAGCGACCGGTCGAGGTCTTCGACCTCGAGCTCGGGGATGAGCCTGCTTGTCATCCCGGCTGTCATCACGCCTCCTGGTGGTGGCGGCACGCGGGTGTCTACCGGCGATCGAGATCGCTCATCCTGCGCGAGCAGCGCTCCACGACCGCGAGCGTCGAGCTGTCCGAGTTGTAGACGCTGTACCAGCCCTGCGGCTCGTGAGGCGGATCGGCCACGAAGGTGTCGCCCGGCTGCCACCACTGGCCGCCGGGGGGGGCAGGTCGGCCTTCGCCGGCATAGCCCCAGAAATTCGCCCCGGCCACTGCGCCGTCCCTGGCCGCGGCGTGGAGGTGGTCGAGGATCTCGGCGTAGTACCGATCGCGCACGGTCACCGGCGAGGCGGGGCTGAAGCTACCGAGGTCGCGACCGAGACCGAGCTCCTCGAAGACGATCGGCTTGTCGAGCGTCCGCGTGCGGGAGACGTGACTGTCGATGTACGCTTTCGCCCGCGCCACGGCCGGCGCATACGTGGCGACCGCGTCCAGCGGATCGTACCAGCCCCAGTTCTGGGCCCACACGTGCGCGGTGCCATAGTCGATCGCAGACAACGCGTGATCGCGCAGGTACTCGGTCCCCGAGTGGCCGGGCTGCGAGGTGTCGCCTTCGCTGCCGACGGTGACCAGGTGATTGTGGTCGAGTGACTTGATGAGCTGCGCGCCCGTGGCGATCCATGCCAGGTAGCTGTCGACGTGGCTCAGCGCCCGAGGCTCGTTGGCGAGCTCCCACGCCATGATCGTGGGATCGTCGCGGTACGGCGTCTTCGTATAGTGATTGACGCGATTCACGATCTTCGTGATGTGGTCGAGGTAGGACGATACCGCCCGGGGGTTCCCGTAGAACT
>DASWRS010000069.1:0-14625 GCA_036403075.1 Kofleriaceae bacterium
GAGCTGATCGAGCGCGAAGGGGGCTGACATGGCGCGCGGCTACCTGCAGACGCTGCTCGCCCGTGCCGGCTCGGGTCCGACGCCCGATCTGCGGCCGACGCCGCCGGCCCAGCTGCCGCGCGGTGCAAGGGCGCTGGTCGATCCGTTCGAGGACCCGATCATCCTGGGTCCCGAGGTCGCGCCCGCGCCGCTGCCGGGGCGTGCACCGGCCGCCGCGGCGCGGGCGTCGCTCGAGCCAGCGCCGCCCGTGGCGCCTGGGCCGATCCGCCGCGCGCCGGTACCGCCGGCGACCGTCGCAGCCGCGCCGCCCGCTCGGCCGATCGCGTCGGGGGATCCACCGCCGCCGGCAGCGCCGGTGAGCCAGCCGCTCGTGCCAGCACCTCCGGTCGTGTTGCCCGTCGAGCGCCCCGCCGTCGCGGCTTGGTCCGCGCGTCCGGCGCCCGTCGAGCCGATCGCGGTTCGGCCGCCGCCGACACCCCCTTCGCCGCCGCCCGCAGTCGCGGCTGCCGAGACGCCGCGGGTGCCGATCATGGCACGATCCACCGAACCGCCGCCGGCAGCCGTCGAGCCGCGGACCGTCGCGCCGGCGGTCCTCGCGCGCGCCGCGCCGGCGGTCCCCACGGTCGCCGTCCGCCCCCGCGCCGCGCCGAACACCGCCGCCCCGGCGGCCTCCCCGCCGCCGTCGCGCGAGCCCATGCTTCGCATCGGCCGTATCCAGGTCGACGTGCTGCCGCCGCCGCGCCTCGCGCCGCCCGCATCGCCCGCTCCGGCCGCCGCCGCCGCGCCGCGCCGAGCACCGAGCGCCACGGCGGCCACAACCGCGCGGACATCGCTTCGCTTCGGCCTGGGGCAGCTCTGATGCTCCTCGATCTCGGCGCCGTCACGCGCACGCTGATGAACGTGGTGCGCCTGGCGGTCAATGCGTCGCCCGCCTGGCCCGGCGTGCCCGGCTTGCTGGTCACGCCGCATCCGCCGGACAAGCTCGCCGGTGACGCCACCCTCGGCCTCTACCTCTATCACCTCGGCGAGGATCCTCACTTCAAGAACCAACCACCGCCGCCCGGCAACCCCGAGCTGCGCTACACGCCGATGGCGCTCCAGCTGTTCTACGTGCTGACCGCGTTCGCGCACCTCGATGAGACCGACGGCGGCATCTCGACGCTGCGCGAGCAGCTCCTGCTCGGCCTCGGGGCCAAGGCGCTGCGCGATCACCCGATCATCGACGACGCCACCGAGGTCGCCGGCACCCCCGTGCTCGACGCGGCGATCACCGGCGACGGCAACCGCATCCGTATCGCGCTGCAGCCGCTGCCGCCCAACGAGGCGGTCAGCTACTTCACCGCCGGCGCGTCGCCGCTGCGGCTGTCCGCCTACTACCAGGCCCAGGTCATCTTCTTCGAGCCCGATCGGCCGATCGCGCGCACCGGCCGGGTCTTGCGGTACGGCATCCAGACCTTCGTCGGCGGCTCGCCGCACCTGGAAGCCACCGACAGCGCGCTGGCGTTCACGCTGCCCGGCGAGACCCTCCCGCGCAGCGTCGCGGCAAGGCCCGCCCAGGTCGCCGAGGGCGGCGAGCTCGGCCTGATCGGCAGCGGCCTCGCCGGCGGCGTCGCGCGGCTGTGGATCCAGGGCGGCAGCTGGCCCGCCGCGGTCGCCGTTGATCCGTCGTGGAACCTGATGGTCAACTCCGAGGGCGGCTTTGCCACCGTGCGCGGCACGGCGGACACGACCGACGTACCGCCCGGCTTCTACACCGCGTTCGTCGAGGTCACCACCAGCTTCGCGATCCCCGGCGGCGGCACCCGGTCGGTCGCTCGCCGCTCCAACGGCGCGCCGTTCATCGTCATCCCGGCCGTGACCTCGACGACGATCCCCGACCCGTCGGGCATCTTCGACGCGCTGGGGACCGGCTACACGCCCGCCGCCGCCGTCGACGTCTACCTCGGCGAGCTCCGGCTGACCCCGGCGGCCATCCCGGCCTCGCCCCAGCCCGGCGAGTTCGTCGTCCAGTCGGCCACGCGCCTCACCCTGCGCCTGCCGGCCTCGATCACACCGGGCGCGCCGCTCGCCGTCCGCGTGATCACGGCGGGCGCCGAGTCGGCGCCGTTCTGGATGGTGCCATGACCGGCGCGCTGCACCCCGCCGCGCCGCCGCTGGATCTACCGGCCGATCCGGTCGATCGCATCCTGACGCGCGTCCGGCTGCGCGCCCGCCGCTGCGCCGCCTGGATCGCCGCGCTCGCCGACGGTGCGCCCGGCACGGAGCAGGCGTTCCGCGCCGCCGACCCGGCCGCCCGGGCGCTCGGCGAGGCGATCACCGCCGTCGAGGACGCGCTCGCCGCCGACGGCGGCCGCCTGCAGCGCCTGGTCGCGCTGTTCGATCTATCGCCGGCCGAATCCGACGTGCTGCAGCTCTGCCTCGCCGCCGCCCTCGACCCCGCGATCGGCCGCGCGCTCGCCGTGCTCGCCGACGCGCCGGCGCGCTGCTATCCCACCGAGCCGATCGCCGCGCTCGTGTTCGACCACGGCCACCGCCGCGCGCTCAGCTCGGAGTCGGCGCTGCGCCGCTGGATGCTCGTCGTCGACGAGCCCGCCGGCCCGGGCGAGCCGCGCGCGCTGCGCTGCGATCCGCAGATCAGCGGCTGGCTGTGCGGCGAGCATCACCTCGATCGCGGTCTGGTCGGCCGCGCCCGGCTGTGTCCGCCGCGTCCGCCGCTCGACCCCGCGCGCGCCGATGCGTGCGCCGCCGAGCTCGCAGAGCTCGTGACCGGCGGCGCCGGCGTCCGGCTCCGCGTCGTCGGCCTGCCCGGCAGCGGCCGCCGCATGTTCGCCGCCGCGGTCGCCCACCGGCTCGACATGCCGCTGCTCGTGGTCGACGCCGACGCGGTCGACGACGCCGAGTGGCCGGGGCTGTTCGTCCGCGCCCAGCGCCAGGCGTTCCTCGATCGCTGCGCGCTGGCGTGGTGCGGCGAATCGCTCGCCGCCCGGCGCTGGCCGTCGGACATGCCGGTGTTCCCGCTCCAGTTCCTGATCACCGAGGACCGCGAGCCGGTGCCCCGCCACGCCGATCTGATCGACCAGACCGAGGCGATCGCGCCGCTCGCCGTCGCCGAGCGCGCCGCGCTGTGGCGGCGCCTCGTCCCCGCCGCTGCAGCGTGGCCCGCCGAGCTCGTCGACACGCTCGCCGCGCGCCACCGCACCACGGTCGGCGATCTCGTCGATCTCGCCCGCCGCCCGCTGGCCTCCGCCGACGCCGCCGCCGCGCTGCTCCGCGAATCGTCGCGCCACCGCCTCGGCGAGCTCGCGCTGTGGATCGAGTGCCCGTTCACCTGGGACGATCTGGTGCTGCCGCCCGCGCTCGGCGAGGCGCTGCGCGATCTGGTCCACGAGGCCACCGATCGCGCCGCGTTCTGGGAGCAGCCCGCCGCGCGCCGGCTGTTCCCGCACGGCCGCGGCCTGTTCGCGCTGTTCAACGGCGCGCCCGGCACCGGCAAGACCATGGCCGCGCAGGTGATCTCCGCCCGGCTCGGCCTCGACCTGTTTCGGGTCTCGCTCGCCGCCGTGGTCAGCAAGTACATCGGCGAGACCGCCAAGCACCTCCAGCGCATCCTGTCGCGCGCCGAGGCGATGGACGCCGTGCTGCTGTTCGACGAGGCCGACGCGCTGTTCAGCCGCCGAACCGAGGTCAAGGACGCCCACGATCGGTTCGCCAACACCGACACCAACCACCTGCTCCAGGCGATCGAGTCGTACAGCGGGATCGCGATCCTCGCCAGCAACCGCAAGGCCAACATCGATCCGGCGTTCCTGCGCCGGCTGCGCTACGTGCTCGAGTTTCCCCGCCCCGAGGTCGCCGAGCGCCGCGCGCTGTGGCAGCGCGTGGTCGGCGAGCTGGCCGGTGCCGAGCGCGCCACCGCGCTGGCGGCCGATCTCGAGACGCTCGCCGAGGCGATCGACCTCACCGGCGCGCAGATCAAGCTCGCCGTGCTCGGCGGCCTGTTCGCCGCCCGCCGCGACGGCCTCGCGCTCGCCCGCGCGCACCTGTTGCGCGGCCTCGAGCGCGAGCTGGGCAAGGAAGGCCGCGCGCTCAGCGATCGCGACCGGGCGAGGCTGCGGTGAGCGCCGAGATCGACGAGCTGGTGCTGCGCATCCCGGGCCTCGACGCCGAGACCGCCCGGCGCGTCGCCGAGGAGGTCGCCCGCCGCCTCGCCGGCGGCCTGCGCAGCGTTGGCCCGCTGCCGATCCCGGCCGGCGCGTCGCTGCGCATCACGCTGCCGTCGGCCCAGGTCCCCGACCTGGCCGCCGAGATCGCCGCCCGCATCCTCGAGGCGCTGTCGTGACGACGACCGTCCCGGCCCACCGCCGCCGCGGCGCCCCGGCGAAGAAGGCGCTGCACCGGCCTCGCCCCGCCGATTGCCACGAGGTCCAGGCCGATCACGCTGCAGATGCCGCCGTGCGCGGCGCGAGCGACCTCGCCGGCACGCTGACCCCCGCACCCGCCGCGTCGGTCCATGTCGCCTCGATCGGCAGCCCGCTGCCCGCGCCGGTCCGCGATCGCCTCGAGCGCTCGTTCGGCGCCGACCTCGACGAGGTCCGCGTCCACCATGGCGCCGCCGCCGCCGCGGCCAACCGCGCCGAGCACGCCCGCGCGTTCGCCGCCGGCCGCGACATCTTCTTCGGCGACGGCGCGTTCGCGCCCCACACCGAGGTCGGCTATCGCCTGCTCGCCCACGAGGTCGCCCACGTCCTGCAGCAGACCGGCCGCCGCCGCGGCGCCGCCCGGCGGCTCGCCGCCAGCGTCGCCCCCGGCACCGGCCTGCCCCAGTACCGCAAGCTCGAGGATCTCGATCTGACGCTCGCCGGCAACGCCGAGCTCAAGAAGCTCGCCGACGAGCACCGCGCGCTGTACGCCAGGTCCGATGTCGAGCTCGAGCACATGATCGAGCACGTCGTCGATCTGCTGCTGCCCGCCAAGATCGATTTCCCGCTCGCCACCCGCACCACCGTCGGCGACACGCTACGCGACGAGGCCAACAAGGGCGTCGACGGCAAGACCGCCCCGCCGCGCGGCTTCCTCGCCGATTGCTTGAAGCTGATGCAGCCGCCCGGCGCGACCGACTACTACGACGCCGTCCTGGCGATCTACGACGCCGACGCCGCGGCCAAGAAGGCCGCCTACACGATCCGCACCCGCCGAGACTCCGGCTTCCTGACGTACCTCCAGACCGCCAAGAAGGGCCACGAGGAGTGGGCCGCGGCGGCTGCCGAGAACCACAAGCGGCTGCGCAACTTCTGGCTGCCGTCGATGTTCGAGATCTATGTCCAGGCAGTGACCAGCCTGTGGGGCACACCGGCGCCGCTGTGGGGCACCGACGAGGTCGACGGCGGCAAGGGCCACTCCTGGAAGGACGAGGTCACGCTCCTCGACTCGATCACCACACCCGACTTCACCGAGCGCGAGCTCCTCGCCGCCTCGCTGATCATCGGCCTCGACAAGTCGATCCAGCAGCAGCTGGGCGAATTCTTCGCCGACGCCCAGAAGCGCGCCGCCAACGATCTCGTCGGTCAGCGGCTGGTGATCGCCGAGGATCTCGGCCTGTCCTCGAAGGCCAACAAGGCCGACCCGAAGCTGCCGGCGTACCTCCAGCCGTTCTGGGACAAGCTGATCAAGCTCGCGGACAACGCGACCAGGATGTGGAAGGCCGCCAAGGGCCTCGCCGGCGGCGGCGCACTCGACACCGTGTCCGAGATGCCCGCGCTCGCGACGCTCCTGGTCGATGCCGCCAAGGACCTGGTCGCTCCGGGCGGGGACGGCACTCCGCCGCTCCCCAAGCCCGCCGAGTTCGCCGCTCGGCTCGCGAGCCTCAAGGAGGCGCTGATCGGAGACAACCCCGGCATCGACGCCAAGCGCCCACCGGCGAACAAGGGCGACCCGCGCCGCGACAGCCTGCTCGCCGTCGTCCAGCGCGCGATCACCGCCGGACTGCGCGCCGGCAAGAGCCCGCCGCCGGCACTCGCCGCGCTCGCCGGCGGGATCTACCAGCTCACCCTGGCGATCGACAAGTACAAGGTGTCCGATGATGTCGGCGGCTATCGCGACCTGCGGGACTTCCATCGCTACCACATCGCCGGCCTCGTGCTCGCGCTCGGCGGCCGCCTGAAGACCGGTGCGCCGGGCAAGGTCGACGAGCTCCACACCGTGCTCGATCCGGTCCGCGACGGCGAAGGCGTCGACCGGCTGGTGATCTCCGGCGACTGGAAGGCCGAGGACGCCGAGCCCGAGCGGATGATCGACGACCTCGGCCCCGCGCGCAAGCCGCTCGACATCACCGAGGATCCCAGCGATCCGGACAGCGACGTGCTCCGGATCCCGCTCACCGTCCGGCAGCTGGTCTACATCTTCCGCCTCGCGTTCTACAACGAGCTCAACGCCGGCTACCAGACGATCCTCGACGGCCTCGACGCCCAGCGCGCGCTCGGTCTGATCAGCGCCAGCACCCAGCTGCCGCAGCCCCAGGCGCTCCAGGCCGCCAGGGCTGCGATCAAGCAGCCGACGCGGTGGACCCCGTCGTCCGCGCTGTTCATCCCCGCCGCCCCCAAGAGCTCCATCCTGTCGCTCTACACCGGCAGCCAGAAGACCGTCGATCAGATCTCCCGTGGCAGCGCCGCCGGCTCGACCGGCATCTACCCCGACAAGCTCACGGCGATCGTCAACCCGATCTACGCCTGGGTCGTGCCGCCGCTCGATGGGCTCATCGCGTGGATCAAGGGCGACGCGGTGATCCAGGCGATGATCATCGCCGCCGCCGCTCGGCCGATCAAGACCGACCACGACTGGCTGGTCGCGCTGGCCGACGCGTGGACCGAGAACAAGATCGCCCGCCTGAAAGATCCCAAGGCCGCCGATCTCGTCCACCTGCTGTTCGAGCGCATCGTCAACGCCAAGGGCGGCCTGGTCGACGCCCAGAAGCAGCTGGTCGACCGCGAGCGCCAGATCGAGATCTACTTCCGCCGGATCTCGGTCGCGCGGATCCGTGAACCGCTCCACGCCTACACCGCCGATCGCCACGCCTACAACCTCGGCCAGCGCGACAAGGCGATGAAGGAGCTATTCGACTTCACCGCCCACGCGCCGTACCTGCGCCGCGACGATCAGCTCGTGCTGCTGATGCTCGAGCTCGCGCCCGACTTCGACGACGCGTTCGACAGCGACGATCATATCGACATCTCGATCAATCCCTATCTGATCGCCGCGCTCGCCGGCTCGCTCGACACCGCCGACAAGCCGCTATCGCGGTTCCTCGGCGTTCCCAAGAAAGGAGTCACCGACCCCGCCGCCAAGCTGGTCGACGACCAGGCCGAGCTCGACACCCTGCTCGCCAACCGCCCGCGGCTCGACAAGCTCAAGCAGCGGCTCGACGAGGCGCGCAAGCGGCTGCAGAACAAGTTCGGCATCCGCAGCGTCGACGGCGTGACCCTGCAGGGCTACGTGTTCGGCGACAAGATCGAGCCCAAAGACGAGTTCATGATCGATGGCATCGCCTACATGCTGGTGAAGGTCCATCGACCGTTCATCTTCCATCCCGGCGTCCACGAGCCCGCGCCGACCAAGCCGATCTACAAGGACAAGGAGGACGGCAGCCCGCTGTCGCCGAGCGGCCAGGCGCTGTTCACGATCATCGCGATCGAGGGCGACACACCCGGCTCGCAGTTCGCCAACCAGATCACCGACCCCGGCGACCTGTGGGCCGAGAAGTACAAGGGCCGGCTCGACGACGAGGGCAAGCCGCTGACCTCGGCGACCGACGTCGAGCCCGAGCGCTTCGTGGTCACCGATCGCCACGTCCAGATGCTCGGCCACCTGTCGTACGTCGTCGAGATGCGCGCCAACCAGATCGGCCTCGAGGCGACGGCCGAGGTCATCGAGTTCGCCTCCCAGATCATCATCACCGCCGCCGAGATCCTCCTGCCGGGCGGCCAGGTGATCGGCATCGCCGAGACCATGGCGTCGGTCGCGATGATCCTCGACGACCCCGACATGAGGGAGCTCCTGGCCGAGCTGTTCGACGACCCCAAGACGTTCTTCTCCAAGATCTGGGACAAGATCAAGGAAGGCTTCAGCCTGTCGGGCCTGATCGATCTGCTGCTCGGCGCCGGCAAGTTCGCCAGCTGGCTCGATGTGCTGGCCGGCCTGACCGGGCGCGACGACAGCCGGCCCAAGGTCAAGTCCCAGCCGACCGGCATGTTCGGCCGCGTGGTCCGCTTCATCGTCAACCTCGGCCGCAAGCTCGCCGAGATCTTCCGCAAGGCGCGCCACCTGCTGCGCGGCCCGCTCGGCCGGCTCCACGCCGCGGTGGTCACCCGGCCCAAGCTCGCCTGGTTCATCGACACCGCCGTCGATCTCACGCTGCGCGCCGTCGAGTATCTCTACGACCATCCCGCCGTCCTCGATATCGCGACCGATATCACCGCCTGGGTCCACGATTCGCTGGTCGGCTTTCTCAAGACGATCGAGCAGATCGAGCTGCCCCGCGAGATCATCCCGATGGATCAGGTGATCGCCGGCGGCCTGGCGTTCCTGATCGACTTCATCATCGGAAAGATCCCCAAGCTCAAGCTGCTCAAGCCGATCCTCAAGGCGACCGGCCTCGACGTCAAGATCGCCGAGAAGATCAACAGCGTCTTCCACCTCGACCAGAACGACGTGGTCCAGATCCCGAACCGGCTGTACCGCGACTTCGTCGACGAGAACATCAACCCGGCGTTCACCCGGTTCCGCAACGCGGTGGTCGACGACCTGGTCGAGCTGATCAACTTCGGCAGCGACAAGCTCAAGCTCTTCACCGGCCTCGACGTCGGCCAGGTCAAGAACCCCGGCCATCAGGACGTCAAGCCCAGCCAGGCGGACATGCTCTCGGCGTACCCCGCCGACGGCGAGTCGCCGGACGCCACCACCGCCGAGATCCCCAAGGTCGCCGGCCGCCCGCTCGACGACGACATGCGGATCGCGGTCGAGAAGGCGTTCGGCCAGGACTTCGGCCACGTCCGCATGCACGGCGACGCGCCCGCGGATCGGATGGCCCGAAAGCTCGGCGCCCACGCCCTGACCACCGGCAGCCACGTCTACGTGCGCAGCGACCTCGATCTGGCGAGCCCGTTCGGCCGCCGCGTCCTCGATCACGAGCTCGCGCACGTGATCCAGCAGACCGGCACCCGGCCGCTCGGCCAGGGCCACGGCGCCACCGCGACCACGCCGCCGCCCGCGGCCCAGCTGTCGCTCGACATCCACAAGGAGGCGGCCGCCGAGCAGCTCGCCGCCGCCGCGACCGGCACGGGCCAGATCCCGAGCCAGCTGAAGGCGACCGGCGACCTGCTCCAGCCGTTCACCTTCGATCCGGAGCTGATCACCAAGATCGTCGGCACCGTCACGCACCTCAACGGCGAGGGCGACTTCGAGGAGCGTCCGGTCCCGGGCGAGGAGGTCCAGGGCAAGGACAAGGCCGCGGCGGTGTGGTCGAGCTTCAAGACCACGTTGCGCAGCAAGGGCCAGTTCGCGCCGTTCATGGCGTCGGTCAAGGACAGCGTGATCGATCAGCTGCTCGAGCGCTCCGAGGTCAAGCCGGTCGACATCGAGAAGGTCGCCGAGCTCGCCCAGACCACCTTGCCGCGCGCGCAGCAGACCGATGACGTCCGGACCAAGCTCGACGTCAAGCACTTCGCGACCCTGCTCGAGGGCTTCCTCTACGCGCGCTGCGGCGTCGTCGTCCAGATCGCCGGACCCGACGACAAGTCGACCGACGTCACCGAGATCAAGGTGGTCTATCTCCACCTCGCGCTGGTCGGCGGCACGTCGAAGCTCTGGAAGACGGTCATGGCCGACGTCATGACCGACACCGAGCTGACCAAGCTCGATTCCGACAAGGACGGGCTGCAGCGCGAGCTGCGCCGCCGGCTCGCCGACCTCGGCCCACAGGCCTTCATCTGGGACAGCGGCGCGTTCAAGCTCAGCGCCGGCTTCTTGAAGGACTTCGTCGCGCTCAAGGCGATGCGCGCCGTCGCCGGCAAGCCGACCGAGGTCCCGCCGGCCGCGCAGTACGCCAAGATCGACACCACCGAGTCGTCGAGCCTCCGGCTCGGCACGCACGGCACGATCCGCAAGGGCGGCATCGGCAAGTTCGCCCGCGAGTCGCACCACACCACGCAGTTCCTGCTCGTCGAGTACTTCCGCAACCGCGTCGACGACCCCGACCTCAAGGCGTTCCCCACGCCGTTCACGAGCTACCAGACCGCGCTCGGCATCGCCAGCTCGGACAGCAAGCTGATCGACTCGGTCGACGGCAAGAACCTCGCCAAGCTCGATCCCGGCTCGGGCCGCGGCGACGGCATGCCGGCGATCCTGATCGCCGCCGAGACCCACCGCAAGGCCCGGCTCCACATCAACACCAGCGACAAGGCCGACGACGATCCGGACGCCAAGCCCGAGGAGCCGGACCAGGGCAGCGGCCAGGGCGCGACGCTCGCGACCTGGTTCCGCGCCAAGCTGTCCGGCACCCTCGTCGCCGCCCACAAGTCCGGCGACGGGGCCGAGTTTGGCAAGGCGATCAAGGCCGACCCCACGGCCAAGATCCAGATCCACGCCGGCATGCGCTACGCGTACGAGCGCATGTACGAGAGCCACATGCTCGGCCGCCTCACGGCCGGCCTCAAGACGATCGAGCGCGCGTACTACGAGGGGATCGCCGCCCGCAGCCACACCAAGGACGACCAGCTCGATCCGGCGTATCAGCTCACCAACGCGCTGCTCGATCCGATCATCGCCAAGGCCGAATCCAACAACCGCGCCGCGTTCGACAAGGAGTGGAAGTAAGCCATGTCCGGCTACTCGCGCAGCCCCAAGCTCCTCAAGGGCGCGCTCGTCCAGTTCAGCGCGCCGATGATCATTCCGATCCCGAACATCATCCTGTTCCAGTACAACCCCGAGTCGCTGTCGCGCACCCTGCAGGCGTACGCGCCCGCCGACGCCACCGCCGCGGGCCCCGATCAGGCGGTCAAGGACACCAACGCGCGCAGCCAGCCGTTCGACCCCAAGGAGACGTTCAACCTGACCCTCCAGCTCGATGCCAGCGACGCGCTCGAGGTCCCCGAGAAGCACCCGGTCGCCGTGGTGACCGGCGTCGCCGACCGGCTCGCCGCGCTCGAGATGCTGCTGTATCCGTCGGCCGACAGCGGCGGCTTCCAGCTCTCGGTGTCGATCAGCGCGTCGATCGGTGGCGGCGGCGGCGGCGCGGCAGCCTCGGCCGATCTGTCCGCGGCGGCGACCCCGGTGCCGGCGAAGAAGGCCCCGACGACCCTGTTCGTGTGGGGCCCCGGCCGGATCGTGCCGGTCCGCGTCACCACGCTCAGCGTCGAGGAGCAGCTCAATAACCCGCTGCTCTATCCGTTGCGCGCCAAGGTCAGCCTCGGCCTCAAGGTGCTCACGGTCAACGACTTTCCCGCGGAGGACAAGCGCGACGTCACCGAGAAGATCGCCGTCGCCTGTTACCAGTTCACGATGAAGCAGAAGCAGGTCCTCGCCCTCGCCAACCTGGCCAACGGCGTCGAATCCATCCTCGGCATGCTGCCGTTCTAGGAGCCGCCATGTTCGATCCCCAGAGCCGCTACGCATCCCTCCTGCCCTATCCGGCGACCGACCGCCGCGGCCGCACCGTGCTGGTCGTCCCCGCCGCCGAGGATCCCGGGGCTGCGCTGCTCGGCTACCACCTCCGGCTCGAGGGCCAGTACCTCGATCACCTCGCGGCGCACTACCTCGGCGACGCGGCCGGGTACTGGCGGATCTGCGAGGCCGCCGGGGTCATGCTCCCCGAGGCGCTGAGCGAGGTCCGCGAGCTTCCGATCCCTGGCACACCTCCAGGCCCGGGGAAAGCCGGCTAGATGTACTCGTTCGCGGTCAAGGTCAACGGCGCTGCCGACCCGGGCATTGCATCGGGCGCGTCGTACATCGAGGTCCACGAGCGGATGGGCGAGCCGACCGCGTTCCGGATCCGGTTTCACGCCGACATCGCCGAGCAAGACATCCCGATCCTGTCCGATCCGCGGTTCGATCCGGGATCCGAGATCCAGGTGTTCGCGATCATCGATCAGGCGGCGCACTGCCTGGTGCGAGGTCCGGTCTGCGGACAGCAGGCGAGCCTGGCGCACGGCGGCGCCGGCTCGTACGTCGACGTCGTCGGCGGCGACGCCTCGATCACGATGAACCGCAAGATCCGGTCGCACGGCTGGATCGGCCGCGACTCCGACGCCGTCCGCGCGATCGTGGGCGACTACCCGGGGGTCGCCGCCGACATCCAGGACACGCCGGCCAGCCACGAGGAGGTCGGCCACACGCTGAACCAGTTCGATACCGACCTGCGGTTCATCCAGCGCCTGGCCCGCCGCAACGGCTTCGTGTTCTGGCTCGACGCCGACGCGCAGGGCAAGTTGACCGCGCACTTCAAGCGGCTCGCGCTCGACGGCGCGCCGGTCGCCAAGCTCACGCTCAACCTCGATCCGCCGATGATCAAGCAGCTCGAGCTGGCGTGGGACGTCGAGCGCCCGACCAGCGCGCAGGGCATGCAGGTCCGGTTGTCGGACAAGACCGATCTCGACGGCGCGGTGCCGCGCAGCCCGCTGCCTGCGCTCGCCGCGCTCGCGCTCGCCGACATCGTCCGCGACGTACGCGACACGCACGTCGCGCCGCCGGCCGACGACGCCGGCGACCTGCGCGCCCGCGGCGAGGGCGCCCTGATCGATGCGGGCTGGTTCATCACCGCGCGCGGCGAGGCCCAGCAGGAAGCCGTCGGCGCGATCCTGCGGTCGTGCACCGTGATCGACCTCCAGGGCGTCGGCAAGCGCCACAGCGGCAAGTGGCTGGTCGCCGGCGTCCGCCACACGCTCGACGCTTCGACCCACCGCATGGAGTTCGAGCTCCTCCGCAACGCATGGAGCCGCACATGATCGACGACGTCAGCCTCCTGATCGATCTGATCCGCAGCCGCCGCCTCGGCAAGTACCGCGGGACGGTGGTCGACAACGCCGACCCGTCGAGCCGCGGCCGGCTCAGGGTGCGCTGCCAGGCCGCGCTCGGCGACACCGAGGCCTGGGCGATGCCCTGCGTTCCGTATGCGGGACCAGGCGTCGGGCTGGTCGCGCTGCCACCGATCGGCGCCGGCGTGTGGGTCGAGTTCGAGGGCGGCGACCCGTCGTTTCCGATCTGGGTCGGCTGCTTCTGGGCCGACCACGAGGCGCCCGAGCAGGCCAACCCCGACATCAAGATCTGGCGCACCGACAAGCTGACCCTGCGGCTCGACGACGCCGCCGCCAGGCTCCAGGCCGCCAGCGACGACGGCGCCCAGATCACGCTGACCGGCACCGCGGTCACCGAGGTCGGCACGACCAGGCACACCGTCGACACGACCTCGGTCACCGCCGAGTCCGGCGCGGCCAAGGTCGCCGTCGGCCCGGCCTCGGTCAGCATCAACGACGGCGCCCTGGAGGTGCGGTGATGCCGGCCCAGCTCACCGCGGCCTCGGTGCTGACCTGCCCGCACGGCGGCACGGTGATCGCATCACCGGCCCAGGCCCGCGCCGGCGCGCCCGCGCCGCTTTTGTCGATCGCCGACTCGTTCTCGATCGCCGGCTGTCCGTACACCTTGCCCGGCCCGACGCCGAGCCCGTGCGTCACCGTCGTGTGGGTGTCGTTCGACCCGCGGGTCAGCGTCGGCGGCGCTCCCGCGCTCAACGAGACGAGCACCGGGCTGTGCATCGGCCCGTCGGGGCCGCAGGGCACCGTGGTCGTCCAGTCGACCCAGAGCCGCGTGGGAGGCGGGTGATGCGCGACCGCTTCCGCTCGATCGCGTATCCGCTGGGCGTCGACGCCAGCCTCGGCAGGATCGCGGAGGAGCCGGACTATCCGTCGCACGTCGATCACCTGATCCGCCAGGTCGTGCTGACCTCGCCGGGCGAGCGGATCAACCGGCCGGACTTCGGCTGCGGCTTGCGGCGGCTGCTGTTCGCGCCGAGCAGCGACGCCAGCGCCAACCTGGCCCGCGCCAGCGTGCTGCAGGCGCTCGATCGCTGGCTGTCGTCGGCGATCACCGTCGACGATGTCACCGTCCGTGCGATCGACGAGCGGCTCGAGGTCCGGATCTCGTACATCCTCAAGGTCCGCCGCGAGCGCCGGTTCCTCAACATCGAGGTCACACCGTGACCGCGCCGCATCGCCTCGATCAGCTGGTCGCCCAGACCCGGCTGACCGCGATCGACTTCGTCTACGTCCACCCCGACCAGACCACGCTCGACGTGTTCTTCGTGGTCGGCCCCGAGGCGGTCACGCCGACGCCGCTGACCGCCGACCTCGCGCTGCCCCGGATCCACCTCGACTCGCTCGAGCCCGGCCAGCCGGTCCCCCAGCTCACCTCGCTGGCGTGGCCGACCGTCGAGGGCCGCGTCGTCGCGCGGCTGACCGCGTCGGCTCCCGGCGGCTTCGCGTACTACCGGCTGCGGATCGACGATCCGCGGCTCGACCCGTTCTTCGCCGACCACGGCCGGTTCAGCTTCAAGGCCGCGTGCCCGAGCCCGCTCGACTGCGC
>DASWRS010000070.1:0-9726 GCA_036403075.1 Kofleriaceae bacterium
CGGCGGCGCCTCGTGCTGCCCGCTGTGCTCGAGCGGCACCGGCGGGTAGCCAGGCACCGCCTCGAGCTCACCCGGCGTCGCGGCAGGCATCACGCCTGGCCCCTCGGCGACAACAACGGTCTTGATCATCGACATGCGGCCTGACCTCGGTCGGGCGCGATGGTCGCAAGCGACTCGAATCCTTGCCACGCAGCAAATTGCGCCACCTCGCATCGCGCCCCGTCGATCGCGTCCGGGTCTGTCAGCTCGGCCTCCCTATTTACGTCGCGACCAGCGCAAGCACACCCTCGAGGCTATCGATCCAGCCGACCTCGGCCGGCGGGTGGGGCAGGCTGCGGCCGAGCGCGACGCCCTGATAGCCGAGCGCGACAGCGGCCTCGACGAGCTCAGGGTCATCGTCCACGAACAAGCACTCGGCGGGCGGCACGCCGATGCCGTCGCTGCCGGCGATGTACATCCGCGGGTCCGGCTTGTTGCAGCCGAGATCGGCAGAGATGACATAGACATCGATGTAGCGATCGAGGCCGAGCATCACGAAGCCCGCTTGCGCCCCCGACCAGTTGTCGGACACGATCGCGATCGGGAAGCCGAGTGCCCGGAGATCGGTGAGCACGCGATGCACCTCCGGATACACCTCGAGATGCGGAACGTCGAGCTTGCGGTCGAGCTCGACGAGCAGAGACGCCGGCGGGTCATCGATACCCAGTGCCGCCAGCACCACGCGATGATAGTCGTCGCGCGGCGCGGTGCTGGCTGCCGCGTCGAGGAAGCGATCGCCGGCTACCACCGCCGCAGCGAACCGCGCCGGATCGCGCGCAGGGTCGCGCGCCGGATCGAACCGGGCCACGATGCTCTCGAAGTCGAACCGCGGATTCCACCGCCCGCCGATCGGCCGGTACAGCACGCCACCTGCGTCGAGCAAGAGGCCGCGAACAGCGGACGATGCCGTGACCGCTGACACGGGTGGCAGTATCTCATCATCTCCGCTCTCGGTTCCACTCTCGGTGGCGTCACCTGCTTGATCGCCTCGGCCAGCTGCGCCGCCGCCCAGCCTCAGCTCACCTCAGCTCGGGTCGTCGAGGACCTCTGCGACCGATGCGGCGACGCTCGCCTTCTCGAGCCAGCGCTCCAGCCGCTGCAGATCCTTCTGGGCAAGGATGCGTGTGCGCGCGGCGTCCGGCACGGCGATCCCGCGAACCCGGAGCACCGTGAGCACCGCGTTCGCCTGCGCCTCGGCGCGGCCTTCCGCGCGGCCCTCGGCAAGCGCCTCGGTGCGGGCTTCGGCGCGGCCTTCCTCCCAGGTCTTGTACATGGCCATCAGGAACTCCTGCTCGTCGGGGGTCCGGCTCGAGGCCTGCCCGAGCACGTGCTGCAAGGTTAGCAGAACCGGCTCGGCGACGACACGCTCCGGTGCTTGGCCAGGCACGCGCGAAACTCCTCGGCGCTGGGGGCCTGGCTGTAGACCTCGATGAGGCAGACGAAGGCCGCGAGCGGCCCGAGGAGGCCGATCTCGCTCGGCGCGGCGCGCAGGGTCGGGCTCGTGACGGAGGTCGGCGTACTGCGTCTCCGGCGCGATCTCGTCATGCGTGACGGTGGTGCCAGAAGTGGCAAGTGCCTTCTGTCCGATCTGCTTGGCGGCGTGGTCGAAGCGATTGCGCATGAGCTTCCGTCCGAGGCGCTGCATCCTACGGTTCGACTCCTGCGATGCCGCCGGCGGCCGGTCGATATGACGGGTCCGCCTTCGTTTTCGCAAAAGCCGTCACGGACTCCGCCTCCGGCTGGACTGGCAATCAGCGCGCCGCGCTGGGCGGCGGGCTCGACGTCGACGGCCCGCTCTGCCATTCGCGCCGCTTCATCAGCGAGTTCGTGGGAGAGCGCCTGCCTGACTCACGGCGGGGCGCCACTCGAGCAGACCTCGCCCGCCGTCCAGGCGCCCCAGGACTCGCCGAATCCCGGCCCCGGCGAGCCCGCGTCGCCGGTGAGCCCCAGCTCGCAGCGCAGCGATCGGACCTTCTGGACGTCCGGCAGATCGAGCACCGTGCGCAGATCGCCCCGGGGCGACGCCGCCACGAACACGTCGCGGCCGCCGAGCAGCTGCTGCCGGGCCTCGATCGCCTCGACGCACGGCCGCTCGCCATCGCGCCAGTAGACCCGCGCGATCGACTTGCCCTGATCGGCGGGCCGGTCCTGGAGCTCGGGCCCCTCGACGCGGATCGACAGCCGGCCCGGTGAGCCCGGCGGCATCCTGCACACCGGCATCGCGGCGACATCGAGCGTGGCGAGCGCGCGGCTCGGGGCCGCGGCGTCGATCGGCAGGAACCAGCGAGGGCGCGCGGGATCGGTCTCGGCCCACTGCACGCCGGCGGTTCCATCGACCAAGCCGATCGCGCCGTTGCGCCCCCAGGCCCAAGCGTACGTCCGGTGCGCGCGGATCGCGCCGCCTTCGCCCACGACCAGCAGCCGGTAGTAGTCGCGGTCGGGCTGGCCCGGCCCCTTGAACCTGAGCAACACCGCCAGCTCGCCGGTGGGCAGCGTGAGCAGATCGTCGAGCTCGGCCGCCGGCAGCTCGGGATCTTCGATCAGCGCTGCCCGCCCGCTCGCCGGCATCCACACCAGGCGCCCGGCGCCTTCGACGTGCGACATCACGACCCCATCGCGCGTTGCGCGCACCAGCCGAACCCAGCCGGTGGACTCCGGCTACGCCACCGTGCCCGCCGCAGCGCGGGTCGTGTAGACGCCGCGCCAGTCGCGCCCGCGCCACGCCACCGTCTACCGGCCATCGGCAGCCACGGCGAGCGCCACGTCGACGTTGGGGTTCTGGAACCGCAGCCGGCCGCGCGCGTCGAGGTCGCCACGGCACAGCTGGTCGCGATCCGGCGCGGGCTGCGCGGTGTCGTCCGCCTTGCATGCGAGCCCCGGCCCGCGGCTCGGCGCCGGCGGCGCGGCGGCCTGAACCGGCGCCGTGATCACCCGATCCGCCGCCCGGGCGATCGGCCGATCGAACGAGACCACGACCAGGTCGTCGACCACGCAGCGGTCTGCGCTGCACGCGATCGTCCGATTCACGCCCGACACGGCGTGCCGGGCTTGCCAGTGCGCCCCGCCATCGGTGGTCAGCCACAGCGTCGCTGCGTCCTCGCCGGCGGCGACCCCGCGCCCGGCGGTGGCGAACCCCACGCGGATCGCCGCGCGCGGCAGCCGCGCCGTGGTGACAGCGCCGTGGGGCAGCGCGACGCGGACGAGCCAGCTCTCGCCGGTGGCCTCGCCCGTCGTGGCCGGTGCCCGCGCCGTGGCGATCACCGCCGCATCGTCCGCGGTCATCCGCCACGCGTCCGCGAGCTCGGCCCCGGCCGGCGCCTGGGGCAGCGCGAGCGGTCGCCGCTCGGCCCCGGTCGCCGCTTCAATCAGCACCAGCGCGGGCCGGTCTCGGAGCCGCCGCAAGACCACCGCGGCGTCGCGATGGAACCCGAGCAGCCGATCCGATCCGCGCGGGTGCCGGATCACCCGGCTGCCGTCGAGCAGGCACAGCGACGTCGAGCCCCAATCGCACTCCCACGCGGCGTGAACGCCGTCGCCGGACAGCATCGCCGGCCGCCCCGCGTTCCGCGGCGACCCGCGCCCTGCGGCCGGAGCTGCCGGGCGGGCCGGTTCCCGCTGGTCCAGCATGAACAGCAGCCCGGCCACGCACGCCGCCTGGGCCGACATGTACACCAGGGCGCGATGTTCGACGGCGGCGATCTGCGTGGCTCGCATCCATGCCCAGACGCGCGGGGTCGCCCGATCCAGCTTCGTCGCCGCCTGACAGCTGATCACCGGATGCGGGACGCTGGCGACTCTGTCCGGGTGCGCGCGGACCGCGGACGCGACCGTCGTCAACGGCGCTATCCGCCAGCAAGCGTTGCGTACTGCTGGAACAACGCCGCCGGCAATGAATGCTCCAGGCGCCACACGATCGCGACCGGTTTGCTGCCTTCTGACCGCGCGTGACGAACCGGGCCGAGGTACGCAAACGGCGCGCCCTTCTCTGACTGCACGAACAAGTGGATCGACCAGCCACGCGCGACGTGGTCAGCGTACCGGCGCGCAGTTTCACTTTCGGCGCTCACTCCGTTCTGCGTCTCCCAGTGGAATTCGTCGCGGCTGATCGCGAAGTCGCGGTATCGGGTCGTCGGCGAGAACCCGCGATCGGACTTGTCGAGCGTGACGAACAGGAGCTCGCGGTGCTGGTCGGTCATGCGCAACACGCCTTGCTGCTGCGGTGTCTTCTTCGCATCGGTCCAGTAGCCGCACGCGGTCAGGATCTCTCGGCGCATATAGTGGCGATGCACGACAAGCGGCCAGTCGGACACAGGGACGAGCGACGCAGGAGCGCTGACACGCTCGGACAGGATGCCCGCCAGCTCGCGTAGCTCATCACACACCGGCGGACGATCTCGAAGCCAGCTGCCCACGCCTTCGGCCGCCATGAACCGGCGAGGCTCGTGCTCGATCTGATAACCGAGCATGAGGGCCTCTCGGCGCTCGATCGGGGACACCGGATCGCGCCCGTCGAGCAGCCGCTGGATCCGTTGGAGTCGACCAGGATCGTCGATGTGCACCAAGCGGCCGAGGCGCTGGCACGCTTCGAGGACCTCGTCGTTGGCCATGACCTCGCGCAACCGAGCTTCGCGCGCGAGCGCGGTCCAGCTGCCCCGACGATAGATCTCATCGAGGTCGCGGCCACTCTCACGCAGGAACGTGGACAGCGTGACAGGCTTGCCCTGCGACGCGCGCGCGATGGCTTGCGCCTCGGCTACAAGCACGGGCCAGCGGGCTTCGACGGCGGTGCGCAAGGAGCGCAGAACGGTGTCTCGCGCAACCTCGTCGAGCACCATCGAGCATCCACTCGGCAAGAATGGGAAGCCGTGTTCGGTGGCCTCGATGAGACGACCGCGCGGCAATCCGGTGAGCGCTCCCAGCACGGCATCGAATCGGAACTCCTGACGGTGCTGACCGATAAAGTCAAGAACCAAGCAGCATGCTTTGCCGGTGTGGAGGCGCAGTCCGCGTCCCAGTTGCTGCAAGAACAACGTCGCGCTCTCGGTCGGGCGGAGGAGCAGGAGTGTGTCGACGAACGGAAGGTCTACGCCTTCGTTGTACAGGTCGGCCGTGAAGATCACGTGGACCTCGGCGCGCTCCAGCATATGACGTCCGCGGTCACGCAGATCGGAGGGTGACTGACCGTGGAGGGCGATTGCGGGCACGCCGTGCCTTGTGAAGTGAGCAGCCATGAATTCCGCATGCCCGATTCCGACGCAGAAGCCGAGGGCACGCACGTCACGGATGTCGCTGACTCGGCGACGAAGCTGTGCCAGTACGATCGCCGCGCGAGCATCGTCACCCGTGTAGAGGCCATCGAGCGCGGCTGCGTCATATCCCTTGCCGCGCGTCCACCTGAGCGAGGCCATCCGGCGCTCGTCGATGCCATCGTGGATGCCATAGTACTCGAACGGCACCAGGAGCTGACGCTCGAGTGCATGCCACAGCCGGACTTCTGCCGCCACGTGACCATCGAAGTCGACGAGCAGAGACTGGCCATCGGAACGCTCGGGGGTCGCCGTGAGGCCGACGAGTACCCGCGGAGCCAGGTGAGGAACGACGTCTTGATATGACGCCGCTGGTACGTGATGGCATTCATCGACCACGACATGGTCCCAGTAGGCCGACCCGAGACGGTCGATCAGGCCACGCGATCGCAAACTGGCGATCGTCGCGAATAGATGGTCAAGCTGATGTGGCTCGTCGTTGCCCGTGAGCAACGCACCGAAGCTCGCATCGCGAAGTACGTGGCGGAACGTGTCGCGTGCTTGGTCGAGGAGCTCACGGCGATGCGCGAGAAACAGCAAACGTGGAAGGATGCCCGACGCCGAAGCGCGTCGCGCATAGTCGAACGCGGCGATCACCGTCTTGCCGGTGCCGGTCGCGGCGACCACGAGGTTACGGTAACGACCGTGGATCTCGCGCTCGGCGCGCAAACGATCGAGGATCTCCTCCTGAAACTCATAAGGCCGGATTGTGAAGAACGTCAGCCGAGCTGCGTCATCAGTGCCGCGCGCCGCGCCCAGTGCGCCCCGCAGACGCTCGCGGTCCGACGGGTTATCGGGATCAAAGCGCTGGAATTCGCCATCCGCCCATAGCGTCTCGAACGCGCCCGAGAACTTGGCGATGACGTGGGGCAAGTCGGATCCCGCGAGCTTGACCATCCACTCGAGGCCGGCAGTCAGCGCGGGCGATGACAGGTTCGCAGAGCCGACGTAGGCGGTCGTCAGCCCAGACTCACGATGAAACAGCCACGCCTTCGCGTGCAGGCGAGTGCGCCGTCCATCGTAAGAGATACGAACTTCGACCCCGGGAAGCCGCGCGAGCTCCTCGACCGCAGATGCTTCGGTTGCGCCGGTGTACGTCGTCGTGAGCAACCGAAACACCGGTGGCCCTCCGGCTTGATACCGCAGGACCAGACGGTCTATCGCATCGCGGAGTACACGGACTCCACCCTTGGTGACGAAGCTAACGAGGGCATCCACCCGATCGGTGCTATCGATCTCGCACGCGAGCTCGTGACCGATGCGCGGCTCGCCGTGCCCCAGGGTGAGCAGGGTGGTCGCGGCGAGTGGAGTCTCTGGGCGACGCGGACGCGCCGCGGGATCGGGAAATACACCGCGCAGCTCACGGGCGGGTGATGCGAGCAGCTGCTCTCTGTCGATCAGCTTGCGCACCTCGAGCACACGCAGCAGGTCGTCAGCGAGCTGAACCTGCCGGGCCAGCTTGTCATCGCCAGAGCCACCGACGTCGGCAAGGGCGCGCTCGATCGGCCCCCGCAGGAAGCGCGCCAGGATCACGTGAGCGTCGGCGCCAAGTGCCGCAACGTCAACATGACGTCGGTGCGCGACGAGCTCGAGGGCATCGGCGAGCCCGTTGGTGACAACGTCTTCATACAGCCCATCGGCGAGCCTGCGAGTCGTGGGCACCTCGGGGCATGATACAGCACGGTGCGGCACCATGTCCGACCGTGTGCATCTCGGATCGCCGGCCCGGCAGCGAGCCTGGCTGCGGTCGCGCACGCAGCGTATGTGCCGCGGAGGCGCCGGGAGCTCTTGCCTGCAAGTCAGAGGGGTGCTGACATGGCGTATGGGTGCGATAGATCGGGGGGCGACGTCTCGCGACGTTCCAGGCGGATGCTCGGGCGTGCACCCGATGTCGCGATCACGCCGGCGTCAACATGTTGTTCGTCGATCCCGTGCACGGCTGCGCCACGCCGATGCTTGCGCGCTCCCCCACGGCCGCGCTCGGTGTTCTCGTCGTCGGCGAGGCTCCGAATCACGCGGACACCTTTGATCCGGCCAGCCCTCCAGGTCGGTCGCGCGGTCCGGGGAACGAGCGAGCCTTGTTGACGCGGGTTCCCCAAGCGCTGCATCACGGGGTAATTTTGCGGACCCCGGTCGGCGTCGGCGTCGAAGGGTGCCCGTGCTGGATCACGACCACGGCAGCGAACGCAGCAGGAAACATCCACAAAATCTGGGTATCGCCCGGGTCATAGAACGCACCAAACTCACGCACGTATCGTGGGAGACTCAACCAGTGTGCGAGCGGGCCGCTCGTCAGGTCAACCCTGACCCAGGCGGCGTCCGGGAACCTGGTCGCCTGCATGATCACCGACTCCACATTGTGGGAAGGTGCCGGCGCCAGGTCGTGCGGTATCACCCCG
Source organism: Kofleriaceae bacterium (assembly GCA_036403075.1). Taxonomy (GTDB): domain Bacteria; phylum Myxococcota_A; class Polyangia; order Haliangiales; family Haliangiaceae; genus JABFXX01. The sequence goes on from DASWRS010000070.1 coordinate 7,745, forward strand.
ATCTTGCCCGGCTTGTCCCACGCGCGGGCCTGGCCCTGGTACGACAGGAAGGCGATCGGAAAGTATGCTTCCTTGAATGTTTCGGAGAGGTACTGACCGAGCGATTTGGTGGCATAATCGGATTGTCGCGCGATATGGCCGTCATGGGCCCACAGCGCCGCCTGGCCGGTTCCACTCAGCTCGACGATGTAAGCCGTGAGCTCGGCCATGGCGCGGTCGCGCAACTCCTCGGTGCTCCCGAGATAGCCGAGCTGGCAACGGATCGAATGCGCAGCGACGCTCGCCCGGGTAGCCACTCCTTCGAGATTCGCCTGACCGCGCGGATTCGCCAGCCGATCGAGCAGCGACGACAACGCCGCACGGTCGTCGCTGGAGAGCTTCGGGAATGCAGCACCATGGTCCGGCACTATCTGCGAGAGTAGCTCGGACTCGTGCTCCGAGATCGCAAGCTCCGCCCGGTGAGCCTGCAGGAGCTGTACCGGTGGATCGACACGCTGCGCATCGACACCGAGGACCCGGATCTTGTCGGCCGGCGGCCGGCTGGCATTGTAGGTTCGAATGTCGGCCAGGAACGCCAGGAACTCCTGAATATCGGTGACCCAGAACCGCAAGGCAACAACAGCCTTGGCGATATCGACGTCCGCGCCCATGACGTAGTCATCAATGGCCATCATGCCGATGGCATCTGCCTCGAGCAAGATGGTACGTAACGTGCCAACACGAGCGAGCTCCAGCGATAGCTTCGCCCGATAGCTGCAGAACTCCGCCGTGCCGTGGTTCGCCTCGCCAAGGCCCACGATCCGATGATCGCGAAGCGACCGAGCAAACGACGGGAGATCGCTGTGCCCAACCCGGATATCAGTAGGAGTCTCCCGGACCTGGGCGGCACTGTAGACGGTGATGGCAATCGTCGCATCCCTCGGCACAACGACGGGAACTTGGAGTGATACCATGGCCCCATCCACCCGGGCCGCATAGCCAGCCTGGGGCAGGCATGCTGCGAAGCCGCCGTCGCGGTCGATCGGGATGATGAACTTGTCGCCCCGCGCGTTGCTGATGCGCGACATCATCACAACAGCAGGGAATGCGATTGTCCCTGTCACCCGTCCGTGCAACCTCTCGCAATCCGAGGACAGCGCGATCAACAGGTGATCTGATGACGTGAGTTCCTTCTCGAAAAAGGCAAAGCCAGTATTGGTCGTGGCAGCGAAGGTGTAGTGGCCGGGTGGCAATACCGAGGTGAGCTGGCCAGCGCTGTCCATCCATTGACCCGATAGCTCCTGGCCAGAGCTCAAGTCGGTCACCATGACCGGAATGCCTGCTGCTGACGAGGCGAGCGACGGTTGCGGAGAGGGGGCGGGAGACGGCTGCCGGGGGATCGACGTTGTGCTCTCGGTGCGACAGGCCGAGAATGTCAGACTCAATACAATGTACCATCGAGGGTCCAGCATGATACCTATTGGCAGGTTGTTGGTTTGTCGCCGTTGCCGCCATGACGCCGTGCGGCCGGATCAGCCGGAGAGCTCCGCCATGCGGACATGGCTCTCGGCGGCGAAGTTGACGTCGCAGCCGTCGATGACCCGACCCGCCTCGGGAGGCCGCCGGGGACGCGCGGAACGCGCAGGCGTTGCACCGCCGTGACGGGGTGGACCTCGTCGAGCGCGTCGTCGTTCTGGTTCATCCCAGGAACTATATCCAACGCGGCGCCCTCGTGCCTGCGCCAGGCCGGGCGAGCGGCGAGCTGGCCGGGACCCCCATCCTCGATACCCCGCGGCCGGGCGGACGAGATCCGGCTCAGCGCCACGTCAGCTCGCCGCATGCGAGCACGTGAAAATCGAAGACCGAGATGGCGAGGACGATCCGTGGAAACCGCGCGTTGCGAGGCGCATAGGCGGTCGCGGTCTCGGTATCGATGTCCACGGCGTGGTCGCCGATCTGGACGTACGGCGTGAAGAAGTGGGTCTCGTCTCCGACGCGACGGA
>DASWRS010000071.1:0-12145 GCA_036403075.1 Kofleriaceae bacterium
GCCGCGTCACCGTCCGGATCGACCACGACCAGCTGCACCGCGTGGCGCGGCACCTCGTCGCTGCGCAGCCCCGGCGCGCGGTCGCCGGGCGCCCCGGCCGCCGCACGTCCACTCGCCGGCGCCCCGGCCGCCCCGGCCGCATCGCGAGCGGTCACCGGATTCACGCCAACGTCATCGACGCGGTCCCCACCGCGGACCGGGACGCCCGCCGCCCCGAGTCCGGCCGTATCGTGATCGATCGCCGGACCGACGCGAGCCTCGTCGACGCGGTCCCCGCCGCGGACCCGAACGCCCACCGCCCCGCGCCCGGCCGCATCGCGGTCGATCGCCCGATCCACGCGAGCCTCGTCGACGCGGTCCCCGCCGCGGATGTGGGCCGCGGCCTCCGCCCGGCCGCGCGGCCTCGCCGCCGTGATCACGTCGCCTCCCAGCGCGGCGCGACCAGCCGCGCGCCGCTCGGCGCCCGCGCGTCGTCCTCGATCATCTGCACGATCCGTGCGGCGACCTGGGCGGGCGGCTGCAGCGCCTGCCGGTCGGCGTCGGGGATCGCCGCCGCGTGCATCGCCGTGTCCATCTCGCCGGGGTCGACCGCGAGCACCCGCACGCCGGTGCCGTCGAGCTCGGCCGCGAGGATCCGGCTCAGGTGGTCCTGCGCCGCCTTCGACACGCCGTATGCGCCCCACCGCGGATAGGGCTCGACCGCGGCGTCCGAGCTGATGTGCACGATCACGCCCGCGCCTCGGATCGCCATCGCGCCGGCCAGCACCTTGGTGAGCCGGAACGGCCCGATCAGGTTGGCCTCGAGCACGGCGGCGAGATCCTCGCACTCGGTGTCGAGCAAGAGCCGCAGCGGCGTGGGCCCGAGCGTGCTCGCGTTGTGAATCGCGATCGCGATCTCGCCGACCAGGCCCTGGGCCTGCCCGGCGATCCGGTGGATCGCGTCCTTGTCGGAGAGATCGGCGGCGATCGCGTGGGCATCGCCGCCGCGGCCGCGGATCGCCGCCACCACGTCGCCGAGCGGGCCGGCGCCGCGCGCGACCAGCGCCACCCGCGCGCCCCGGGCGGCGAGCTGCTCGGCGAGCGCCCGGCCCAGGCCCCGGCTCGCGCCGGTGACCAGCGCACCTTGTCCTTGGATGTTCATGATTGCCTCCTGCCACCAGCCTAGGCAGCCCTGGCCAATCTGTCATCACCCGCGCTAATATGTTGGCAGGAGGCCAGCGCACGAGCATGGCGACACCCCGTGACCCGAGCGATCACCTCGCCGACAACATCAAGGCGCTGCGCACCGCGCGCGGCCTGTCGCAGCAGCAGATCGCGCGCGCCGCCGGCGTGCCGCGCGCGACCTGGACCCACCTCGAGTCCGGCGCCGCCAACCCCACCCTGGCCGTGCTGGTCAAGGTCGCCCAGGCGCTCCAGGTCCGGCTCGACGAGCTGCTCGCCGCGCCGAACCCCACCGCGCGCCACATCGCGGCCTCCGAGCTGCCGGTGCGCCAGCGCGGCGAGGTCACGATCCGCAAGCTCCTGCCCGAGTCGCTGCCCGGGCTCGATCTCGAGCGCATGGTGCTGCCGCCCGGCGGCCGGATGACCGGCGTCCCGCACACCCCGGGCACCCGCGAGTACCTGACCTGCGAGCGCGGCACCGTCGAGCTCGCGGTCGCCGGCGAGCGCTACCGGCTCGCCGAGGGCGACGTGGTCACGTTCCGCGGCGACCAGCGCCACGGCTACCACAACCCCGGCACCCAGACCGCGGTCGCGTACTCGGCGATCGCGTTCGCGCCGCTGAGCTCGTAGGCCGCCGGCTCAGAACTTGTACGTGAGGCCCGTGCGCACGTAGATCCGGTAGTCGTTGTCACCCATCGGGCCGGAGAACAGGCTCGTGAACAGCGCGCGCTCGCTCTGCTGGAACGGCGCGCCCTCGAGGATGAAGTACATGTTCCATTCCTGCTGGAACGCGATCTCGCCGACGATGCTGAGCAGGAACCGGGCGCCGTTCTCGCGATCGAAGATCCCCGAGCTCGAGCCGACCGTGTCGGTGCCGATCAGCTTCTTGACCCGAGCCCGCTCGCTGTCACTCGCGGTCGGGATGAAGCGGTTACTCGGCGTCCCCAGGAAGTCCTGGCAGACCTTGATCGGATCGGTGCCCTCGAGGTGGTTGGCCATCGTGCCGTCGACCGCCGGGCAATGCCGGTCGCTCCAGACCTCGAAGTAGCCCCGGCCGGTGATCGTGACGTGGGTCAGCGCGGTCAACGACACCAGCGCGCCCGCGTCCCAGGTCACGCCGTTGCGCTTGGAGTCGTCGAGCAGCTTGCTGCCCCACCACAGGTTGGTGAACGCCGCGGCCGAGAACGGCTCGTTGTCGACGAATGTCATCCGGCCGCCGATGCCGATCTCGCTGCGCGCCAGCATCGTGCGGACGCCGACCGACGCGTCGAACCCGAGCTGCGGCGACAGCCGGCCGGCGCCGACCGTGATCTTGCCGGTCGCGAAGTACGGATAGCCGATGTCGACGTCCACCGTCGAGCGGCCGCGCGGCAGCACGCGCGCGCCGAACGACGACAGCCCGCGCTGCTCGGCAAACAGCTCGGCCTCGCTCGGCCCCGCGACCGCGAGCTCGCGCGACAAGGTCTCGGTCTTGCCGCCCTGGATCGTCAGCGTCTGCTCGAACGCCTGGAACCCGGGCTGCTCGAGCCGCACCACGGTCTCGCCGACCTCGACCTCGGTGTCGAGCGGCGTCTTGCCGGCGGGCAGCCCGTTGATCATCACGGTCGCGTTCGCCGGCGTCGACAGGATCCGCAGCCGGCCGACCGCCTTGAGCTCGGCCTGCACCGTCACCGACTGCGCGGCCTCGACCCGGACCTTCTGCTCGAACTGCTTGTAGCCGTCGAGCCGGACCACGACCGGGTGATCGCCGGCCGCGACCCGCTTCTCTTGCGGCACCTTGCCGATCTGCGCGCCGTCGATGAACACCAGCGCCTCGGGCACGTTCGACACCACCTTGAGGATGCCCTGGTCGCCGGCCGCCTCGGTGTTGAGGTCGAACTTCACGATCTGCGAGCCGCCCGCGGTGACCGTGACGTGGCGCTCGCTGGGCTGGAACCCCTGCGCCTTGACCTGGACGATGTGATCGCCGGCCTTGACGTCCTTGATGTCGACCGGCACCGGCCCCATGTCGGTGCCGTCGATGAACGCGCGCGCGCCCTGCGCGTCGCTGAGCACGCGGACCACGCCGACGCCGCCGTTGAGCGTCGCCGCCAGCTCGCCGCGCACCTTGGTCTGCTGGCTGGCCTTGACCTCGATGGTCTGCTTCCACGGCAGCGCGGGCGCCTTCTTGACCTCGATGACGTGCAGGCCCTCGATCACGTTGCTGATCACCGCGGGCGTGTTGTCCGGGTGCTTGTTGCCGTCGATGAACACCTCGGCATCGGGCACGTCGGCGTCGACCACCACGGTGCCGTACTTGGGCTTGGCGATCTCCTTGATCGTCGGCGCGAAGGTCTGGACCTGGTTGTCCTTGGTCTCGAGCCACGCCGACAGGTCCTCGAAGCCTTCCTTCTTGATCTGCACCAGGTGGCGGCCCGCCGTGGTGGTCAAGACCATCGGCGCCTGGCCCTGCGGCTGGCCGTCGAGCAGGATCGTCGCGCCGAACAGGTTCTTGTCGGCGTCGGCGCGGACGTCGATCTTCGGCGGCTCGAGCTTCTTGACCAGCGGGATGAACATCTCCTGTGTCTTGCGCACCCGGGCGACCTTGAACGGCCGCGTCGCCAGGTCGTAGCCGGGCGCCTCGACGATCACCGTGTAGTCGCCGTTGTTGAGCTTGCCCTCCCACGGTGTCACGCCGACCGGCGGACATGACTTGTCGTTGATGTAGACCGCGGCACCCGGCGGTGCCGAGTCGATCTTCACCGCGAACCTCCCCGGCTTGTTACCAGGACAGTTTGCCTGGGCGCGCGCCGTGCTCGCGAATGCCGCGAGCGCGAGCACCACGGTCAGCGACCAGGGCCATACAAGACGCAGACGAGCAATCGTCATCGGGGACCCTCAATGGACGGACGCTGCTAGCCTACCAGCAAGCTCGGCGTCGCGCGCCGTGCCGTGCGCGTTTTCACATCGTCTGGCATTCGTCGCTCGACTACGGCAGAACAACTCGCGCGGCCAGCGCGCCGAGCAGCGCCAGCCCCGCGGCGATCCGGTACACCGCGAACCCGACGAGCTGGTGCGAGCCCAGCCAGCGCAGGAACCACGCGATCGACGCATATCCCACCACCGCCGCCACGCCGGTGCCGACCGCCAGCGCGGGGATCGCGGAGCTGCCGAGCCCGACGAACGCCTTGCGCGCCTCGAGGATGCCGGCGCCGGCGACCGCCGGGATCGAGAGCAGGAACGAGAACCGCGCCGCGTCGCTGCGGGTAAATCCGAGCAGCAGCGCCATGCAGATCGTGGCGCCGGAGCGCGATACGCCGGGCACCAGCGCCAGGGTCTGTGCCAGGCCGATGAGGATCGCGTCGCGGAACGTGATCGACGCCAGGCCGCGGCCATCGCGACCCGCCGCGTGGCGATCGATCACCGCCATCACGATGCCGACGATGATCAGCGCCGCCGCGATCACGTACAGCGAGCGCAGGTCGCCCTCGATCTGCTTCTTCAGCGACAGCCCCGCGATCACGATCGGCAGCGTGCCGACCGCGATCAGCCACGGCAGCCGGCCCTCCGGGGTCGACGGCGCGCGCACCATCGCCTGGGCCAGCGTCACCAGGTCCTTCGCGAAGTACGCGAGCACCGCGGCGAGCGTGCCGAGCTGGATCACCGCGGTGTACTCGGCGCCGGCGTCCTTCTGCCCGGCCAGCGCCGCCGCGACCCGCAGGTGCGCGGTCGACGACACCGGGATGAACTCCGTCAGCCCCTGGACCAGTCCGAGCAGCGCGGCGAACCACAACGCCATGGCGACACGCTAACATCGATGCATCGTGCGGTCGCTGCTCTGGCTCGTCGTTGCTGCGTGCTCGTCGTGGTCGGCGTGGTCGGCCTGCTCGGGCTGCTCCGGCGGCGCGGGCCCCGGCGCGCACCCCGCCCCGCCGACTCCCGGCGCGCCGGCGGCCGCCGACCCGGGCGCTCCCGGCGAGCAGGCATGCGACGAGCTCATCACCCACGCCGTCGCGCTCGGCATCGACGAGCAGGCCGCCCACCCGACCGCACCCCAGGCCACGGCGGCCGATCACGAGGCGATCCGCCGCTCGCTCCGCGACGAGTACCTCGCCGGCTGCCGCGCCCTGTCGCGCGAGGCCTACCGCTGCGCGATGGCCGCAACCACGCTGGCCCAGCTGTCCGCGTGTCAGCGCACGCCGATCAACTCGACCTCGAACAGGAGCGTGGCACCGGCCGGGATGACGCCGCCGGCGCCGCGGTCGCCGTAGCCCAGCGCCGGCGGGATCAGCAGCGTCCGCTTGCCGCCGATCTTCATCGACGCGACGCCCTCGTCCCAGCCCTTGATGACGCGGCCCTTGCCGATCGGGAACTCGAACGGCCGGCCGCGATCGATCGAGCTGTCGAACTTGCTGGCCTTGGCGCCGTTGACCCACAGCCAGCCGGTGTAGTGCATCACGCAGGTCTGGCCGCTGGTCGGGCTCGCTCCGGTCCCGACGACGGTGTCCTCGTACTTCAATCCGCTCGGCGTCTCGGTCATCCCCGATCTATAGCAGCCAGGCTCGCCCCGGATCGCTGGCTCGCAGCCGCGAACCGCAGGTCCGGCGGCGGATTGACGCAGCCCACCGGCACAGTGGTTGTTTATCGTACCAGGTTCACGGTCTCCCTCCGCGGACCGCCGATGCCCGACACTCGCCCTCGGCGCCATGCGCCGCGCCCGCTCACCCGCTCACGGCCACCGCGCCGCGGCCGCGTCGTCACCGCGGATCAGCCAGGCGATGCCGGCTACCATGCCTGATCGCCCCGCCGCACGACACGCCGCACGGCCCGGGCGGACTCTCCATGCCGCGCGATCGGCGGCAGCAGTGTGGGGCGTAGCGCCGGGGAGATCGCGCACACGCGGCTCGCCGGGGGCTGCTGCGCGGATGGGTGTCGGGACCGCGCCCGCCGAATCACCACCGGCGCCCTGCGCGGGCTGCGCGAGGTATGTGCGGTGCAAGGCCTGCCAATCCTGGTCACGGTCGCGGCCCCCGACCCCATCTGCTCGCGGTCGCCCCCGGCGGCCGCGTTGACGTCTGGCGAACGCGTCTCCACAGTCTCCTTCGGGCTCGCCTCCACCTTCCCGCTCGCCTCCGCCTTCCCGCTCGCCTCCACCTTCGAGCTCGCCTTCGCCTTCGAGCTCGCCTTCGCGCTCGCCTCCGCCTTCGAGCTCGCCTTCGAGCTCGCCTCCGCCTCCGAGCTCGCGTTCGCGCTCGCCTCCGCCTTCGAGCTCGCCTCCGCTTCCCGCTCGCCTCCGCCTTCGAGCTCGCTCGCCTCCGCACTCTACGGGGCTGGCTCCGGCTTCACCGCGCCGTGATCGGTAGACACCCGGACCCGCGCGATCGCCGCACGCGTTCGCGACTAAATGAGCTGCGGATCACCGTCGGGGAGCACCGTCGCCTCACCCGACAGTACTCCCGCACATGCTCCATCCAGCGCGATCGAGATCGTCAACAGCAGCGGGACGCAGCCGGAGTGACGGTCTCTGTCGCCAGCGACTCGTCCCCGTTTCGCCTGCGGCTGATCGATGCGCTGCGCCGTGCCCAGCTGAATCGTCGCAGACCCGCGGCGCCAGGATCGCGGCGGCCGCCAGAGCGTGACGATCACGAGCGACAACCCGGATCTCGGCGAGGTCCGCGAGGAGCTCCAGGCCGAGTACAGCTCCGAGCCGATCGCGTTCCTTCGGATCTGGCGAAACCCAGCACCGCGAACATCTGCCCGGCTCGGAGCGAGCGCTGGAGCTTGCCGTCCGACGATCGGCATGGCCGCCAACGGCACTGCCGACGACTTCCCCGCGCCGACTCGCGACCGGGCGTGACACGCGCGCCCGCCACCACGGACGAGTCCAACACCAGTGGCACGCAATGGTGATCTGTCGACATCAGACTGAATTGTCAAATCAACGATACAATATGTCGTACAAGAAAATACGGAGAAATCAATTGACCGAATCAATGTCAATGGCTACCAAGGTAACATGCCAGCCGACAAACCCGCGGGAGGTCGCGCGCGCAAGCGCCAGTCCAAGCAGGAGCCCGAGCAGCTGGTGCTGTTCAAGCAGCGGGGTGGCAAGCGGCGTGGCGCCGGCCGCCCACCGAAGGGCACGCGGGCCGGCTCGCCGCACAAGGAGCGGCCGTACCTCAACGCGCGGTATCCGGTGCACGTCGTCCTGCGCACCGTCGGTGCCGTTGGAAACCTGCGTCGCCGGTGCGTCTACCAGGCGATCCGCGAGGCGACCATCACCACCGCTCGGCGCGAGGACTTCCGGATCATCCAGCTCAGCATCCAGCGCACGCACATCCACCTGCTGGTCGAAGCGGAGAGCAAGCGGGCCCTGTCATCGGGAATGCAGGGATTTCAGATCTCGGCCGCCAAGCAGCTCAACGCGGCAATCAGCAAGGGAACGCCGGGGCCACGCCGGCGAGGCCCGGTGTTCCCCGACCGCTATCATGCAGAGATCATCACCTCGCCGCGCCAGGCACGACACGCACTTTCTTACATCATGAACAACTTCCGAAAGCACCAGGAAGATCGCCAGGCGCCGATGTCGTCATGGGCGATCGACTGGTTCTCGAGCGCCGTCACGTTTCCGGGATGGGCCGAGTACGGCGATGAGCCCTTCTTCTGGCGAGGGCCCGAGACCTACGATCCGCTCGTCGTGTACCAGCCGAAAACGTGGTTACTCCGCGAGGGCTGGAAAAAATCCGGACCGATCTCGTACGGCGACGTACCATCGCGCAGGCAGTGACCTCGCGCAGGCAGTGACCTCGCGCAGGCAGTGACCTCGCGCAGGCAGTGACCTCGCGCCACCAGTGACCTCGCGCAGGCAGTGACCTCGCGCCACCAGTGACCTCGCGCCACAGTGACCTCGCGCCACCAGTGACCTCGCGCCACCAGTGACCTCGCGCCAGCGCTGACAACCCCCACATCTCCTGGTCGATGGCCACAGGCTCTTGCTGCGAATCGCCTCGAGCCGCTCGATCAGGTCGGTCTTGATCTCGTCTAGCCAAGCTTGATGTTCCGGCGCTCGCCAGTGCCTCGGTCAGCGTTTCGTCGAAACGGCTCAAGATCAACGCCGCATGATCCTCCGGATCCGCCGGAGCTGGTGCCGCGACCAGGGGACGGCGGCCACCGTGCAGCCCGTGACGGGCGTGGTACTGTCGGCTCTCAGCTGCTATGGACCCTACCTTCTCAAAACCATTCCCCCCGAGTTTCCTGCGGTCGCATGACGGTAGATCAGATGCCGATCCCCCCTCCCGCTGTCCAGCGCTATTGGCAAGAGATCGGCTTGACGAGAGCGAAGCCGCTGTTCTCTGGGCTGCCAAGAAGCGCATCTCGCGATTGTGGAACGGTCGCGTGATTGTGCGAGGGATGACGTCCGCGGTTCCCGATGCGGTCCGCGCGTGGATCCGGAGAGAGCCGCCCCACCAGTCGTTCGAGCACGAGATGGCGCCGCTGGCATGTGTCCATGCCGCCCGGAAGGCGGACATCGTGATCTTGAGTGTCCGCGCTGCGGACGCGATGATCGGTATGTCCGCATGGCGGACGATGGGCCGATCTCCGGCGGCGGGTCTATGTCTATGCATGAGCTTTGCGCGCTGCAGGCGCCGGTCACGTCGCGCATCCGGCGCTGACTGCAGACGCCAAACTCGCCGGTTGCCGTGTCGAGCGCCGGTGGCGAAGATGGTGACCGCTCCGACCGTCTCGACGGTGCGAGTCGGGTCCCCGGGCGCTCTGGTCGTGGCTCGGCGGTGTGGTCGCCGCGCGTGGCGCTTGCGAGCGACTCGGTAGTCGCGCGGCACGCCGTTGCACCGCGGGGAATCGATCAGACCTTCTTCGCGGATCCCCGCTTGGCCGCGGGTGACTTCGGCTTGAGCCGTTGTCGGTACGACTCGCCCTCGATCACGAGGTCGTAGGCGTTGGAGGTGAACCGATCGATCGCGGCCTGGGCGCGAACCGGATCTGCGAACGTAGCGAGCCATTCGTCCGGACCGCGATTGGACGTGATGATGACCGAGCCGGCGCGATCACGCTCGGTGAGGATCTCGTGCACGTCACGGCTCTCGGTCGCATCCATCGCGTCGAGGCCGAAATCATCGATGACAAGCACGTCGACGGCGAGCAGCTTGCGCAACTCGGCCTCGTGCGAGTGATCAAGACGAGCGTGCTTGAGGGTCTTGAGCAGCTTGTCGGTCCGGACGGCGAGCACGGAGTACTTGTGGCGGCACGCAATGTGGCCAAGTGCATGCGCGATGAAGGTCTTGCCGACCCCGACGGGGCCGACGACCGTGACGTGCCGGTGCGCCTCGACGAACCGCATCGAGGCCAGCTCGTTGAGTAGCTCCTGGTCGTAGGTCACTTTCGCCGTCGGATCCCAGCGCTCGATCTGCATGTCGGGCTCGAGGAGCGCTCGCTCGGCGCGTGTCGTCGACGCGGCGCTGTCGCGGCGCTGGCATTCGTCGGAGAGTAACAGCAGCAAGAAGTCCTGGTGCGCCATCTTCTGCTGGCGGGCGAGCGCGAGACGCTCGGGGAGCGTGTCGAGCAACTTGCCGAGACGCAGCCGGCGCATGGCGGTCTTGAGATCGGGGCTGATGGGATCGGTCACGAGTCTTCTCCTTCGTCGATGGCCTGCGCCACGCAGGGCAGCAGGGCGTAGTCGGTGGCCGGCCGCAGGTGGCGGCCGATCGGGATCACGCGAGCTGGCTCCTGCGGCGGCTCCGGCGCCGCCGCGATCTTGAGCATCCGCTCGAGACGGAATACGTCGACCATCTCGGCGGCGACCGCCATCGCGCACGTCTCGTCGACGCGGCGCGGGCCGAAGCGCTTGATGAGGCCGTGCAGCATGCCGAGCTGACGCATGCGCGTCCATGGCAGCGGCGACGCGGCGAACAGCTTCTGCGCGAACTCGCCGATCGCAGGGCCATGGCTGCGTGCACGATTGATCAAAGCCTCGGCGTCACGCGACGCGTAGATCGCCTTCTCTGGCGGAAAGTCCGCGAGATCCGTCGAGCGGCGACCTGGCGCGACGCGCGGGTGCACCTTCAAGAGCTCGTGCGAGGTCGGGTCGAAGAACCGCACCATCGAGCTGTCGGCGCGCGCACGCACGCGCTTGTTGCGCCACTCGAACTGCAGCGAGTACAGCGCGCGCGCGACCTGCGCGTGCTGATCGGCACCGACCTTCGGCTCGCACCACAGCGGGATGTCGTAAGGCGCGGTCGGCGCTGGTAACAGGTGCGGCTTCTCGTCGGCCTCGAAGTGTTCGCGTGGCATTCGCTGCGTCGTCGTGTGCCGGCGCATGCCGTACTCGTCGGCCGACCATGTAAGTCCCCGCCGACGAGCGTCAGCGAGATCGAGCAGCTTCTCGCCGGCGAAACAATCGTCGCGGACGTCGCGCACGGTCCGCTCGACGCGCGCCTTGTCCTTCGGCCGCCGCTTGCGCGCAGGATCAACGTGGAAGCCGCGAGCCTGTGCGTACTCGAGAAATTCGTCGACGATACGCGGCTTGACCGGATCCGCGGTGTGCACGATCGCCTTGGTGCAATCGGGGACAACGACGCTGAACACCCCGTCGTAGAACTCCCACGCGACTTCGCACGCCTCGATCGCCGTCTCCGTGCTCTCCGTCCAGCACGGATAGACGAACTTGTAGCGCGAGACGTGCGGCGTGAAGATCCACGCGCGAAACTTGCGCCGCCGCCCGTGCTGGTCGGGCTCGGACAACGTCATCCAGCCCGTGTCGATGTGGACCTCCTCGCCGGGCTTGCCATCGGCGACCGGGATCGTCGGACCACGCTGCCCGAAGCCGAGCTCGGCGACCGCGAACCGATGCAGCGTCGGGTACGGCACATCGATGCCCCGCCGGTGCAGCAGTCGCCGGACCTTCGAGAGCCGGACCCCAGCCGTGACCAGCTTCTCGATCGCATCGCGCTCGGCCTCGCAGCGTCGCCAGGCGTCACCGTGCGGTCGCCCCGTGTCGGGGGCCACCGCAGCGACGACCGCGGCCAACTGCTCGTCGTCAAGCGGCGGCTCAGGGCCGGGCGCGAGCCCGCAACCCTCCGCCGCCGTGATGTAGCGACGCACCGTCTTGACGTCGAGCGTCAGCTGCGACGCGATCCGCTTCTTCTTGATGCCAGCCCGCCAGAGCCGGATCACTTCCTTGATTTCAACCATCGTGACCTCGCGGTAAGCCATCGACCCAAGGTCGAGGGCCGCTCTGTCACGCGGCGGCAGGGGGGGAATGGTTTTGAGAAGATCAGCCCGCCCGGGGGGAATGGTTTTGAGAAAAACCGGCCTCAGGGGTCCACATCAGCTGAGAACCAACACGGGAACAGATGGTCAAACGATCACCATCAATTCCGCGTACGCGGCGCCTGTATTTCGCGAAGTGATTCCACTGCTACACAAGGGCGAGCAGATCATGGTGTGGGTGCCGTCGGGTGGAGGCATGCCCGAGCCGGTGGTCTACGAAGTAGAGCTGGTCGATGTCGTCGCCAAGGCGGCTCCGAGTTATTCGGCATGGCGTTGAATCGCGCGGATTCATGATCTGGATCAGCAGCCGCCGCCGAGGAACGCCTCGACCGCGCGGACGAACGCCTCGGGGCCGCCCCGCGACTGGCCGAGCCGGCCGATCTGCTCGACGCCGAGGTGCGCCCGCATGGGCTCGAGGTCGGCCCCGCCGATCTCGATTTCGCGGCCGTCCCTTGATCAGCCGCGTTCCTGGTCGACCCGATGGTCACGAGAAACTCGCGCCGGCAATGGCGCCCCCCGAGACCGTCAGAGCTGCCGACAGGCGGCGCGACTGACGCGCAAGATCCGAGGAGCGGCAAGCAGTTAGCGGCGGCCTGGGCGTTGCAGAACCGGCGCTCGACTTGGCCGATCCGCAACGCACCCACAAGGCAACACCCAAGCGCATCCGCGAGTTTCGCAAGCGCGGCGAGATCGCGCTGTCGCGCGATGTGGTGTCGGC
>DASWRS010000072.1:0-10886 GCA_036403075.1 Kofleriaceae bacterium
GGGCCGCTTGATTCGACCGTCTTTCAGTCCGGCCGGTAGAGCACCTGGCGGCGCTTGCCGCGCCACTCGAGCACGAGGAAGTCGCCGATCTGCTCGGCGGTGGCCTCGTCGAGGCTGCGCCGCGGGGTGGCCTGGAGGCACGGGTGCTGGCCGGGATCGGTCGCCAGCTCGTGGAGGTGCCAGTGCTCCTCCTCGCGCTCGCCGTCGAGGACGTAGGCGTCGTCGAAGCTCCAGGTCGGGCCGCCGGCGCACGCCAGGATCGAGCCGTCCGGCGACCGGACCGTCACCCGGCGGCGGTAGGTGAGGTCGAGCCGGGTCTCGCTGCGCCGCGTGATCTCCCACCACTCGCTCTCGTCGCGCAGGTTGCCGGCGTCGTCGTAGGTCGTCGCGTCCCAGCGCCATGGGCCGGCGAGCTCGGGGCTGGCCGGCCAGGGCGCGGCCGGGAGCTCGGCCAGCTCGGCGTCGGTGTGCCACAGGGTCTGGCTGCCGCCGTCCCAGTGGAGCGTGAGGCGCTCGCCGTCGGCGTCGCCGGCATAGCCGCCGAGCCGGCGGAAGCCGTGGTCGCACGGGCTGGGCTCGGCGCGGTAGTCGGTCTCGCGCACCGCGAACCCGCTGGCGGTCGCCTGGACGGTGACGTCGTAGAGCGCGCGCTGCCGGTACCACGGCCGCTGGTTGCACGCGAACGGCACGCGATCGTCGGACCGGACCTCGACCTCGCGGAGGTAGCGGCCCGACAGCTGGGTCGGGACGCCCGGGGTCGGCCCGAGCCGCCAGGTCTCCGACTCGACGCGCGTGGTCCCGGCCTCGGCGGTGCGCAGCTGCCAGCGCCAGCCGCCGACGAGATCGGTCAGCAGGTAGACGCGCGGCGGTGGCGCCGGACGCGTGGTCGGGGTGCCGGCCCCGGGGGGCTGGCAGGCCGCGATCGCGAGCAGCAGCAGGACAAGCAGGGAGCGCCGCTTCATCGGCGGTGCCGGCCGGTGGTGCGCGTCATCGATCCCGTCATCGATCCAGTCATCGAGCCCGGCGCATCAGGCCGGGCGGCGCGCGAACGTGTCCGAGACGATCTTCGCGATCGCCTGATCCGACAGCGCCGCCGGGCGGCGGTAGGCCGGCCGCTGCGAGCCGGTCTCGTACTCCCACGCGACGGCGGCGGTCAGGCGGCCGGTCGCGTCGGCCTCCGAGAACCCGAGGCGAAACAGCACGCCGGCGCGGGTGGCGAGCTCTGCGGCGGCGACCTTCGCGCGGTCGTCCGCGCCCTCGCGAGCGGCCGGCGTGGATACGAGCCAGGGAAACGACATGGGCCGAGTATACTGGGGGCGTGAGGTGTCTGCCGATCGCCGGCGCGATCGTGATCGCCGCGAGCGCTGCGACCGCGCTGGCCGTGCCCGGGGCGCGCGCCGAGGGCACCGGGGTGATCGCTGCAGGCCCCGGGGCGGGCCTTGCGGCGGGCTCTGGGGCGGGCACCGGGGCGGCCGACCGGGCGGCGGTCGCCGCCGCGCTGGTCGCCGCGATCGGCGCGCGGGAGCGCGTGGTCGGCGACGCCGTCGCCGAGGCGCGCGGGGCCGTGGCGGCCGGGACGGTCCCGGCGGTGGCGCTGGCGAGCTTTCGCCGGGTCCGCGACCGGATCGACGACGGCTGGCGGGCGTTCCAGCGGGTCCAGATCGACGTCGCGCAGGACCGGCTCGCCGAGGCCCGCGCGGCGGCCGAGGCGCTGGTCGCGCTGCCGGGCGGACCCGAGCTGTACGCCGATGCCGCGCTTCGCCTGGGCGCGGTGCTGCAGTACCGGCGCAACCCCGACGCGCCGGGGCTGCTGGCGCTGGCGCTCGCGCTCGATCCTGAGCGGCCGATCACGCTCGCCGAGTTCTCGCCCGATGTCGTCGAGGCGATCGATGCGGTGCGCGCGGCCCCGGCGGTGCCGGCGCGGATCCATGTTGCGGCCCGCCCGGCCGGGGCGATCGTCAGCGTCGACGGCAAGGAGCTCGGCGCCGCGCCGCTCGATGCCGAGGTCGCGCGCGGCCAGCACCTCGTGGTCGCGCGCGCGCCGCTGCATCGCGCGGCCGTGCGCGCGGTCGCGGTCGACGGCGCGGCCAGCGTCGAGCTCGCGCTGGAGAGCGACGACGCCGCGGTGCGCCTGGCCGGCGGCGCCGAGCCGGGGCTGGCGCCGGCCGCGGAGCAGGCGCTGGTCGACGCGGCGCTGGCCCTGGCGGACCTCGACGACGTGGTGGTCGCGGCGGTGACCGATCGCCGCGGCGGGCCGGCGCTGGCCGTGCAACGCTGCGCGGGGGCGCCGGCGCGCTGCACCGCCGTGGTCGAAATCGGCGCCGGCGATCGCGCGGGCCTGCCGGCTGCCGCGCGCGAGGCGTGGCGGGCCGTGCAGGGCGGGGCGCTGCGCGATCCACCGGGCGTGCTCGGCGACGTCCGCCGGCCACCGCCGCCGTCCGGCTGCGAGCTGTGCCGCAACCCGCTGGTCTGGACCGGGGTCGGCGCGGTGGTGATCGGCGCGGTGATCGTGTTCGCGGTGACCTCGGGCGCGAGGCCGCCGCCGGTCGTCACGATCGACGGTCACGACTTCGGCCACTGACCGGGCTACGGCCGGGTGAAGTCGGCGACCAGCTCGCGGGTGTCGCCGCTGCCGAGATCGACGGTGTACGACAGCGTGCGCGGCGGGTCCTCGCCGCCGAACGTCACGCTGATCACGTGGTGACCGGCCGGCACGGGCAGGCGATCGATCGGCGTGCGGCCGACCGGCTTGCCGTCGAGCAGCACCGTGCCCCACGGGATCGCGCCGATCGTCAGCGTGGCGGTGCCGGAGGGCCGCGTCGCGCCGGCGCCGGCATCGGCGCGCGGGATCAGCTCGCCCGGCTCGCGGGCGTCGGGGCGCGGTGGGCGCGGGCCGGCATCGCGCGGCGGGAACAGCCCGGCGTCGGGCGAGGGCAGCACCGGGTCCTTGGCGTCGGGCACCCCCGCGGCGTCGCCCGCGGCGGCGGCATCGGGCAACAGCACCGGGGCGCTCGCGGCGTCGTCGGCGGCCGAGGCGGCATCCGGCAGCGCCGGGCCGGCCGCGTCGGCCGCGAGATCGGCGGCGTCGTGCGCGAGCGCGGCATCGGGGCGCTCGATCGCGCCGCGGCCCCGGTAGAACACGAAGATCGCGGCGGCGCCGAGGATCAACGCGCCGAGCGCGGCGGCCGCGAGCAGGCCGGAGCTCGGCGCGGTGCGCCCGGGGACCGGGAGCGGCGGCCGCTCCGGGCGGGCGATCGCGGCATCGGCATCGGCGTCGGTAGCGGCGTCGGCGTCGGCGTCGGCGTCGGTAGCGGCAGCGGCAGCGGCAGCGGTAGCGGTAGCGGTAGCGGTAGCGGTAGCGGTAGCGGCGCGCGGCCGCACCGGCGTTGCATCCGCGCGCTCGGCGGCAGCGGCAGCGGCAGCGCCAGCGGCAGCGGCAGCGGCGCGCGGCCGCACCGGCGTTGCATCCGCGCGCCCGGCGGCTTCGGCGGCGGCTTCGGCGCCGGGCCCGGCGGCCGGCGCCGGCACCGCGCGCTCGAAGATGTGCTCGAGCTCGACGTGGGTCGCGAACGTCTCGGTGCGGGCGCGGGCGGGGCGCTTGCCGCGCGGCCCGGCGCCGTCGCGTGGGATCACCGCGGTCGCCGGGCCGATCCGCGGGATCTCGGCGGTGATGCCGAGGACCCGGGCGCGCGGCTGGGTGGCGTCGCCCGGCGCGTCGGCCTCGGCGAGCTCGTCGTGGTGGGTCGGCAGCCGCCGCGTCGACGGCGGGCAGTGGCGCGCGACCAGCGCCGCGATGTCGCGCGGGCCGGGCGGATCCTCGAGGCCGTAGAGGTAGCGCTGCAGCGCGGCGAGCAGGTCGCCGGCGGTCGCCCAGCGCGCCGCGGTGTCGCGCTCGAGCGCGCGCATCACGACCTCGTCGAGCCGGGCCGGGACCTCGGGGTTCTCGGCCGACGGCCGCGGGATGTCGCCGGCGATCACGGCCTGGAGCGTCGCGTCGGGATCGCTGCGCGCGAACAGGCGATGGCCGACCAGCATCTCCCAGAGCAGCACGCCGACCGAGAACAGATCGGTCTGCACGGTGAGCGGCTGCTTCTTGACCTGCTCGGGCGACATGTACGGGAACGAGCCGGTCGGGGCGGACTGGCTGGTGTCGTCGTCGCCGCCGGTGCCGAGCGTGACCGCGATGCCGAAGTCGACGAGCTTGACCTCGCCGTCGCGCGACAGCATGACGTTGCGCGGCGACAGGTCGCGGTGGATCACGCCCTCGCCCTTGCGGTGGGCGTAGTCGAGGCCCTCGACGATCCGCGCGGTGATCCACGCCGCGACCGCCGGCGCCATGCGGACGTCGCGCCGGCGCAGCGTCTCGGTCAGCCGGTACAGCGTCGGCCCGTCGATGTACTCCATCGCGATGAAGTACGTGTCGTCGATCACACCGAGCTCGTAGACCGGGACGATGTTGCCATGCGCCAGGGTGACCAGGGTCTTGGCCTCGGCGACGAACAGGTCGACGAAGTGGCGCTGGCCCGTGAGCCGGGGGTGGATCTGCTTGATCACCAGCTGCTTCTCGAACCCGCCGGGGCCGACGATCTTCGCCAGGTAGATCTCGGCCATCCCGCCGGTCGCCAGCTTCTCCGTCAGGAAGTACTTGCCGAACGTCGCCGGCAGGTCGATCACACCGGGCGGCGGGTCGGCCGGCCCGGGCCGATCCTCGCGCTCGCTGCCCGGCATCGGCGACAAGAGTATCATGTGGTCGGTGGTCCTCCCTCGCACGCGCCGGTCGGCTCTCGCGGCGGTGATCGCGTCGGCGCTCGCGGCGGCATGGGGCGCGTGCAGCGATCCGGCGGCGCGCGTGCGGGTCGTGGCGCTCGGCGGCGACTGCGCCCGGCCGGCCGGGGCCAACGCCGCCAAGGTCACCGCCTACGCCGCCGGCGGCGAGGCGATCAAGTCGCTGTCGCTCGACGAGGCGGTCGCGATCGGCGACTTCCCGGCCGACACCGAGCAGATCGGGATCGAGGTCCTGGTCGGCGGCGGCGCGATCGGCGCGCAGGGCAAGTCGGCGCCGCTGGTATTCGAGGCGCTCGCCGACGGCGCGGCGATCCCGATCCTGATGGCGCCGCCCGGCGGGTTCTGCGAGCTGCCCGGGATGCTCGAGGCGCGGGCCCAGCCGCTGGTCGCCCGCGCCGGCGACGGCGCGCTGGTGGTCGGCGGCACCGGCGACACCGGCCCGTTGTCGAGCGCCGAGTACTACGATCCGGCGACCGCGACGTTCCGGCCGATCGCCGTGCCGCGGGTGTTGACCGACGGCCAGGGCTTCACCGGCGCGGCGCTGGCGACCTTGCCCGACGGCCGCGTCGCGCTGATCGGCGGGCACCAGCGCGCGGCGATCGTGTTCGATCCCAAGAAGCTGGCGTTCGTCACCGATCCGACGCTGGTCAACCCGGCGGCGTTCCACGCCGCGATCGCGACCGGCGATCACGAGGTGCTGATCGCCGGCGGCTGCATGGAGGTGACGGGGCTGGCGTGCGACGGCGGCCCGCGGCCCCAGAGCCTGCGCTACGACCTGACCCGGCTGAGCTCGCCCGAGGCGTCGGCGACGCTCGCTCCCGGGCTGCGGGTGTCCGCGCAGCTGTTCGATCTCGGGATCCAGCTCGACGGCCGCCGTCAGTTCCTGCTCGCCGGAGGCAGCGGCGCGCCGGGCCGCGCCGATCGGTTCGCGCTCGACGACACCGCCGCCGAGGTCGTGGCGGGCGGGCACGCCCGGGCGGCGGCGCTCGACGGCGGCGCGGTGCTCACCGCGTTTGCCGACGACACGGTGGCCGGGGACGGCGCGGCCGCGGTGATCGCGCCCGGCGCGGCGGCGGCCCAGCGGATCAGCGGCGCACCGCCGCTCCAGGGTGTGCGGCTGATCGCGCTCGAGGACGGCCGGGTCGTCGGGTTCGGCGGCGACCCGGACGGCCGCGTCGTGACCTACGATCCGACGCACGACGCGTGGACCGCGTCGTTGCCGACGCCGACCGGCAGGTTGACCGCGCCGTCGCTCGCGCGGCTGACCGACGGCACGGTGCTGGTCGTCGGCGGGGCGGTGACGCGGCGGGCATGGCTGTACCGGCCGTCGCTGGTCGGCCCGGCATCGGGCTCGGTCACCGCGATCCCGGCGAACGATGCGACGAACGACGCCACGCGCGGCGTCCTGACCGCCCCGGATCCGGCCACGGTGACCCGGGTTCCGAGCCCGGCGGCGTGGCGGCTGACGACCCCGGCCGGCGCCCCGGCCGGCGCCCCGGCCGGCCCGGCCGGCGCGGCGATGGCACGCGCGCTGGTCGGCGGTCCGCGGCTCGCGGTCGGCTCGGTGCTCGCGACCGTGCACGTCACCGCCGGCGGCGTGGCGCTGATCGCGCAGCAGACCGGGCCGGGCCACGCGATCATCGCGCGGCTCGCGCCGGGGATGCCGCCCCAGCTGGTCCGGCTCGACGCCGGCACCGAGCAGGCGGTGTGCAGCGGCGCCGCGGTGCTCGGCGCGTTCGACCCCGCCCAGCCGGTCACGCTGCGGCTCGCGATCATCGATGGCACCGCGCGGCTGACCCGCGACGGCAGCGAGCTGCTGCGCTGCCCGCTCGCGGCGGCGGATCGCGGCGCGTGGGGCATCGCGTCCCTCGGCGCGGGCGCTGCGGTCACGGTCGACACGATCACCGTGGCGCGAGGACGACCGGCGGCGTGATACGGTCTGCCCGGATGCTCCGCGCCCGGGTCGCCGCGGTGGTCGTCGCGGTCCTCGCGGTCCTCGCGGGCGTCCCCGCTCCGGCCCACGCCTACGAGTTCTGGCTGCGCGCGCAGGCGATCGGCCAGAGCTACCGGCTGCGCGAGTACCGGCTGATCGGGCCCGACCTGTTCCTGGGCCGCCGGCGGTTCACCGAGACCCTCGCGCTGCGGATCTGGGACGTCGGCGATCTCGCGGCCGCGCGGCGCCAGGCCCACCTGCCGGACCGCGGCCTGCGGATCAGCTGGCAGAGCTACCTGCGCATCGATCACGACTTCGGCGACTACACCGCCGGCCAGGTGACGCTGCCGCGGGCGATGCCGGTGCGGCGCGACGCGCTCGACGTCACCCCCGAGCTCGGCGAGTCGGTGGCATCGCTCGAGCTGCTCTACGGCTACATCGAGCTCGCCGGCCTGTTCGACGACCGGCTGACCGTCCAGCTCGGCCGCGTGCTGGCCGACGACGGCTGGGGCGCCACCGGCATCGACGGCGCCGCGGCGCGCTTCGAGCTGCCGCAGGCGCCGGTCGCGGTCTCGGCGTCCGCGGGGTTCCGGGTCCGCGCCAGCTCGCCGCTCGGCCTCGCGGCCTACGAGCTCGACGGCACGTCGGGCGCCGCGTGCCAGGAGTACGTCGAGGGTCCGACGCCGGGCTCGGGCACCTGGAAGCTGATCGATCGCAACCGGATGATCACCAACCACGCGCTCGCCAGCGACTTCGAGTACTGCCCGCAGCGCGACGTCCGGCAGCCGACCGTCGGTTTCACCCTTGCGACCGCGCGGCTCGCGGGCTTCGGCGCCGAGCTCGGCTACCGCCGCACGTGGTCGGACACCGTCGGGCTGATCGACACCGCCGACCGGCTCATGTACCCCGATCTCGGCCTCTACCCCAACGACTTCGGCCAGGCGCCGGGCAGCGGCGTCGACGAGGAGCGCGTCTGGGCCCGCGCGCACGGCGAGCTCCGCGCGGCCGGGGTGACGATCGCGCCGTACGCGGATCTGCGCTACTCGCTGCTCCACGCCGCGCTCGATCGCGCCGACGCCGGCGTGCGGCTCGAGCGCGGCGCCCACACCGTCGAGCCGTCGCTCGAGTACTTCTACCCGACGTTCGACGGCGACTCGATCTTCAACGTGTTCTCGATCGAGCCGACCACCGATCTGCGGCTCGGCTACCAGCTCGCCGGCGCCGTGCCGATCCACGCCAGCGCCTGGCTGCGGGCCTACCACCACGAGGCCGGCGCCGCGTCGTACGCCGGCGGCGGCGAGGCCGGGGTCGAGCGCGGCTTCGGCGCCGCCTGGCACGCGCGGATCGACGCGCTGTGGGACGATGGCTACGGTGGCCGGCGCATCGGCGCCACCGCCGAGGCCGCGTGGCGCGCGGCGCCGTCGTTGTGGCTGCGCGGCCGCGCGATCAGCCTGGGCGTCGCGTCCGACGAGGATCGCCACCCGCGCTACGTGACCAGCTCGGCCGTGGTCAGCTCGACCTGGCGGATGTCCGACAGCGTCGCGCTGCATACCATCCTCGAGGTCGATCACGACGCGATCCACGATCTGCAGGTCCGCGCGATCGGCGTGTTCGACCTCGCGTTCACCCCGGAGCCCTGACGAGCCATGACGATGGCCCGGCCGTTCCGTCGCCGACTCCCCCTCGTGGCGGGTGCGTTGCTCGTGGGGCTCCTGCTGGCCGGCGTCGTCGTCGCCGATCAGGATCGCGACGCCGAGTGGTCGCCGGTCATGTACCCGCTGCAGCGCCTGCCGCTGGGGTTCTCGCACGCCGCGCACCTCGGCCGCGGCACCGCGTGCGCCGCGTGCCACCCGGCCGCGACGAGCTCGCAGTCGGCCGTCGATGATCTGCTTCCGACCGAGGCCGCGTGCCGTGCGTGCCACCCGATCGATCGGTCGCAGCCCGACCTCGTGGTGCCGGGCGCGCCGCCGGTCGCGTGCCGCGCGTGCCACCCCGGGTTCACCGCCGTCGCCGGCGCCGGCGCCGCCGTCGCGCGGGTGTACGTGCCGCCGCCGCCGCTCAAGTTCGGCCACGCGGCGCACCGCGCGACCCCGTGCGAGGCCTGCCACGGCGACCTGCGCGGCGTCGGGCTGGCCACGACCCGCCAGCTGCCGACCATGGCGACCTGCCTTGGTTGCCACCGCAATGGCGCCGAGGAGCGCCACTGCGCCGACTGCCACCTCGCCCGGCTCGGCGGCCTGATCGAGACCCGGTTCGAGCACGGCACGCTGGTGCCGGCCCACGACGGCCTCGGCGACGCCCACGGCCCCGAGTTCAAGAACCACCACACGCAGGAGGCGCGGCAGATCGGCGCCACCTGCAGCGCGTGCCACGACGCCAGCGAGTGCATCGCGTGCCACCAGGGCGTCACCAAGCCGCAGGACTTCCACCCCGGCAACTACGTGCTGACCCACGTCGTCGACGCACGGCGCGGCAAGCCCGATTGCTCGGCCTGCCACCGCGCCCAGTCGTTCTGCGTCGCCTGCCACGAGCGCGAGGGACTCGGCACCCGCGGCGACACCCAGTTCAGCGCGGCCGACCCCACGCGCGCGTTCCACCCGCCGGGCTGGGCCAGCGCCGGCCTCGGCCCCAACCTGCACGCCCGCGACGCGCGCCGCAGCATCACCAGCTGCGCGTCGTGCCACCGCGAGGACGAGTGCCTCACCTGCCACAGCGCCCAGCCCGGCGGCCCGCGCGCCTCGCCACATCCCACCGGCTGGCGCGCCAGCGCGCGCTGCCGCGCGCTCGATCGCGGCAACCGCCGCATGTGCCTGCGCTGCCACATCGCGCAGGACGAGCTCGGCTGCGACTGGTCGGCGCGCTAGCGGCCGCGCTGGCCCCGCGCTGGCCCCGCGCGCAAGGTCGAGCTCTGCCGGTCACCGCGGTGGGGAGAACGCCACCACGCGCGCTTGCGACGCGGTTCTGGCCCCTCACTCCGTCTGTTGACCGCCGGATTGCGATCGGGCGTCCGTGCCATCCTCACGACCGACCGGCGAAGGACCACCCGGCCTGGGAATCTATCTCCGCTCGGGGCCAGACCGTCGTCGCGGCGCTGCGCGTTGCCGGGCCACGATCGTTCGGGACCTCGGCGGCAGCACGCTCGTACCTCGCCACAGTGAAGATCCGGAAATTGACGAGCTTCATCGCGGAACTCAACCGCTCAAAATCTCTGTAGCGAGGTACTAGTAGCCTTCGTACCGGCTGTACTCGCCGGCTGGATCGTAGACCGCCGCTGCTTCGGAGGGGCGATCCCAGCCCGGCGGCGGAGCCAGCCCTTGCCACAGGATCGCGAGCTCGAGCTCGAGCGCGTCGAAGGGCGCGTCGTGGACGCGCTGATCATCGCGATGGATCCCGAGCGTCAGCCACTTGCCGTTGTGCAGCCCGTGCACCTCCAGCGTTCGGCGGACCGGGTGGATCAACCAGGCGTGCTGGACGCCCGCAGCGGCATAGATCGGCATCTTGTCGACCCGGTCGAACTTCTCCGTCGACGGCGACAGGATCTCGCAGATCCAGTCCGGGGCCAGCGTCGTGTAGGCCACGTCCTCGATCACCGGCAGTCGTTCGCGGCGCCAGGCCGCGAGATCGGGGACGAGGATGTCGTCGTGGAGGTGAAGCTCGGGTTCGTGGAGAATGATCCAGCCGCCGGGACCGCCGCGTCCCCGCTGGAATGGGAGCGCGAGCTCTCCGAGCAACGCGGTTCGCACCGACGAATGCGTAAGGCCAGGTCGCGAGCCCAGGTGCAGCTCACCGTGGACCACCTCGGCGATCTTGTCGGGCGGGGAATCGAGGACATCTTGATACGTCGCGCGGCGGCGTGCTGGATCGGCCATGACCCGCGCAACATAGCAGTCGACACGGACACCGCAGCGCGGTTTCTCGTCGAGCATCGGCGTTTCGTTGGGATCGAAGCTGTCGGCGCGATCGTCAGTCGGGTAGGGTGTCTGCCATGGAGCTCATGTTTCGCCGGGCGACAAGTCGCGACGGTGCAGCCGCGAGGCAGCTGATCGAGCAGGCGCTGCGCGACTACGGCCTGAGCTTCCGGGTCGACGACGGCGACCGCGACGTCGCAGACATCGAGCAGCACTACGACGCGCGCGGCGGCTGCTTCGAGCTGCTCGAGGCCGGCGGC
>DASWRS010000073.1:0-8502 GCA_036403075.1 Kofleriaceae bacterium
GCGGATCGTCGAGGTCCACGGTGACACGGTCGCGAACAGCTCGTTGTCCTCGTCGAGCCAGGTCAGCGAGGGCGCGAAGCCAAGGCCGGCGATCGCGATCCGCCGCAGCTTGCGCCGGGTGCCCGCGACGTCGATCTCGCGGATCGCGTCGTCATCGATCCAGGCTTCGCCCGCGGGGAGGAGCTTGAGGCGGTGGTTCGGGGCGCGCAGCAGCCCGCGCGCCAGCCCAGCCCTGCCATCGCCGGTGTTCCGCGGGACGTACCAGCCGGCGCTGGCCGGGGCGGAGCCGTGCTCGCTCGCCGACTGCCAGGTCAGCGTGCCGCCGGCGTCGTCGAGTCGCTCGTCGACCGGCGCCTTCAGGTAGTCGTGGCCGGTCGCGCGAAACCGGCGCGGCGCGCCGCTGCTGTCAACCAGCATCGTCGTGCGGATGTCGGGCCCGCGGCCACGGTCGTTGTACGTGAAGTGACCGGAGCGGCTGCCGTCGGGCTCGATCCGGATCTCGGCCTCGCCGGCGTGCCGGCCCACCGTGACGACCGAGTACGCCAGCACCCGCGGCGCGGAGCCGTGGGCACCGGCGGGGCGCTGCGTACCGGCGGCAGGAGAGTTGCCGGTCGACGGCGCGGTGGAAGCGCAGGATCCGACCACGAGGAGCCACGTCGCGAGAGCAGGTCGCATGCTCGGACCGTCCCATGCGCCCGCGTCTCGCACAACGCGACACCGCGGCGACGCCTGGCAGCAGCTGGCACCGCCGCGCTTTGGCCGCGCCGCCGGCCGGGATACAGTCGCAGCGTGAAGGCCGGCAACGCCACGCTCTCGGGTTACGGGACCACGATCTTCGAGGCGATGTCCGCGCTCGCGCGCGAGCACGCGGCGGTCAACCTCGGCCAGGGCTTCCCCGACGACCGTGGCCGGCTCGACCTGCGCCGCGCCGCGGCGGACTACGTGGTCGACGGCCACAACCAGTACCCGCCGATGATGGGCACGCCGGCGCTGCGCCAGGCGGTCGCCGCCCACGATCGCCGGTTCTACGGCCTCGACGTCGACTGGCAGACCGAGGTGCTGGTGACCTCCGGCGCCACCGAGGCGCTGCTCGATTGCTTCCTCGGCCTGCTCGAGCCCGGTGACGAGGTCGTGCTGCTCGAGCCGACCTACGACACCTACGTGCCGGTGATCCGCCGGCTCGGGGCGATTCCGCGCTGCGTCCGGCTCGTGCCGCCCGCGTGGTCGCTGCCGCGCGAGGAGCTGGCGGCGGCGTTCACGCCGCGGACCAAGCTGCTGGTGCTCAATTCGCCGATGAACCCGGCCGGCAAGGTGTTCACGCACGACGAGCTCGCGTTCGTCGCCGAGCTGGTCGTGCGCCACGATGTGCTCGCGGTCTGCGACGAGGTCTACGAGCACCTCGTGTTCGGCGACGCGCGCCACATCCCGCTGATGACCCTGCCGGGGATGCGCGACCGCGCGCTGCGGATCGGCTCGGCGGGCAAGACGTTCTCCGTCACCGGGTGGAAGGTGGGCTACATCACGGCGCCGCCGCACATGCTGCGGCCGATCACCAAGGCGCACCAGTTCGTGACGTTCACGACGCCGCCCAACCTGCAGCACGCGGTCGCGCTCGGCCTCGGCCTCGACGACGCGTACTTTCACGGCCTGGGACCGGCGCTGGCGCGGAGCCGCGACCGCCTGATCTCCGGCCTCACCGCGCTCGACGTCCCGGTGCTGACCTGCGACGGCACCTACTTCGTCGTACTCGACGTCACGCGCTGGCTCGGGCCCGGCGAGGACGACATCGCCTTCTGCCGCCGGCTGGTGGTCGATGCCGGGGTCGTGCTGATCCCGATGAGCGCGTTCTACGATGCCGCACCGCCGCGCCACCTGGTGCGCGCGTGCTTTTGCAAGGAAGACGCCACGATCGATGCGGCGTTGCAGCGCCTGCAGGGCTGGGCGGCACACCAGCGCGATCGCTGAGACGAACGCCCGGCGAGCACTGCCGCGAAAAGCGGGATGGCATTTTCGGGCACGACCGTTCAAGCTCGGTAGATGCAGCAAGCGCTGTCGTCCCCCGTCTACCGCTCGATCGCGGTCGCCGGTCTCCTGCTCGCCCTGACGCTGGCGTTCGGTCACCCCGCCGGCAAGCACCATGGCCGCCGGCTCGTGCTCCACGCCGTCGCCGAGCCCAACTCGATCTACCTGAGCGCGTGGCGCAACGGCGACGTCGTGCTCACCGACTATCCCGACACGCCGGTCACGCTGATGTTCAGCACGCGCGCGGCGGTCAGCGATGGCTGCCGGTGGCTCGGCACCGAGACGCTCGAGCCGCTTGGCCGGTCGTACTACTACCGCTACGACGAGACCATCCTCGATTGCGATGCCGACGCGGTGCCGTTTCGCAAGACGCCGCGCACCGGCATCGTGACCGTCGAGAACTGACCGGCGACTGGATCTGGCGTCACCCGGCGGCCGGGAGCGCGGCGGCGATCTCGCGTGCATCGCCCGGCTCGCCCGCTTCGCCGGCCCGGCCTTCGAGCAGCCAGGTCTCCATCTCGCCCTTGCCCTTGACCTCGATCGTCCCGCGCGGGCGGACCCGGTACTTGGCTCCGAGCAGCCGGCGATACGTATCGCTCAGCTGGATCGCGCCCGGCACGCCGTGCGACTCCATCCGGCTCGCGACGTTCACCGTGTCGCCCCACAGGTCGTAGATGAACTTGCGCTTGCCGATCACGCCGGCGACGACCGGGCCGCTGTGGATGCCGATCCGCACGCTCAGCCCCTCGCCGGTGCGGGCCGCGAGCTCGGCGACGATGTCGAGCATCGCCAAGCCCATCTCGGCCACCGCCTCGGCGTGATCGGTGCGCGGCTCGGGCAGCCCACCGGCGACCATGTAGCAGTCGCCGATCGTCTTGATCTTCTCGAGCCCGAACCGGCCGGCGAGGTCGTCGAACTTGCAGAACAGGTCGTTGAGCACGTCGACGATGCGCTCGGGCGGCAGCCGCGACGACATCCGGGTGAACCCGACGATGTCGGCGAACAGCACCGTGACCTCGGCGAAGCCGTCGGCGATCGTGCCGCCGCGCAGCTTGAGCCGCCGCGCGATCGACGGCGGCAGGATGTTGAGCAGCAGCTCCTCGGATCGCTGGTGCGCCTGATCGAGCGCGGTCTCGGCGATCAGCGTCGCGCGCCGCGCATAGTGGGCGCACGCCGCCAGGGTGGCGAACAGCCCGCCGAGCAGGATCGGCCGGAGGATCTGCAGCCGCTCGGGCGGGATCACCGGCCCGAGGTGCGGCAGGTGGTCGCCGAGCGCGACGACCAGCACCATGTCGACCCCGGCGAGCGCCGACAGCGTGACCATCGCGGCGCTGTGGCGCGGCGAGAACACCAGGAACGGCAGCATCGTATGCAGCATGAAGAACAGGTGAACGTCGAGCTCGGTGCCCTCGACGAGGACCTGCGACACCGCGAGCAGGTGGCAGCTCAGCACCAGCCATGTCGTGGCCGCGGCGTGGTGGCCGCGGCGGTTGAGCCAGAACGTCGGCAGGTAGCCGAGCGCATACACGACCTGGAGCGCGGGGAACACCAGCGAGCCCGAGATCAAGAGGATCGGCGCGAACCCGAGCGTGAACACCACGCCGAGCATCGCGATGATGTTCGACAGCACGACGTAGCGCGCCTCGGACGGCAGCATCGATGGATCGCGGCCGATCCGGATCAGACGGCCGAGCACCCGCGCAAGCCCCGGTGACTCCACGATCCGCCGAAACATCCCTGCATCGTATCGCGACGCGGGCGCCGGATCACCGCTCGCGACCACCGGCTCGGCGCGCGCAGCGCCAGGCCGCGCAGCTCGTGGAGCGCGGTCGGCCGGAGCACGAGGTGGGAGCGGCGACACGCATCAGGTCGCCGGCGATGCGCGGCGACCGATCAGCGGCAGGCGCCCCACAGCGCCGCGAGCGCGCGCTGGTCGTCGTCGGTGGGCGGCATGACCAGGTTGCCGGGGTTCATCAGCGAGAGCCGGGTGGCCGGCGCGACGTGGACGAGCCCGAACACGTGGCCGAGCTCGTGGGCGATCACGATCGCGAGCGTCGCCGGATCGGCGAGGTCGCGGTTGATCACCACGCGATCGGCGGCCGGATCGAACACGCCGTGGAACGTGGCGGCGGCCTCGTCGAACCGGATCTCGATCCGCGCGGCCGGGGCGTCCGTCGCGGCCTCGCTCGCTGGCGCCGCATCGAACGCGGACACGCCGCGCACACGCCACAGCGCCACGGCGGCTGCGATGCCGTCGCGCTCGCCGGCGGTGGCGGCGTTCACGGTGACCTCGAGCGGCGTGCAAGGATCTCGCGCGACGTACTCGGACGGAGCGCTGCCGCCACACGCGGCGAGCGCCGCGAGCATCCACCGCGAGGTCCCCAAGCCCTGACGGTATCAACCGGCGGCGCGGCGGTTCAAGCGCCGGAGCCTGAGAGGTTCTCGCAGCGCGCGGCGACCGTCACGACCGCGCCGGCTGCTGCCGGGCCGCGCTGGTGGTGGTGCGGTGCTCGCAGATCGCCGCCAGCGTGCCCGCGATGGCGCTCGCCGGCACGTCGCGGCCGCGGGCCATCGTGCAGGCGAGGTCGCTGAGCGACAGCATGCCCACCGGATGGTTGGCGTCGTCGATGACCGGGATGCGGCGGATCTTGTGCTTGGCCATCATCGCCTGGGCCGCCTCGTCGCTGTCGTCGGGGCTGCAGGTCACGACGTGCTTGGACATCGCCCGCGACACTTCGATCTCGTGCAGCGGCAGGCCGGACGTGTACGCCGCCATGCAGACGTCGCGATCGGTGATCACGCCGACGACCTGCCCCGGCTCGTCGACGACGATCAGCGAACCGATGTCGTGATCCCACATCAGCTGCGCGGCGCGATCGAGGGTGTCGGTCGGCCGGCACAGCTGCACGGCGCGGGTCATCAGCTCCGAGATCTTCATGCGTCCTCCGCGGGCGAGACAAGCCAGCTCCGTGCCAGCGGGGCATCGGCGGCGGCCGCGCCGGGGCTCGCAACGCGCGGCTAGCGTCGCTTGCGGGTCGCGGCGGCCTTGCGGGCAGCGGCCTTGCGCTGCGCCGGGCCCTTGGTGCGCACGGCGCGCCTGGCGCTCTCGGATCGGGCGCGGCGCCCGCGGCGCTCGGCCGCGGCGTGCGCCTGTGACGCGAGCGCGCGATGCGAGGCGGCGCGACGCGGTTCGCGGCGCAGCGCGCTGCGGGCGGCGCGCGACCGGCGCGGCGACGGCGATCGCCGGCTGGGCTTGCCGGCGGCGGCGGTGTCGCGCTCGGCGGCGCGCCGGGTGCGCGCGGGTCCGCTGCGCGGCGGCCGCAGCGGGACGCCGGCGCGGCGCGCCTTCGACAGCCCGATCGCGATCGCCTGCTTGGTCGAGCGCGCGCCGTGCTTGCCCTCCCGGACGTGATGTATCTCCTCGCGCACGAACTCGCCCGCGGCGTCGACGCGCTGCGCCCGCGGCGTAGATCCCGCTTGGCGCGTTGCGCCGTGGCTCGCTCTGGCATGGGGTCCTCCGGTTGCTGCGATGTCGTGGCGGGTTGTGCATCCCGCATGCCGCGCACGCTTCCGGCCCCACCGCGTGCGGGGTTCCATGTAATGATCGCGCGCACGTGAACATTCTGTACGTCACGTCCGAGGTCGCGCGCTACGCCAAGACGGGGGGCCTCGCGGACGTCTCGGCGGCGCTGCCGAGCTACCTGCGGCGCGCCGGCCACGACGTGCGCGTGTTCCTGCCGTACTACAGCCGGATCGACGAGCGCGGCGCGACGCTCGAGGTCGTGCTGCGCGACGTCGAGATCCGGCTCGGCCGCCACCACTACGAGGTCGCGATCGTGCGCGCCTCGCGGCCGGGCGACGCGCCGGTGCACCTGGTGCACTGCCCGGCGCTGTACCACCGCCCGGCGCTCTACACCGGCGATCCGGACGAGCACCTGCGGTTCCTCGTGCTGACCCGCGCGGCACTCGAGGCCGCGGCCCGGATGCAGTTCGCGCCCGACGTGGTCCACGCCAACGACTGGCAGACCGGCCTGTTGCCGCTGACGCTCAAGGTCCGCCACGCCTGGGACCGGCTGTTCGACCGGACGCGCACGCTGCTCGCGATCCACAACCTGCAGTACCAGGGCGTGTTCCGCGCCGACATCCTGCCCGACACCGGCCTGGCCGACGCGGCGCACCTGTTCCACCAGGACCAGCTGCGCGACGGCCGGCTCAACTTCCTGCTCCACGGCATCCTCTACGCCGACGGCGTCAGCACGGTCAGCCCGACCTACGCACGCGAGATCCAGACCCCCGAGCTCGGCGCCGAGCTCGATCCGTTCCTGCGCGCGCGGTCGTCGACGGTGGTCGGGATCCTGAACGGCGTCGACTACGCCGAGTGGAGCCCCGAGCGCGACCCGCTGATCCCGGCGCGCTACACCGCGGCCGACCTGTCGGGCAAGGCAGCCTGCAAGGCGGCGCTGGTCGAGCGCTTCGGGCTGCCCCGCGCCGCCGGCGTCCCGGTGCTCGGCATCGTGTCGCGGCTCGCCGGCCAGAAGGGCTTCGCGCTGCTCGGCGACGTGGTCCCGGCGCTGCTGCGCCGCCACGGCTTTCAGCTCGTCGTCCTGGGCAGCGGCGAGCCCCGGTTCGAGCAGCTGTTCGGCGAGCTCGCCGCCGCGTTCCCGCGCCAGGTCGGGTTCCACCGCGGGTTCTCCAACGAGCTCGCGCACCTGATCGAGGCCGGCGCCGACATGTTCGTCATGCCGTCGATCTACGAGCCGTGCGGGCTCAACCAGATGTACAGCCTGCGCTACGGTACCGTGCCGATCGTCCACAAGACCGGCGGGCTCGCCGACACGGTCGAGCTGTGGGACCCGCGCGCTCGCACCGGCACCGGCATCGTGTTCGACGACTTCAACCCCGAGGGGCTGGGCTGGGCGATCGAGGCCGCGCTCGGGGTCTACCGCGACCCCGCCGCCTGGCGAACGCTGATCGAAAACGCCATGGCGAAGAACTTCTCGTGGGACGTGCAGGGCAAGCTATACGAGGAGCTGTACCGCCGCCTAACCGCAACGAGGTGATCGTGCACATCGTGTTCATCGAGCCGCGTTTCCCCGGCAACCAGAAGCTGTTCGTCAAGGCGCTCGCCGAGGTCGGCGCCACCGTCACCGCGATCGGCGAGGGCAGCAAGGAGTCGCTCGACGACGATCTCAAGCGCTGGCTGACCCACTACGAGGAGGTCGGGTCGGTGTGCGACGAGGACGCGGTGCTGCGCGCCGTCCGCTTCGTGCAATCGAAGATGCACGTCGATCGGCTCGAGGCCGTGGTCGAGGCCCACATCATGCCGATCGCCAAGGTCCGCGAGGCCGCGGGGATCCCGGGCACGTCGGTGCGCACGGCGTTTCTGTGCCGCGACAAGCCGGCGATGAAGGAGGTGCTGCGCGACGGCGGCGTGCCGTGCGCCCAGTCGATCGCGGCCCAGACCGCGGCCGAGGTCCACGCGTTCGCCGAGCAGGTCGGGTTCCCGCTGATCCTCAAGCCGCGCGACGGTGCCGGTGCCTCGGGCGCGATCCGGGTCGACTCGGCCGCCGAGATCGACGCCGCGCTGGGTTCGTTCGGCGGCGCGCGCAGCATCGCGGTCGAGGAGTTCGTCGAGGGCCACGAGGGTTTCTACGACACGCTGACCGTGGGCG
This sequence comes from Kofleriaceae bacterium, assembly GCA_036403075.1. Classification (GTDB taxonomy): domain Bacteria; phylum Myxococcota_A; class Polyangia; order Haliangiales; family Haliangiaceae; genus JABFXX01. Next base: position 7,695 of record DASWRS010000073.1, read on the forward strand.
GCGTGGTCGCGCACGACTTCGTCACGCACTACTACCCCAACGTGCTCGAGGCGATGCGGACGCGCTGGATCTCGCCGCAGTTCATCGCGACCAACCGGGTCGAGGCCGCGTCGGCCTACGAGGAGCTGCGCCGGCTCGGCGCGAAGGTCATCCAGCTGCTCGGCCTCGAGACCTCGGCGACCCACATGGAATGGTTCTTCGGCCCCAAGGGCCTCAAGTTCAGCGAGATCGGCTGCCGGCCGCCGGGCGTCCGCGCCTGGGACCTGTACAACGTCGGCAACGACATGGACCTGTACCGCGACTGGGCGATGGCGATCTGCGCCGGGCGGACCACCCAGACCGCGTCGCGGCGCTATGCCGCGGGCATCATCGCGCTGCGTCCGGACCGCGACGGCCACATCGCGCGCTACGAGGGGCTCGAGGCGATGGGCAACGCGTTCGGCACGCACCTGATCGACGTCCACCTGCCGCCGAAGGGCACGCCGACCCAGCCCGTCGCCGCGGGCTACATGGCCAATGCCTGGCTGCGGATGAAGCACGAGAACTACGACGAGCTCCGCCGCATCCTCGACATCGTCGGCCAGACCGTCAAGGTCCACGCGCACTGACCCGCGATCGGCCGGCGCGCGTGGCCGCCGTGAATGACGCCGGCGGCTCGCCATCGATCCGATCGATCGACTATGGTTGCCGCGTTGCCCATGCTCCGGGATGTCCTGTGATCGTCCTCTGCGGTGCCCAGCACGCCGAGCCATCGGTGCCGCGCGTGCTGCGCGAGCTCGGGGTCAAGGGCCCGGCCGCGCGGATCGCC
>DASWRS010000074.1:0-5793 GCA_036403075.1 Kofleriaceae bacterium
CTTGCCGAACGCGGCCTCGTCGTTGATGCCCGACACGCCCGAGATCGCGATCCGGCGGGTGTTGAAGATCGCCTGGCCGCGGGCGATGGCGCGGCGCGCCTCGTCGAGCTTGCTGACGCCGTGGCCGTGATCGTCGTCGTCGTCGTCGTCGTGGTTGTCGTCGTGGCCGTGGCCGTGACGGTCGTCGTCGCCGCGGCGGCTGCCCTTGATGTTGGCCCAGCGGTCGAACAGGTTGAACACCACCGGGCTGAACGCCGCGCCGGTCTTGCTGTCGCCGAAGTTGTCGTTGATGCCGACGTAGAACGGCTGGGCCAGGATCTCGCTCGGGCCGCCCTTGGCGCCGTCGTCGTGGAGGTTACCGGCCTGGCGGTCGAAGATCTGCGCGCTGGCGAGCCCGAGCTCGAAGTCGACGATCGACTGGCGCTGGGCGGCGGTCAGCGGCTTGCCCTGGGCGTGGGTCGTCACCGCGTCGCTCGACTGGGTCGCGAGGTCGGCCGCGACGCTCTGGCCGGCGACAACCTCGCGGCCGTCCCACATCACCGTGCTGTCGAACTTGAGGTTGGTGGTCGGCAGCGGCCGGCGGAACAGCGACAGCTCGGCCGCGCTCGCGAAGTGGTACGGGTCGTCGACCGCGACCAGCTCGAACTCGGCGGTCGCCGGGATCGGCAGGCCGATGCGGATGACGCCCTTGCTGAGCAGCATGCTGTACGCGCTGCGGCGCTTGGCCAGGCTCGAGACGTCGGCCTTGGGCGAGTTGGAGCCGTCGACCGTGCGAAACACCGCCGACAGGCCCAGGCCGTCGTCGAACTTGCCGCCGTCGGTGAGCTCGAACGTCTTCTGGAGCTGGTGCGGAGTGATCGTCCAGCCGACCGTGGGCACGTGGCAGCTGACGCAGCGCCGGCCATTCGAGCCGAGGTCCTGGAAGAACTCGTTCTCGAGATCGATCGAGCCGTGCGCGCTGACCGTGGTGAACACGCCGGTGGCGTCGGCGACCGGCACGTTGTTGGGCAGGCGGTTGTGGTCGTCGCAGCGGCGGGCGACGACCTCGTCGAGCTCGGCCGGCTCGGCCACGCTGACGAGGTCGGAGCCGTCGGCGGCGGCGGCGTCGTCGGACTGCATCGCCTCGTCATGACCGGTGTCCACCGCACAGCCACCGATGTTCATCAGGAAGCTCATCAGGAGTACCGACCGCAGCGACTTCATGCTCGCCGCTCAGTGCACGACCGGCGCCAGGTCTCGTCGGAGATAACCAATCGAGACTGCTGGGGATCACCTCCGGCCTTCCTGCACCCACTCGGATCCAGGGGTGCACCCTTGCGTGTCCAGGGGAGTCCTCCGCAGGACATCCCCCGCGGCGCGACGACACGCGCACAGCGGCCACGCACCTGCGGCCGGAGAAGCCGCGGCGCGCGCCGGGATCGCCGTCGCATCCACGACGGGGCGCGGCCAGCGCGCGGCTACGGCGTGCGGGCGGCGCCGAACTTGTCCTCGCTCGGACCCTGCGGCGCGCCACCCTTGAGATCGATCGACGTCTGGTTGTCGCCGGCCTTGATCGTGATCTCGGTCGTCGTCGGCTCGGCGCTCTGCTCGCTCCACGCCTGCACCTTGTACTTGCCGGGCCGCAGGCTGCGGAACGAGAACCCGCCGTCCTGCTCCGCCACCACGTAGTGCGGCGCATCGACGACGACCAGGTACGCCGACATGTTCGCGTGGATGTTGCAGCCCAGCCGGATGATGCCCGGCTTGTTGAACACCACCTGCCGCATGTCGCCGCTCTTATAGAGCCCGAGGTCGAAGCGCTGGGGCTGCGACAGCGAGAACACGTTGTGATAGATCGAGTCGAAGTTCGGGAACGCGACGGTCGAGCCGATCGGCACCGCCATGAGGTGCGGCGCGAACGTCTTGTTGCGCTGCTCGATCACCCGGAACTTCGCCGGCCGCTTGACCGCCTTGCCGGCCTTGGGCCACAGCATCACCAGCCCGAGGCCGCTGGGCTGCTTGCCGTCGAGCATCAGCGTGCCGTGCAGCACCCCGGACTCGGCCTTCCGCGGCGGCGCGTCCTCCTCGGACTTGCCGACGCTCGCCGTGGGCTGCGGCGCGGCGTCCTTCATCGGCTTGAGCGCGGTGTGGACCCGCGGCGGTCCGCCCTCGCGGAACGCCTCGGACGCGCTGGCCAGCGCCGCCGGCCCGACGATCAGCTCGGCGCGGCTGAACAGCTGCTCGGCATACGACCGCTGGCCGCGCTTGCCGGCCATCACCGCGGCGGCGACGAGCGCAGCCGCCTCCTTGTCCTTGAGCCTAGGGATCGCCGCGCTCGCCTTGTCGAGCATCGCCGCCGCGATCGGCCGCAGCTTGCTCGCCGGGACGGTGACCTGCGGCTTGAGCGGCCCGAGCGCGCCGAGCAGCTCGCCCTTCTCGCGATCGGGCACCTTGAACTCGTCGAGCGCGCCGACCAGGTCCTCGACCAGGGCGGTGAACTCGTCGTCGACCAGGTCCATGCCCGCGTGCGCGGTGGTCATGTCGCGGCCGGTGTAGTTCCCGCCGCCGCCGGTCGCCACGGTCACGAACTCGACGAGCAGCCGCTTGAGCTGCACCGCGTCGGTGTTGAAGAACCGGTACTTGATCCGGGGGTCCGTGGTGGTGCGGGTGACGAACGACTCGACCACCGCCGTGATCGCGGGTGTGCCGCCGAGCCGCTCGAACAGCGTCTTGTCGGGCGCGGGGGCCGGTGGCGGTGGCGCCGGCTCGGGGGTGGACGATGCGGGCGCGGGCGGCTCGGGAGCCTCCGCGACCGCCGGTGGCGGCGTCGCGGGAGCGGGCTTGCTCGAGCCACAGGCGGCGAGCGCCAGGCAGAGCCATGCGGGTCTGAGCGTCACGGGGTCTCCTTGTCGATGGTTACGATCGCGGTCGACGTACGAGGCTAACGACGAAACCCGCCAGCAACAGCACCGCGAGCCCGCCGGACATCGCGCGAACCTGCCCGGCCCAGGGCAGGCCGGTCGCAGGCTTGGGAGTGGCAACCACGGTGACACCACCCGTGTTCCAGTCTCCACTCGAAGGTAGGGGGAGCTTGATCGAAGCGCCGGCGGCATCGCCGGACCCGACCAGGACCAGCTCGTTGCCCAGGCCGATCAGCGAGGCCCGCATCGCGTGCTCGGTGAACGCGCGCCGGATCGACGACAGATCGATCGGGGCCGAGATCACCAGGCCGCCCGCGATCCCGGCGCGCATCGTCGAGCCCGAGATCGGCGCGCTCGCGGCCATCGTCACACCCTTGCCGTCGCTGTGGAACTGCGTGCTGCGGCCCTTGAGCGGCTGCACCGACAGCGCGGTCTTGGGGATCCGCAAGAGCGAGGTGGCGCGCTCGCCGCGGAACTGGAAGACCTCGAGCACCTCGCCGTGATCGGCCGTGAACACCATCTCGGTGTTGGCGAGGTCGCTCAGGGTCGCCGCGTCGGTCTCGATCGCCGCGCGCAGCATCGGCGTGGTCGCGATCCCGTCGGCGCGCAGGTGGGCCGAGCGCGACGCGGAGTCGAGCGCGGCGGCGAGCTTCTCGATGTCGGCGGTCAGCCCGCTGGACGTCGAACGCTCGGCGGCGCCGAGGATCGTGTGGTCCGCGACGGTGACGATGACCGCGACCGCCGCCGCGGCCACGGCGCCGATCAGCCACAGCCCGCGCGAGCGGCGCACGATCGGCCGCTCCGACGCCGGGGTCAGGCCGGTCCGCTGCTCGCCGGGCAGCGGCGTGCGGTGCTCGCTCGGCAGCGGGGTGCGCTCGGGCGGACCGTCGGTCTGAGCCGCCGGCGCCGACCCGACCGCGAGGAACGCGGGCAGGTTGTGGGCCTCGGGCTCGGACGTCGACGACACCTCGATGAAGTGGTCGCTGTGCGCGCGCTGCGCGCGGATCCACGCGTCGTTGCGCTTCTCGAACAGCGAGCCCATCAGCCGGGCGATCCGGACCGACGACATCGCGAGCTTGTGCTCGCGCGCGAACTCCTCGAGATCGAGCTGCAGCGCCTGCGCCGTGGGGTAGCGATCATCGGGCGACTTGGCGAGCGCCCGCATCACGATCTTCTCGAGCTCGCGCGGAAAGGTCGGCACGCGCAGCGACGGCGGCGGGATCGGCTTCTCGACGATCTGCTGGAGCAGCGCGAAGTCGCTGGTGCCGCGGAACAGCTTGGTCAGCGTGCTGAGCTCGTAGAGCAGGATGCCGATCGAGAACACGTCGCTGCGCCGGTCGATCGGCTTGGTCTGGCACTGCTCGGGCGACATGTACGAGAACTTGCCCTTGAGCACGCCGCTCTGGGTGTCGCCGGTCTTGCGGTTGCGCGCCTTGGCGATGCCGAAGTCGCAGACCTTGATCGCGCCGTCGTGGCTGATCAGCACGTTCGACGGCGACACGTCGCGGTGGATCAACCGCATCGGCCGGCCCTCGAGATCGTGCTTCTCGTGCGCGTAGTGCAGCGCGGTGCAGACGTGGATGATGATGTAGAGCGCGTCGGCCAGCGTGATCGGGTGGCGCTTGCCGATCGCGGCCTCGATCAGCCGGCGCAGGTCGGCGCCATCGACGTACTCCATGACGAAGAAGTACGAACCGTTGACGACACCGATCTCGTAGACCTGGGCGATGTTCGGGTGCTCGAGCGTCGCGACCAGGCGGGCCTCGTCGAGGAACAGCTCGGTGGTCTCGGAGTCCGTCAGCTCGGGGCGCGCCCGCTTGATGACGACGATCTTCTCGAAGCCCTGCATCCCGAGCTGCCGCGCAAGCCAGACTTCGGCCATGCCGCCGGTCGCGAGGTGACCGAGCAACGAGTACCTGCCGAACTGCTCGGGGAGCAGCGCGTTGAACGAGCTACGAGAGTCCATCACGCCCATGCGTAGCGAATGAGTAGCAAATATCGTAGTGGTTTGTAATCACAATCTCGGGTGCGATGATGTCCCTTCGGCGGTGGGATCTATAGGGCCGCGACGCACATCTGCCTGCCGTCCGGCGCCTGGGTCCGCGATGCTCCAGCCGGGGTCGACCGATGTCCGACCGCAACCTGGCTTACATGCCGCGGCCTCGCCGGGTTGCTCGACGAAGACCCACACCGACGCAGCTGAACAGGTCGGGCGCAACCGCGGTGCCGGAGCTGCGTACAGCACCGGCGCGATCTCGACGGTGAGGGTGGAACGCGTGATCGGCGGCCGCACATTGCCAATGACGACAACGGCGTTCACGTACACTGAAATGGATTCTCGAGATAACACCCTCACTGGATGATTCGTGCGCCCGACGGGCTTGCGCAAGCGCCGCTGCGGTGGTGATATCGTGAGTTCGGCATCGAGATCGCCCGGCGCCGCGCCCCGCCGCCTACAGCCTGCTACTCGCTCGCGGGCCTCGCTCGCATGAGCTCGGCGGCTCGGATCGCTTCGGGGGATCGCGACGGGATCGACTGTCAGCGACTCACAGCGCGACTTGCCGCGAATTTCCACTCCGGGTGCACGTTGCCTCAAAATCGCGCTTCACCGCGAACGAGATCGCGGGGTGCATCATCAGGCCGCACCACATCTCTCGCTGATCTCATGGTCAGTCCGTAGTGCATTATTATGCTGCAGCTACCGACGCTACGAGTGCCTCTCGATCGCGCATCGCCGGCGTCGCGCAACGCACAAGGACCGAACAAGGTTCTGTGCGCAGATGCTCACACGCCTCGGTCCGGGCCTCGGCTCCGACGGGAGCGCGCCGGCGGGACCGATCGCGGGGGTGATCGCCTGCGCCGGCCCTCTCGTCGGGCCAACCGAACGTTGATC
>DASWRS010000075.1:0-2334 GCA_036403075.1 Kofleriaceae bacterium
ACGGGCTCGCGGCCAGCCAGGACGGCGGCGATGCGGGTAGCCATGGCGCTAGCGTTCAGCGTCCTTGCTGCCGACCACCGTGAGGTTCATGCCGATCTGCACCGAGACCGCCTTGCCGTCGATCGTCACCATGGTCTTGCCATTCATGTACCAGCCGAAGCTGCCGGTCGAGAACTGCTTGACCTCCGCCAGCATCTCCTGGCCGTTGATCACCACCTTCAGAGGCTCGGCCTTCTCGAGGAACTTCGTGAGCGACACGGGGCAGGAGGTCTTGGGAGGCATGGCGACCGCATCTGACCAGAAACCGGGCCAGCGCGCCACATCCGGCCCGCCGCAAGGATCGGACCGACGCCGCAGGCGGGCAATCACGCCGCGCCGAGGTCGCAGCGGCGCAGCGCGAGGTGGGCGAACGCGACCACGACGAGGGCGTGGTCGATCTCGCCGTCGACGAGGCGACGCTGGCAGTCGGCGAGCGTGGCGGTCTCGACCGCGAGCACCTCGCCGTCGTCCGGCGCCGGCGGCTGGGTCGGCGCGACGCCGCGCGCGAGCACGGTGTAGAGCGTGTTGCTCTGGATCGCCGGGTTGGGCGCGACCTTGCCGATCAGCTGCCAGGTGCCGCCGGTATAGCCGGTCTCCTCGGCGAGCTCGCGGGCGGCGGCGGCGCACGGATCCTCGCCGGGATCGATCATGCCGCCGGGGATCTCGAGGCAGACGCGATTGACGCCGGGGCGGAACTGGCGCACCAGCACGACGCGGCCGGCGGCGTCGAGCGCGATCACGTTGACCCAGTCGGGCGAGTCGATCAGCGAGAATCGCTTGACCGCGCCGGTGCGCGGGTTCGCGGCGTCGACAAAGCGCGTCGTGAAGATCCGGTAGTCGTGGCCGGGGTGCCGCGCGCCGAGCTTCCAGACCAGGTCGTCGAAGGCGTCCGCCATGGCAGCGGTGTAGCCCGCGGAAATACTTTCTGCCATCGTCGGCGATCGTGAAGCCAAGCCGAGCCGCATCGTCTGGGGCGTGGGATGAAGGACGCATGAGCCGCGCCCGGTCGCTCGTGGCCTGCGGGGTCGCGCTGGCGATCGCCGCGGCCGCGCACCCGGGCCGCGCCGGCGGCTTCGGCATCCCCGAGATCGGCGTGCGGCGCACCGCGATGGCCGCGATCATCGGCCGGCCCGACGACGCTTCGGCGATCTATCACAACCCCGCGGGGCTGGTGCTGCAGCACGGCTGGCAGCTGTACGCGTCGCTCGGGTTGTCGCGGATCGACACCGAGCTGCAGCTCGCACCGTGGGCCGAGAGCGATGCGCTGCTCGGTGCGTCACCGGGCGCCGATGGCTACTACGCCCCGGTCCGGCCGAGCCGCGCGTTCGGCGTGGTGCCGATGATCGCGGCGACCGCCGAGGTCCTGCCGGACCGGCTGGTCGTGGGCGCCGCGGTGTTCGTCGGCAACGCCACCGGCGCGGCGTTCGATCGCCGGGCGGTGACCCGCTACCACCTGATCGACGGCTACGTGGTCGCGCCGCAGGCGGTGATCGCCGCGGCGTACCGGCTCGGCGACGCGCTCAGCGTCGGCGCCTCGCTCGGCGTGATCAATGTCCGGATCCACGAGAAGCGCGAGATCTATCCGGTGCTCGCCTCGGGGTTCGACGTCCGCGGGATCCTCGGGACCCACGCCGAGCTGGTGCTCGACGGCGCGAGCTGGGAGCCGACCTGGATGCTCGCCGCGTTCGGCCGGCCGCTGCCGCGCGTGTCGTGGGGCGCGACCTTGACCGGCAAGGTCGACGCGACGCTGTCCGGCCCGATCCAGATCACCTACAGCGCCGACGCGCGCCTGCCCGGAGAGGTGCTGCAGGGTACGCACACCACCAACCAGCTCCTGCCGTGGGCGTTCATGGCCGGCGTCAGCGTCGATGTGACCGATCACGTCGAGCTCGGCGGTGAGCTGCGCTACTGGCTGTATCGCCAGTATCGGTCCCAGCGCACCGAGGTCGATGGCATCTCGCTGCTCCGGGGGATGGCGCTCGAGGCGCGCAAGGACTACCACGACTCGTGGGAGGCCTCGGGTGGCGTGCGGGTGCACGACCTCGCGGCCGCGCCGGCGCTCGAGCTGATGGCCGGCACGCAGTACGATCGGACCCCGGCGCCGCCGCGCACCGTCACGCTCGATCAGCCGAGCTTCTCGCACTGGGGGGCGCACGGCGGGCTGCGCTACCGGCTCGGCCGCTACCGGCTCGGCGCGAGCTACATCCACTACTGGTACGACATCCCGACGATCACCGGATCGCAGACCACGCCGCCGTCGAACATCCGCGGCAGCGGCGGCAACGACATCGTCAC
>DASWRS010000076.1:0-22742 GCA_036403075.1 Kofleriaceae bacterium
AGGCCGTACTTCTTCATCTTGTCGATCAGCGTGACGCGCGACACCCCGAGCCGGCGGGCGGCCTCGGACTGGTTGCCGCCGGTCGCGTCGAGCGCGCGCGCGACCAGGCCGCGCTCGAACGCCTCGACCTGCTCCTTGAGCGAGGGGCCGTTGCGCGCGTCGGGCACCGCGCCGTTGGTGTGCTCGTCGCCCGCGTCGTGGGCCTCGAACGCCACGGGCGCGCCGGACGATGGGGCCTCACCGCTGGCCGACTGGTAGTCGGCCAGGCCGATCACGCCGCCGGCGGACAGCGCGGCGAGCCGGGCGATCGTGTTCTCGAGCTGGCGGACGTTGCCCGGCCAGTCGGCCTTGACCAGCGCGTCGACCAGCGCGGGCTCGAGCGTGACGGTGCCCAGGCCGAAGCGATCGCCGTAGCGGCGCGCGAACTCGGCGGCGAGCGCCGGGATGTCGTCCTTGCGGTCGCGCAGCGGCGGGACCACGAGCTCGACCACGGCGAGCCGGTAGTACAGGTCCTCCCGGAACACGCCGGTCTTGGCCTCCGCGGCGAGGTCGCGGTTGGTCGAGGCCACGACCCGGACATCGACCTTGTCGATCCGGCCGGAGCCGACCGGCTGGATCTCGCCCTCCTGCAGGACGCGGAGCAGCTTGGCCTGGACCGCGAGCGGCAGCTCGCCGATCTCGTCGAGGATCAGCGTGCCGCCGTCGGCCTGGGCGAAGAACCCGGGGCGGCCGGTGGTCGCGCCGGTGAACGCGCCGCGGACGTGGCCGAACAGCTCGGCGTCGGCGAGATCCGCGGGCAGGGCGGCGCAGTTGAACCGGACCAGCGGCTTCTTGCTGCGCGTCGACTGGGCGTGGAGCAGCTCGGCGACGAACTCCTTGCCGGTGCCGGTCTCGCCGCGCACCAGCACGGTGACGTCGCGGCCGGCGACCCGCGTGGTCGCCTCGAGCAGGCGGCGCATCGGCCGGCTGGCGCCGATGATCCGGCGGCCGAGGGTCTGCTCGGCGAGCAGCCGGCGGTTGTCGATCCGCAGCATCCGGGCCTCGAGCGCGCGCTCGATCACCACGGCGACCTCGTCGATGTCGAACGGCTTCTTCAGGTAGTCGTAGGCGCCCTGCTTCATCGCCGCGACCGCGATGCGCTCGCTGCCGTGCGCGGTCAACAGGATCACCGGCAGCGTCGGATCGCGCTGCACGACGTGGGTCATGAGCTCGAGGCCGTCCATGCCGGGCATCGACAGATCGGTGAGCACCGCGTCGGCCTCGTCGAGCTTGCGCAGCGCCTCGTCGCCCGAGCGCGCCTCGATCACGCGGTGGCCGCGCTCCATCAGCAGCTCGCGCAGCGTGAACAGGACCCCGGGCTCGTCGTCGACCAGGAGGACCGAGCTCACGCGCGGGCCTCGACCATCGCGGCGCGGGGCGCGGGCTCGGGGATCGCCTCGAGCTGGACCGGCAACGTGATCGTGGCGGTGGTGCCGCGGCCCAGCGTGCTGGTGTAGGTCAGCGTGCCGCCGTGCTGCTGGATCACGCCCTGGGCGAGCACCACGCCCAGGCCGGTGCCGCGCTCGCGGGTCGTGAAGAACGGGGTGCCGATGCGCTCGAGATCCTCGGGCGAGATGCCGCGGCCGGAGTCGCGGACCTCGAGCACGACCGCGTTGCCGCCGTTGCGCAGCCGGAGCGCGACCGTGCCGCCGCTGGGCGTGGCCTCGAGCGCGTTGGCGACCAGGTTGATCAGCGCCTCCTTGAGCCGGCGGCCGTCGCCGTGCACCGCGCCCGCGCCGCCGTCGAGCGTCAGGGTCACGCCGGCCTGGTCGGCCCGGCCGGCGAGCACGTCGAGCACGTCGCGGGCGATCGCGCTGACGTCGAGCGCCTCGGGCCGGAGGTCCTCGAGCGGGCGCGAGAACGACAGGTAGTCGTTGAGGATGGTCTCCATCCGCGAGATCTCGGACGCGACCACGGCGAGGCGCTCCTGGGTGCGCTCGCTCTCGGGGGTGCGCGCGATCAGCTGGCACAGGCCCTTGATCGACGCGAGCGGGTTCTTGAGCTCGTGGGCGACCTTGGCGCCGACCGACTGGAGCCGGCGGAGCTGGGCCTCGGCGTCGGACAGCCGCTCCTCGCGCAGGCACGCCATCGACCGGCCGGCCTTGCTCGCCGCGTTGGTCATCTTGGCGACCATGGTGTGGATCAGGAACAGGTTCCAGACCAGGCCGACGCTGAGCGCGACGGCGTAGTGGCCGGGCGACAGCACCGGGCCGACCACGGCCTGCGGCAGGAGGCTCATCGCGACGATCAGCAGCGCGCTGGCGAACGCGATCCAGCGCGCCACCGCGTGCGGGCCGAAGAACAGCAGCGAGATCACCGATGGCAGCAACAGATTCGGCACCGCCGGCGACTGCAGCCCGCCGGTGAGCCCGACGATCAGCGTCACCATGGTCTGCGCCGACAGGTTGATGCCGATGAACACGCGGTCGAACGACAGCGCGTCCTGCGCCGACCGGATCCACGCCTGCTGGGCCAGCGCGAACGCGATGAACACCGCGGCGGCGGCGACCACGCGCCAGGTGGGATACCCGGCATCGAGGAAGATCAGCGCCAGGGTGAGCTGGACGATGCCGCCGGCCGCGTGGAGCCACTGGCCGGTGGATCGGCCGTCCTCGATGAGGAAGCGGTTGCGCTGGCCGCGCCAGACGTCGGCAGGACGTGGATCACCCACGCTCGCGCCTGGTGCCAGGGACGTGCCAGAACACTCTGCCTGCGTCGCCATGTCGCAACTCTAGCCCGAATGCCTGGTTGCGCGTCACGGATCGAAACGTGACCGGCTCGGGTCACGTTTCGTGACCCCGGCGCTGTATGCCGGCCCGACATCCCGGCCGATGACCTGCCGGCGGTCGCGACGGGGAACGTCGGGGTTCCCGAGCGCTGGCGCCGTGGCACGAGGGGTGCTTTGGTCGGCCGCATATGACCTCGCGACTCTCGCTCGTCCTCTGGTTGTGTGCCGCGGCACCGGCCTTCGCGCAGCCGGCGCCCCGGCCGGCCCCGAAGCAGCCCCCCGCGGCTCGGCCCGCCGCGCCGGCGGCCATTCCCGACGACACGACGGCGTTCGAGCGCGATCTCGCCGCGCTGGTCTCGCAGGGCGGGCTGACCGCCGATCAGGCCGCGTCGCGCGCCGCCGGGGCGTCCGCGACGGTGCGCCGCAGGGTCGCCGAGATCGAGGTCGCGCTCGCCCAGCTCCAGACCGCCGAGCTCGCGCGCGTCCCGGTGGTCAGCGGCCGGCTCAGCTACACCCGGCTGTCGCCGGTCGATCCGTTCACGATCCCGATCGGCCCCGGCGTCCAGATCCAGTCGCTGCAGAATGCTTACCTCGCCGAGGCCCAGCTCGTGGTGCCGCTGTCGGATTACGTGCTGCGCTATCCTCACCTGATCGATGCGGCCCGGCTCGGGGCCGAGGTCGCCCGGATCGACAAGCGCTCGAGCGAGGTCGGCGCGGGTCAGGACGCGCGGCTGGCCTACTACGAGTGGGTGCGGGCGCGGCTCCAGGTCCTGATCGCCCAGCGCCAGCTGGTCCAGGTCCAGCGCACGCTCGAGCAGGTCCGCGCGCTCGCCGAGGTCCAGCGGCTGTCCCGGGCCGACCTCTTGCGGTTCGAATCGCAGGAGGCCCAGGCCGAGCAGGTACTCGATCAGCTCCAGAACCTGGCGCTGCTGCGCGAGGAGCAGCTCCGGCTGCTGATCGGCGCGCCCGGCGGCGAGCCGCTCGCGATGGGCGAGGACATCCGCGCCGACGTCGCGGTGCCCGGCGCGGCGCAGCTCGACCAGCTGCTCGGCACCGCGGTCCACCAGCGGCTCGAGTTCAAGGCGATCGACACCGGCCTGGCGGTCAGGGACCGGCAGCGCGCCGCCGAACAGGCCAACCGGCTGCCGCGGCTGTCGGCGTTCGCCACCGCCGACTACGCCGATCCCAACCAGCGGGTGTTCCCGCAGGAGGACAAGTTCAAGTTCACCTGGCAGGTCGGCGCGCAGCTGACCTGGGCGCTCAACGACGCGCTGGTGTCCCAGGCCACGGAGCGCCGGCTCCGCGCCGAGGCCAGCGAGCTGCGCGCCGATCGCGACAACCTCGAGCGCGGCACGCGGATCGAGATCCTCGCCGCGCAGCAGGCGGTCGCGATCGCCCAGCACGCGCTCGCGACCTCGCAGAAGGGGCTGGCCGCGGCCGAGGAGGGCTACCGCGTCCGCCGCGAGCTGCTCAACGCCGAGCGCGCGACCGCGGTCGAGCTGGTCGACGCCGAGACCGACCTGACCCGCGCGCGGATCACGGCGCTCAACGCCCGCGTCGACCTGCGCGTCGCCCGCGCCCAGCTCGATCACGCGCTGGGCAACGACGCGAAGTGACCGCCCCGGACGCCCGGCCCTCCGGCCGCGGCCGACACCTGTCGGGAAGTTTTACACCGAACCATGGCTAACCAGTTGACCCCTGACTGTACCGAGTGGCAGAGCCCATGCATCGTAGCCGCGCCATGCGTGCCGCCGTCGCGTTCGCGTTCCTCGCCTCGTTGTCCGCCTCGTTCACCGTCTCGTTGACGTCCTGCAAGAAGAAGGATGACGAGGCCATCCGGACGCCGCCGCCGCCGACCAAGGTGCCGCTGGCGGTGGTCGAGGAGGCGCCGGTTCCGGACGTCCTGACCTTGACCGGCACGATCGCCGCGGACCAGCGCTCGGAGGTCACCGCGGACACCCAGGGCAAGGTCGTGTCGGTGCTCGTGGAGCGCGGCCAGCGGGTCAAGATGGGCCAGCCGGTGGTCCAGCTCGATGTCCGCAACGCCGCGCTGTCGGCGCGCGAGGCCCAGGCCAACCTCGCGGGCGCGCGGGCCCAGAAGCAGCTCGCCGAGGAGGAGTGCAAGCGCACGCAGATCCTGCTCGACAAGGGCGCGATCACACGCAGCGAGTACGACCGCCAGATGACGCAGTGCACGGCCACCCTGGAGCAGGTCAGCGCCGCGCAGGCCCGCGCGGACATGTTCACCAAGTCGGTCAGCGACGGCCTGGTCCGCGCGCCGTTCGACGGCCGGGTCACGGAGAAGTCGGTCGCGGCGGGCGAGTGGGTCGCGCCCGGCCGCACGCTGTTCACGCTGGTCGACGACGACCCGCTCAAGATCGAGCTGTCGGTGCCCGAGCACGAGGTGCCGCGGATCCAGCAGGGCCAGAAGGTCGACCTGACCGCGATCGCGCAGCCGGAGAAGCACTACACCGCCACGGTGACCCGGATCGGCGGCGAGATCGGCAAGAGCCGCGCCCTGGTCGTGGAGGCCACGCTCGATCCGCAGACCGACCTGGTGCCCGGGATGTTCGCCGAGGCCCACGTCACCGTCGGCCAGACGCCGCGGCCGGTGGTCCCCAGGACCGCCGTCGGACCGCGCGGCAGGACCAAGATCCTGCACGCCTTCGTCGCGGTCGGCGGCGAGCTCAAGGAGCGGATCGTCCAGGTCGGCCCGGCGACGGACGCCGATCACGTGGCGATCCTCCAGGGCATCGTCAAGGGCGACCAGATCGTCACTCAGCTGACCGATCAGATCGAGGACGGCCTGCGCGTCGTCCAGGCCGACGCAGCGCCCGCGAAGGACGCAAAGCCCGCGGCGAAACCCGCCGAGGCGCCGCCCGCCAAGAGCGGGAAGGAGTAGGAGGCCGCCATGCAGTGGCTATCCAACATCGCCGTCCGCCGGCCGATCTTCGCGAGCGTCCTGATCCTCGTGCTCGTCGTGGTCGGCCTGGTCGGCTACTTCAAGCTCGGCGTCGACAAGTTCCCCAAGGTCGACTTTCCGCTGGTCACCATCGTCACGCCGTACCCCGGCGCGTCGCCGGGCGCGGTCGAGACCGACGTGACCCAGAAGGTCGAGGAGGCGGTCAACACGGTCAGCGGCCTCGACACCCTGACATCGATGTCGACCGAGGGCGTGTCGCTGGTGCTCGCCCAGTTCGATCTCGAGGTCGACCCCGACAAGGCGTCCAACGACATCAACGAGCACCTCGCCACGGTGCTGCGCGACCTGCCGCCGGGCACGCGCCCCGAGGTCCGCAAGGCCGATCCCGACGCCGCGCCGGTGATCGTGCTGTCGGTCAAGGGGCCGGGCGAGCTGTCGATCCGCGACCTGACCCGGTTTGCCGACAAGCAGGTCAAGCAGCGGATCGAGCGGCTGGCCGGCGTCGGCCAGGTCGTGATCCTCGGCGGACAGGAGCGCCAGATCAACGTCCGGCTCGACGCGATCCGGCTCGCCGCGGCCGGGGTCTCGGCGCTCGACGTCCAGCGCGCGATCGCGACCGGCAACGTCAACGTGCCGGGCGGGCGGATCGAGCGCGGGCCGCTCAACACCACGCTGCGCGTCGAGGGCCGTGCGCTGCAGGCCGACCAGATCGGCGAGATCGTCGTGCGCCAGTCCGGCCAGCACCCGATCAAGGTGCGCGACGTGGCCGACATCGAGGACGCCGAGAAGGACGCGGAGACCGCGGCGGTGCGCAACGGCGTGCCGGCGATCGCGCTCCTGGTCCGCAAGCAGACCGGCACCAACACGGTCGCCGTGGTCGACAAGGTCCAGGAGGCGGTCGGCAAGCTCAAGACCCAGCTGCCGGCGGGCTACAGCGTCGACGTGGTCCGCGATAACTCGGTCCAGATCCGGACCTCGGCGTCGCAGGTCCTCGAGCACCTGGTGCTCGGTGCGCTGCTCGCCGCGCTGGTCGTGCTGCTGTTCCTCGGCAGCCTGCGCTCGACCCTGATCGCCGCGATCTCGATCCCGGTATCGATCATCTCGACGTTCGGCGTGATGAAGGCGATGGGGTTCACCTTGAACCTCATGACCCTGCTCGCGCTCGCGCTCGCGGTCGGCATCGTGATCGACGACGCGATCGTCGTGCTCGAGAACATCTACCGGTTCATCGACGAGAAGCGGATGAAGCCGTTCCCGGCGGCGATCCACGCCACCAAGGAGATCGGCCTGGCCGTGCTCGCGACCACGCTGTCGCTGATGGCGGTGTTCCTGCCGGTCGCGTTCATGACCGGCATCGTCGGCCGGTTCCTCTACAGCTTCGGCATGACCATGGCGTTCGCGATCGCGGTGTCGATGATCGTGGCGTTCACGCTGACGCCGATGATGGCGTCGCGCATGCTGCCGCTGCCGGCGCCGCCCGGCGAGGAGCGCCGCAAGTCATGGCTCGAGCGCGGCTCGAACATGGTGTACCGCCCGATCGAGCGGCTGTATTCGGGCGTGCTGGCGTTCTGCCTGCGCCGCCGCTGGGTCGTCGGCCTCGCGATCGTCGGAACGTTCGGGGTGACCCTGCCGATGTGCAAGACCGTCGGCTGCGACTTCCTGCCGCCCAACGACGAGGCCCAGTTCGAGATCTACCTGCAGACCCCCGAGGGCAGCACGCTCGAGGCCACGACGCTGATCGCCGAGCGGCTGGCGCGCAAGACCCGCGAGCTGCCCGAGGTCGAGTCGACCCTGGTCTCGATCGCCGACAGCGACCAGCGCCAGGCCAACGTCGGCCACATCTACGTCCACCTGACCCCGCCCGAGACCCGCGCGCGCAGCCAGCTGCTGGTGATGTCGGATGTCCGCAACAAGGTCCTGGTCAAGGGCAACTACCCGCCCGACACCACGGTCGCGGTCCAGCCGGTCAACGACTTCTCGGTCGGCGGCCAGAACGCCAACATCTCGTACGTGATCAGCGGTCCGGATCTCGACAAGCTCGAGATCTACGGCAAGACGATCCGCGACAAGATGGAGAAGGTCCCGGGCGTGGCCGATCTCGCGACCAGCCTGTTGCCGCCGGTCGACGAGACCACGGTCAAGCCCGATCTCGATCGCGCCGCGCTGTTCGGGGTCGAGGCCGGCGACATCACGTCCACGCTCGCCGTGCTGGTCGGCGGGGTCGACGCGTCGACCTTCGAGGACCGCGGCGACCAGTACCAGGTGTTCCTGCGCGCCGCCGAGCGGTTCCGAAACGACCCGTCGGCGCTGTCGCTGATCACGGTGCCGTCGCGGACGCTCGGTCAGGTCCCGCTGTCGGACGTGGTCAAGGTCGGAGTCAGCGAGTCGATCTCGAAGATCACCCGGCAGAGCCGCGAGCGCGCGGTGACGATCACGATGAACAACTCTCCCGGGTTCTCCGAGTCGGCGATCGTCGCCGAGCTCGACAAGCAGATCAAGGCGCTCAACATGCCGCCGGGCTACACCGCGGAGGCGTTCGGCCGCAGCAAGGAGTCCGCCAAGCTGATCCCGGCGTTCCTGTTCGCGATCGGGATGGCGTTCGTGTTCATGTACCTGGTGCTCGCCGCGCAGTTCGAGTCGTGGCTGTACCCGGTGATCATCATGATGTCGCTGCCGCTGGTCGTGCCGTTCGCGATCATCTCGCTGGCGCTGACCGGCGGGAGCCTCAACATCTTCTCGATGCTCGGCATGATCGTGCTGTTCGCGATGGTCAAGAAGAATGCGATCCTCCAGGTCGATCACGCCAACGGGCTGCGCCGGCAAGGCTTGCCGCGCACCGAGGCCGTGCTCGCCGCGAGCCGCGACCGGCTGCGGCCGATCCTCATGACCACGTTCGCGTTCGTCGCCGGCATGCTGCCGCTGGTGACCAGCAAGGGCGTCGGGTCGGGGTTCTCGAAGGCGATGGCCAGCGTCGTCGTCGGCGGTCAGACGCTGTCGCTGCTCCTGACGCTGGTCGCGATCCCGGTGTTCTACACCTGGTTCGACGACCTCGCGCGCTGGACCTCGGGCAAGATCCACAAGTGGCGCGGCAGCCCGGTCCGTCCCGATCGCGGCGCGAGCGAGGTCGGCGTCGTGGATATTCACGCCTGATCGAGCGCCGATGCTGCGCCAGCTTGGCGCGACACAGCCTCAGGCCAACGGATCTGCCACGCCCGGAAGATAAAACGGTGACGTGCCGTACGAGGATTGCGCTCCGGAGCGTGGCACGCGTGTGACTTTGCGACGGATTCGGCCTTCCGATCCCCGGTCAGCTTTGGTATGACGCGAATCCCTCACGACGCCTGTTTTCGTGATCATGGCGAAGACGACCCGTTCGAGATCTTCCGCTTCGGCGGTCGCAAGCACCGTGGGCCGGGACCTCCGGGCGCTGTTGTACGTGCCACAGCACGACCTCCAGGCGCAGCTCGCGATTCGGCTGGAACGCCTCGGGTTTCCCGCGCTCCGGCCCGCCCTGGTCCAGCTGTTGTCCGTGATCGGCACGGGCATCGCGGTCACCGACACCGGCGTCCGGCTTTCGGACCTCGTGTCCGAGGTATCGCTGCCCAAGCAGACCGTCGGTGACCTGCTCGACGAGCTCGAGGACATGCGGATGGTCGAGCGCTTCCCCGACCCCGATCACGGCGTGATCAAGCGCGTCCGCCTGGGCCCCAAGGGCAAGGTGTGGGCGGCCGAGGTCAAGCGGGTGTCCGCGGCGACCGAGGCGAAGTGGGCGATCCGGATGGGCTCCAAGAAGATGCGGTCGCTGCGCGCCCTGCTCGAGGAGCTCGCGGCGACCGTCGAGGACCGCGGCGGAAGCCGGGTCAACGGCACGCGCCAGCACAAGCGCTGAGGGAAGGATCCGCGCGACGCGACGCGCGGCGGGGTGAATGGACCGGCTTCGCCGGTCCAGCAGGGGGCGGGAAAGCCCCCTATGGATCAGCCAACGGCACGCGCCAGCACAAGCGCTGAGGCAAGCCACCACGAGCGCCGAGCGAGCGACGCCCCGCTCACTCGCGCGGGATCGCGCGGAGGCGGTAGCCGAAGCGGTGGCGCGACTCGATCAGGTCGCCGATCTCCGACTTGATCAGCGCCCGCCGGACGCGGCGGACGAGCTGCTTGACGTGGTTCTCGCTCGGCTCGCGGGTGTCCCACGACAGGTCCGCGATCAGCTCGGACGAGCGCACGAAGCCGCGGACCAGCTCGGGCTGGTGGAGCTCGCCGGCCATGCGCCTGATCATCAGCGCCATCAGCTCGAACTGCGTGGTGGTCAGCTGGACCTGCTTGCCGTCGACCTCGATCAGGCCGCCGCCGCCGCCGGTCGGCTCGTGCATCTTGAACGACATCACGGGCAGGCCGACGTCGGTGTGGTCCTCGTTGCCGAGCGCGCCGAGCGCGTCGACCGCGAACGGCTTGGCGGGATTGACCGAGCTGCGGTCGGTCGGCCGGATCGTCGCGGTCATCGTCCGGCCGAGCCGCGGCGGCGGCAGCCGCGCCACGTCCTCGACGAAGTAGAACGCGATGTGGCCGAACCGGACGCGGTCGCCCTCGTGGACCTCGACCGGCGCGGCGATCAGCTTGTCGTCCTGGAACGTGCCGTTGGCCGAGCCCAGGTCGCGCACGGTCCACTCGTCGTTGTCGAGCGTCAGGTGCGCGTGGTGGCGCGACACCGAGGGCTCGAGGATCGCCAGACCCTGGCCGTCGACCTGACGGCCGATCAACGTCCGCGGATCGAGCCGATGCGGCCGGCCCCAGATGTCGATCAGCGCGGCCATCGTCGGTCGCGCCCCGTGCAGCTGGATCTGCTCGGGCATGATCTTGATCGGGCTCGAGAGCTCGTCACGACATTCCTCGCACAGCACCCCGACTTCAGCTGGGCGCTGGCGACACACCGGGCACATCACCTCCCCAGTCTATCATCAGCTTCCTCACGAGGTCGGCCGCAATGACCACGTCACCGCGATCCACGCCACGATCTCCGCTGTGGGATCGCGCGGCGTGCGGGTCGCCCGTCTTGCGCGGGCCGCTACGGCGAGCCACGGCGAGCCGCGGCTTGCCGAAACCAAGAATCCCTCGCAGCGCGAGCGATGACTCACGCTCGGAAAACCTCCTATCACGACGCGAATCGCTGCGGCATCACTCCCACGCTGCGTAGCGCTGGCCCTGGATCGGCTCGGAAACCCGCCGCGGCGCGACCGCGAGCTCGAACCGGAACGAGCGCTTGGCGACGCCGTCGTCCGCGGCGGTCATCACCTGGAAGTGCAGGTGAGGTGTCGACGAGAACCCGGTGTTGCCCGACAGCCCGAGCTCCTGGCCGCGGGCGACGCGCTGGCCGGGCGCGACCTCGACGCCGCTGGGCGCGAGGTGCATGTACTCGCCGAGCGTGCCGTCGTCGTGCCGGACGATCACGAAGTTGGTGCGCCGGTCGTCGAGGAACTCGGGCGAGGTGCCGGAGCCCTGCGCGCTGGCGTGGGTCGCGACCACGACGCCGGGGCGCGCCGCGACCACCGGGGTCGCGACCGGGCAGTTGAAGTCGACCGCGAACTCGTTCGAGCCGCGGTGCGAGAACTCGCCGTGAAACCCCTGCAGCACCGTGAACGTCAGGCCGTGCGGGTAGGGCAGGCCGTAGACGTACCGCCGCGGCCGCACCCGCGGATCGCCGAACCGCGCGTGGAAGTACAGCTCGCGGCGATAGCGCTCGCCGGGATCGATCTGCACGAGCTCGGCGAGCACCACCGGCGCGCCGGTGCCGCGCGGCTCGGGCGCCGCGGGCAGCACCACCGTGCCCTCGAGCGCCGAGGCCGGCTCGAGGTTGTCGAGCGCCTCGATCGTCCAGTGCATCGTCACCGCGACGGCGAAGCGGTTGCGCACGAGCTGCTCGATCCGGGTGCCGCGGCGCACGAGCTCGAACTCGAGCTGGCCGCCGTCGAACGCGAAGTCGACCATGCGATCGTCGATCGTGGCACCCGGCGCGGCCCCCGGCGCGGCCGGTGTGCTCGCATCGGCCGCGTCGTCCGCCACCGGTGCAGCCGAGGCGGCGTGCGGCGCGGCCGGCTCGGGCATCGGTTGACAGCCCACCAGCAGCACCACGAGCCACGTGCGCACCAGCCTGATCGTAGCAGATGCTCTAGATCGGCGTGGCGCGGCGCGTGCGGTAGCGCACCATGGTGCCGCTGAGCTTGTCCCACACCGTGAGCTTGCCGTGCGAGCGCAGCGACGCCCAGAGCAGCGCGAGCGGCGCCAGCGCGGTCACCAGCAGCCCCACGATGCCGACGATGTCGGAGACCTTGTGGCCGGCGAGCTCGGTCACGAACTTGGCGAGCAGGCCGATGAGCGGTACCGCGACCGGCACCACGACGCGGACTGCAGCGCGGCCGAGGCTGGGCCGGCCTCCGGTCGTGACGTCGACGACCTCGAGCTCGAACAGCCACTTGCCGGGAGTGCGGCCGTTGCGCGCGGTCAGCACGGTGGCGCCGACCGCATACACCGTGAACAGGAGGCCGCCCTCGTCGGCCTTGCTGTGGGACAGGACGAGAGCGACGGCGCCGACGACGAGGAGCGTCGCGACCGACGCGAGCAGGAAGTCGACGCAGGCCGCCATCATGCGGACCCAGAACCCCGCGGGCCGCGCGTGGTCGACCGAGGCGAGCTCGATCGCGCGGATCAGCTCGTCGTAGCTGGCGAACCGCGCGGCGGGATCGGGCGCCATCATCCGGCCGCACAAGGCGTCGATCGCCGCGGTCGTCGTGCGCGCCGTGCCGCTGCGGCGCGGCAGCACCGGGCGGTCGGCGCTGGCGTGCTTGGACAGCAGCACGTCGAGGCTGTCGGCCTCGAACGGCGGCCGGCCCGCGACCAGGTGGAACAGCGTGGCGCCGAGCGCGTAGATGTCGGCGTGGAAGTCGACCCGGTCGCCGCGCGCCTGCTCGGGCGCCATGTACAGCGGCGTGCCGGCGAGCGAGGTCTGGGCGACCGGGCCCTGGCCGATCGCGCCGGGCGTGCCGGCGGCGAGGCCGAAGTCGAGGACCTTGACCATGCCGTGGCCATCGATCATCAGGTTCGACGGCTTGATGTCGCGATGGGTGATGCCGCCGCGCTGGGCCTCGCGCAGCCCGAGCGCCGCGGACCGGATGATCGAGAGCGCGTCGTCGACCGCGATCGCCCCGGCCGCGAGCCGGTCGGCGACGGTCTCGCCGGCGACGTACTCCATCGCGAAGTACAGCCGGCCGGCCTCCTCGCCGATGAAGTAGATGTGGCCGATGTTGGGGTGGTTGACGCTGGCCTGGGCCCGGGCCTCGCGGACCAGGCGATCGCGGCGCGCCGGATCGCGCGCAACCGCGGTGGGCAGGACCTTGATCGCGACCGGGCGATCGAGCGCGAGATCGGTCGCGAGGTAGACCTCGCCCATGCCGCCGGCGCCGAGCTGCTTCTCGATCCGGAAGTGGCCGAGGTGCGTGCCGGCCGTCAGCTCGGAGCCCGGCTCGCCGGTGGTCGCGCGCGGCGCGGTCGCGGTCCGGCTCGGGCTCGGGTCGGAGGCCGGGGTCGGCACGGACGCCGGCGCGGCGAGCGTTTCCTCGAGCTCGGGGCGCATCGCGGCAGGATACGCCGGCGCCGCGGCGGCGCAAACCCGGATCCGGGACGCGGCGGCTGCCGCGATCTGCCGGGCCGATCAGCGCGACGAGAACCCGCGCGCGACCATCGCGAGCGCCACGACCAGCAGCGCGCCGCTCGGCGGCACCAGCGCGATCCCGAACCCGGGATCGCCGGCGTAGAACGCCACGCCGCCGAGCAGGAAGCCGAGCGGCAGCAGGATCGTCACCGCGCGCAGCGCGAACGAGGCGCGGGCCACCGTCGCCGCGGCCAGCTTCGCGCGGCCCAGCGACAGCGCGAACGCGATGTGGACCAGGCCGAGCAGCGTGCCGTGCGCGTGGGCCAGCGTGAACGACAGCCGCCGCGTCGCGCTGGTGACGTCGAGGTACCAGCCGAGCTTGAGGCCGTGCGCGGCCTCGAGCACGAGCCCGAGCGTGGTGAACACCGCGAGCGACCACCAGCCGAACGCCAGGTGGCGGCGGATCATCGCGTCGTCGCCGGCGTCGGCGCGGGCACCGGCGGCATCGCGCGCTTCGGCCCCGGCGATCGAAGGCGTCGAAGGCGTCGAAGGCGTCGAGGATTTCGAGGATCGCTTCGCCACGCTCACTCCATCGCGCGCACGGGGGTGTTGTCGCGGCGCGCGACGAGATCGCGGATCCGCGCGTCGGTCGCCTGGCGCTCGGCCGCGGTCATCGGGTGCTGCGCGAGCCAGCGCTCCAGGATCGCGGCGGCTGCGCGTTGCCGGGCCTCGGGCGGCGCCAGGTAGTCGAACGCCGCGCCGGGCAGGACCTTGTCGAGCGCGTGGCCGGCGACGTAGCGCACGGCGGCGTACGGATCGTCGAGCGCGGCCACCAGGTAGGGCACCGCCGCGCCGACGGCCGCGGGCTGCGCGGCGGCCTGCCAGCCGAAGTGCCAGGCCGCGATCGCGCGCAGCACGGCGTCGCCCGAGACCAGCCAGGTGACCGCCGCCGGCGGGCCATCGTTGGGACCATCGTTGGGACCATCGTTGGGACCCTCGTTGGGGCCCTCGGCGGGCGCGGCGCTCGCCGGCGCGGGCTTGCCGGACCAGCGCGCGAGCTGCTGCGCCGTCCAGCCCAGGGTCTTGTCGACGTGGCACAGGTTGCAGGCGTTGGGCCGCTGGTTGCCGCCGGACGCCGCGGCGGCGGTCACCTGCGGGCTGTCGATCCGGTGGTTCCGGATCCCCTTGAGCAGGCCGTACACGGTGTACGGCATGTGGCAGTTGTAGCAGCGGCTGCCCTGCGAGCTCGGCGCGTGGTGGGTGTGGGCCGCGATCGCGCCGCCGATCGCCGGGTGGCACGACGCGCACGCCGCGTCGGACTCCTTGCCGCGGGCCAGCAGGTTGACCGGATCGCTGTCGTGCAGCGAGTGGCAGCTGCCGCACCACAGGGTCCCGCTCTGCATGCACTTCGACTCGACCATGCCGCTGTGGTCCCGGCTCGACACCCGGATCGTGCCGTCGGCCCAGAAGTAGTTGCGCAGGTACAGCGGATCGTCGGCGACGTAGCGCTCGAGCGCCGGCGATGGATGCAGCGGGCGGAGCAGCGGCTGCGAGCGCTCGAGCTCGGCCCCGGCGACGTAGGTCTTGCCTCCGCCGAGCTCGATGTCCTCGCTGATGTCGGTCAGCGAGTGGCACTGGCCGCAGACCTCGGCGCCGCGCGCGGCCGGGATCCGCGCCGGGTTGACGATCGTCGGATCGCCCGTGCCACGGACGTGCAGCCAGTAGCGGCGCAGCGGGTTCTGGTTGGCTGCGACGTGGGCCTCGGCCGGGCCGTGGCACGCCTCGCAGGCGATGCCGTTCTCGCCGAGCCGGCTCTCGATCTTCCAGCCGCCGCCGGGGATCAGCGCGAGCGGCTGGCCGGCGGTGGTGTGGCACCGGATGCAGCTGACGTTCCAGACCTGCTCGTCGTAATGGTCCTGCTCGGGCGGATGCAGGAACACCTGGCTGCGCGGCACCCAGCGGTGGTCGTCGAACAGGTAGGTGAACGGCAGCGACATCTGGCCGTTGCCCTCGTTCGACGGCACCCAGTACGCCTGCATGTGGTGCGAGCCGGTCACCATCGAGATCCGGCGCACGACGCGCGGCGCGGCCTCGCCGGGGCCTGGCACCGGGCGCTGGCCGATGTCGACCTGGTACTGCCACAGCGGATCGACCATCTCGGCGAAGAACGCGTCGCCGCGGCGCGACAGCCGGACGTCGTAGCCGCCGCCCTCGAGCCGGACGTCCGCGAAGTCGCCGCGGACCGAGTCCGGGGTCGCATACTGGGTCATCGTGCGGTGGTAGCCGCGGTGCCACGAGTGGTACTGCGCCGGGTGGCAGGCCTCGCAGCGATCCGAGGTGGCGTAGCCCGGGCGGGTGGCCTGCGGGGCGGTCGCCGCGAGCGCGGTCCGGCGCTCGGCGCCGTCGAGCTGGCGGACCGCGGTCCACGCGGCGAGCGGCAGGATCGACAGCGCGAGCGCGGCCACCAGCGGCCGGTTGGGACGGCTCGGGCGGAACCACGCGGCCACGACGGTGACTCTAACATGCGGTCGCTCTCGCCTCGCGGCCCGCCTCCCTGGACGCTCCTGGCGCTGGCTGACGAAGGTCGGTACGCCGGCTGACGCGATCTGGCACCGGCGTGGTCGCCGCATCGGGCCGCATCGGGCCGCGTGGGGCGGCGTGGGGGCCGCCGCACGCGTGATCTGACGCGGGCTTCGGCGCTGCTCCTTGACTCCCCCATGGGTTCGCTTACTTTCGGCTGCCATGTCGGCGTCCGATCGGAGCTGGACCATCGCGCGGGCGCTGCTGTGGTTCGTCGGCCTGCTCGTGGCGGCGCTGTTCGTGCTCGATGGTGGCATCGGCAGGCTCGCCGATCGGTTCCGCGCGCGGCGCGACCCGGGGGCGGTGGCCGCCGCGGGCCCGGCGTTCGCCAGGCCGGCGGCGGCGGCGGCCGAGGGCGAAGCCCCCGAAGCGCCCGGTGACACCGGCGCCCCGCGGGGGCCGATCGTCGCGGCCGATCGCAGCAAGATCCTCGCGCTCGAGGACGACTGCATCGACGGCACGCCCGCCGAGTGCAAGCACTGGGCGATGGACGGGTTCTACGGCGCGATCGAGTCGCTCAAGCAGGGCAAGCTCGGCCGCGCGGTGCGCGTGTCGTGGTACGGCGACTCGGTAATCGCCACCGACGCGATCCCCGGCCGGCTGCGCTTGCGCCTGCAGGACGAGCTCGGCAACGGCGGCCCGGGCTTCGTGTTCGTCGTGCCGCCGCACCGGTTCTGCGGTCACGAGGCGATCACGCGATCGAGCGGCGGCAGCTGGAACGCCCACGCGATCTCGACCAGCCAGATCGCCGACGGCCTGTACGGTGTCGGCGGCAGCACGGCCGAGACCGACGACGGCCGCGCCACGATCAAGCTGGTCGCCGGTGCGGTCTCGCACGTCGAGCTGTACTACCTGGCGCAGCCGCGCGGCGGCAGCGTGACGGTCACCGCCGACGGCAAGCAGGTCGCGCGGGCCGACACCCGCAACGCGAGCAAGCAGCCCGGCTACGCCGCGGCGACGCTCGACGGTGGCGGCGCGGCGAAGTTCGACATCGCCACGTCGGGCAAGGTCCGGCTGTTCGGGATCGATCTCGAGAACCCGCGCGGCGTCGTGGTCGACAACTTCGGCGTGGTCAGCGTCAACGTCAAGAGCTTCGACGCCCAGAAGCCCGAGCACTTCCAGGCCGAGCTCGCGCACCGCGCCGCCGATCTGGTGATGATCATGATCGGCGCCAACGAGGCCGAGTGGCTCGGCCCGACCGACCGCGACACCCGCGACTACGGCGCGCACTACGGCAAGCTGCTCGCCGAGATCCGCAGCGCCCGCCCCGACGCGAGCTGCCTGGTGGTGTCGCCGACCGATCAGGCCGTGGCCGTGGAAGGCTCGTACGCGTCGCGGCCGGTGATGCCCAAGCTGGTCTCGGCGCAGCGCGACGCAGCGCACGCCGCCGGCTGCGCGTTCTACTCGACGTACGACTGGATGGGCGGCATTGGCTCGGCGGCCAAGTGGTTCCGCAAGGGCCTGGTCGGCACCGACTTCCAGCACCTGTCGCGCAAGGGCGCCGAGCGGCTGGCGGATGGTCTGTTCGGGACGCTGATGGCGGGTTACCAGAAGTATGCGGCCCACTAGCTACGCGTTCGCGCTGATCTGCGCGCTCGCGGGGTGTGGCAGCGGCTGCGACGGCGATCGCCGCAAGCTGGTCGAGCCGCCGCGCGCGCCCGCCGCGACCACCGGCGCGGCCACCCCGGTCGCGGCGCCGCCCAGCGTCACCGCCGGGGCCGCGCCCGCCGCGCCGGTGGTGCCGCCGAGCTACCTCGACGCGCCGGCCGGCAGCCTCGATCCGCTGTTCGTCGGCCTGGCCGCGGCCGAGCGCGGCGATCCGCGCGATCCGGCGTCGCGCGTGCTGTGGCTATTCTTCGGCGACTCGCACACCGCGGGCGACTCGATGACCTCGCGGCTGCGGGTCACCCTGCAGGGCCGGTTCGGCGACGCCGGGCGCGGCCTGGTCGCCGCGGGCAAGCCGCCGGCGAAGCACTACTATCAGCGCGACATCCGCTACGGCGCGTCGGGCGCCTGGAAGGCCTCGATCGGCGGCCACAAGGCCGACCCCGAGCCCTACGGCCTGGTCGGCCTGCGGGTCTACGGCCAGAAGAAGGGCGCCGAGCTCTGGGTCGAGACCTGCAGCGAGTGCCAGGCCGGGACCCGGGTCGCGCAGTTCGAGATCCTGTACTACGCGGCGCACGATCACGGCACGCTGCGCTACCGGGTCGACGACCGGCCGTGGCAGCAGCTACCGACCCGGACCGCGGCGATCGAGCCGCCGCACCCGGCGCGCCAGGTCGTCGCCGTCGCCGACGGCCCGCACAAGCTGACCCTGCAGCACGGCGGCGGTGGCGTGATCGATCTGTTCGGCGTGGTGCTCGAGCGGCTCAAGCCCGGCGTGATCGTCGACTCGCTCGGCGTGGTCGGCCGCCGGCTCGGCAGCCTGCGATCGTGGGACTGGTCGGTGATCGGCGAGCAGCTGGCGAGCCGCGATCCGCGGCTCGTCGTGCTGCAGTACGGCACCAACGAGGCCGACGATCCCGACCTCGATCTCGAGGCCATGGCGCGGTACTTCGACGAGACCATCCTGCGGATCCGCGCGGCGGCGCCGACCGCGGCGGTGCTGGTGCTCGGCCCGCCCGACATGGCGACGCGCGAGGCCGGCAAGCAGTGCGACAAGCTCAGGTCCGACGCTCCGATGATCCCCGAGTGCGAGTGGCACACGCCACACGTGCTGGCCGAGATCATCGCGGTCGAGCACGCCGCCGCGCTGCGCAACCACGCCGCATTCTTCGACACGTTCGCCGCGATGGGCGGCGCCGATCGCATGCACCAGTGGGTCATCGCCGAGCCCCGGGTCGCGTACAAGGACCACGTCCACCTGAGCGATCTCGGTTACCAGTGGTGGGCCGACGCGTTATCGTCGGCGGTGCTCGGCGAGTACGGGACGTGGCGCCGGGGCCACGGCCTGCCGCCGACGCCGTCGCTCGATCTCCCGCTGCCGCCACCTCCCGCGCAACCCTCCGACGCCGCGCTGCCCGGTGCGAACCCCTAGGACGTAGACGCCCCCGACGATGGATCGATGCTGTTCTCGAGCCCCGACTACCCGTTGTTCCTGATCGCGGTGTTCTTCCTCTACGCGCTGGCGCGCTGGGGCGGACCGCGGCTGGCATGGGCGCGCCTGGCGGTCATGGTGCTGCTCGGCGACGTCGTGTTCGCGCTGGTCGCCAAGGACCCCGACGCGCTGTGGGACCCGATCGGCGGCGTGCTGATCCGGCTCGCGGCCGGCGGCGGCGACGGATCGGCCAACGGGGCCACCGGTGGGTCGGCCGATTGGTCCCTCCGTGCGCTCGGCCCGCTCGCCGTGCACTGGGCGATCGGCGGCGCGCTGCTCGTCGCTGCGCTGGCGGTCGGGCGGCGCGCGGGCGGCTGGATCACCTCGGACCGGGGCCAGGCGTGGATCGCGCGCGGCATGGTCGTCGCGCTCGCCGCGGTCGGCGCCACCCTCGCGCTGGCGTGGCGCGCCGGCGCGCTCGATCCCACCACCGCCGCGATCGCGTCGCACGGCCACCTGGTCGTACTCGCGGTGCTCGGCATCGGCCTGGGCGCGACCCGCGCGCCGGCGTATCGCCCGATGGGCCGCGTCGTCGTGCTGTTCGTGGTCTCGGCGCTGTTCTATCACGCGTGGGCCGCGGCGATGCCGGGACCGTACCGCTACCTGCTCGCGCTGCTGCTCGGCACGATCGTCCTCGATTACTACCTCGGCCTGTGGATCGAGCGCAGCTCCGACCCGCGGCGGCGCAAGGCGCTCGTCGTGCTGTCGCTGTGCTCGAACCTCGGCATCCTGGTGTTCTTCAAGTACGCCGACTTCTTCACCCAGGACGTGCTCCACCTCGGCGTCCCGAAGCTCCACCTGATCCTGCCCGCGGGGATCTCGTTTCACACCTTCCAGTCGCTGTCGTACACGATCGACGTCTACCGCGGCCGGCTGCGCGCGACGCGCTCGGCGCTGTCGTTCGCGACTTTCGTGCTGTTCTTCCCCCAGCTGGTCGCCGGGCCGATCGTCCGCGCCCAGGACCTGCTGCCGCAGCTCGCCGAGCTGCCCGCGCTCGAGCTGTCGTCGGCGACCTCCGGGCTGTTCCGCATCGTCGTCGGGCTGTTCAAGAAGATCGCGCTCGCCGACAGCCTCGCGCTCGCGCTGGTCGACCGCGTGTTCGAGGCGCCCGAGCGGTTCTCGTCGATCGAGGTCGTCGCCGGGGTCTGCGGCTACGCGCTGCAGATCTACCTCGATTTCTCGGCGTACTCCGATATCGCGATCGGCTCGGCCCAGGTCCTGGGCTTCCGCCTGCCCGAGAACTTCCGCACGCCGTATCGCTCGGCGAATCTGCAGGAGTTCTGGCACCGCTGGCACATCAGCCTGTCGACCTGGCTGCGCGACTACCTCTACATCACGCTCGGCGGCAGCCGCGGCGCGCCGTGGCGGACCTACGTCAACCTGATCGCGACCATGGTGCTCGGCGGGCTGTGGCACGGCGCGAGCTGGACGTTCATCGTGTGGGGCGCGCTGCACGGCTCTGGCCTCGCCGTGACCCGGTACTTCCAGCGCCGGACCGAGGGCCACGCGGGGGACGCGTGGCGCCTGCTCGGCGGCTGCCTGATGCTCGCGGCGGTCGGCATCGCGTTCCAGCGCAGCGTGATCCCGGATGCCGGGGCGTGGCCGCAGCTCGTGGTCGCCTGGCTGTACCTCACGCCGGCGTGGGCGGTCGCGACCGCGTGGCTGTCGCGCGCGCGGCCGGCCGAGCCCGACAGCGCCAGCGCCAGCGAGAGCGCCAGCGGCAGCGAAATCGAAGCGCTCGAGGCGGTCGCGGGCATGCCGTGGCGCGCGCTGTTCCGGCGCGGCCCCGAGATCGCCGACTTCATCGTGCGGCGGCCGTGGCTGCCCGAGGTGCTGCGGCTGGCGATGTGCGGCGCGGGCCTGGGGTTCCTCGCCGCGCTCGCGTACGCGCCGAGCTGGACGTGGATCCCGCTGATCGCCTTGACCTGGGCGCTGGGCATCGCGGCCGACGCCTGCGCGTACGGCGCCGCCCACCTGCGGGTCCGGATCGCGGGCTACGCGCGCCGCGCGCTGGCGGTCGCGCTGGTGTTCCAGTACGTGTGCCTGGCGTGGATCTTCTTCCGCGCGACGTCGTTCGACAACGCGCTCGCGGTGCTGCGCCAGATCGCCGCGCTCGAGACCGACCACGCCAACCTGGTCCCGATCGTCACGACGGCGCTGGTCGCCGGGGTCGCCTGCCACGTGTTCGCCGAGGGCAGCTTCCGCTGGCTGCGCCGGCGCTTCGTCGGGCTGCCGCCCTGGGCGCAGGGCGCGGTGCTCGCCGGCGTCGCGCTGGTCCTGCGCGAGCTCGGCCACGCCAAGGTCGTGCCGTTCATCTATTTCCAGTTCTGATGTGTGGCGCGCGTGGGCGGCTCCGAGGCGCGTGTGCTGCGCTGTAGGTCCGCGGTCGTAACGCGGTTGTTACGCCGCGCCCGCGCTGGCCGCGCACCACCGTGACATCACCGGGTCATGAGCTTGCCGCGCACGGGGGCCGGCGCGCTGTGAACGCCGACGTCCGGCTGCTGCTCGGCGACGCCGAGCGCGCGCTGCGCAGCGGCGAGCTCGCGACCGCGCGCGGCGCGTTGCTCGAGGCCGGCCAGTGCGCGGCGAGCTACCAGCTGTGGCGCGGCGCGCTGCGCTGCTACCGCCGCGCGCTCGAGCTCGATCTGACCGATCGCGAGCCGATCGCGCGCATCGCGACGATGCCGGCGCGCGTGATCGCGCCCGGCGACTGGATCGACTACAGCCGCGCGCTCGATCGCCACCGCTGGCCGGCGTTCGCCTGCCGCTCGGCGCAGATCGTGACCGGCGATCTCGGCGCCCGCATCGAGTGCCCCGGCACCGGCGTGGTGATGGAGCTGATGATGACCGAGGACGATCTGATCGAGACCCGGCCCGACGCCCGGTTCGCCGGGATGCCGCTCGCGATGGCGCTGATCATCGTGCGCCGGGCGATGTGGGTCGCGCCGCGCGAGCTCGTCGCCGAGCCGATGTCGCTCCGGGTCGCGTTCGACGGCCGCTCGCAGGTCCGGCTCGACGAGCTCGGCGACTGGGAGCCGGTCGCCGCGGCCGCGCAGCCGCGATGACCACGGGTCGTCGGTGGTAGACTCGGGCGTGCCGCGCGCGCGGTAACGCCGGTGCAACATCGGCGGCCGGAGTCTTGCTGGAGTGCTGTGACGCGATGACCCGCCTTCGCAACTACTTGATTTCGATGGCAGCGCCGGTGCTGCTGTGGGGGAACCCCGCCCACGCGGACGACCGGCCCCCAGCGCGCACCGCGCAGGCGTCGCCGGCGGCCGGGCCCACCGAGCCGCCGCCCCCGGTGGCCGAGCCCACCGACGCACCCCCGCCGCCGGCGCCGCCCGCCGCCGAACCGAGCGGGGTCAGCAACGCCGCGGCCCCCGCGATCGCCCAGGGCGAGGCGATCGAGATCTTCGACGAGCGGCCGGACAAGCCGTTCGATCGCGACACCGAGGTCCGGCTGACCGGCGCCGAGCTCGCGGCGCGGGGCGCGGTCGATCTCGCCACCGCGCTCGCGCTGCTCCCCGATGTCACGGTGCGCGACGCCGGCCGCGGCGGCTTCAACATCGACATCCGCGGCGCGCGCAAGGGTGCGGTCGGCATCCTGATCGACGGCGTGCTGGTGACCGATCCGTACTACGGCACGTTCGACGTCTCGACGATCCCGATCACCGACATCGTGCAGATCCGGGTCGCGACCACGCCGCAGTCGCCGCTCGACGGGCCGGGCGGG
>DASWRS010000077.1:0-26519 GCA_036403075.1 Kofleriaceae bacterium
GGCCGCATGTCGATGATCAAGACCGTTGTTGTCGCCGAGGGGCCAGGCGTGATGCCTGCCGCGACGCCGGGTGAGCTCGAGGCGGTGCCTGGCTACCCGCCGGTGCCGCTCGAGCACAGCGGGCAGCACGAGGCGCCGCCGCAGGTCGGCTCGACCGTCAAGCACTACGAGCTGCTGCGCAAGCTCGGCGAGGGCGGCATGGGGGCGGTGTACCTGGCCCGCGACACGGCGCTCGGCCGGCTGGTGGCGATCAAGGTGCTGCAGATGCACTCGGGGCCGAGCACGCAGCGGTTCCTGATCGAGGCCCAGGCGACGGCGCGCTGCCGGCACGACAACATCGTGGTCATCCACGAGGTCGACGAGATCCGGGGCTACCCGTACATGGTGCTCGAGTACCTCGAGGGCAGGACGCTGCGCGAGTGGATGGCACAGCGCGAGCGCGGGGCGGACGCCGCGGGCGACGGCGCGGGGCTGGTGTCGCCGAGCTTGGCGGTCGAGCTGATGCTGCCGGTGGTGCGGGCGCTGGCGTGCGCGCACCCGCTCGGGATCGTCCACCGCGATCTGAAGCCGGAGAACATCTTCCTGACGGGGACGGGACGGGTGGTGGTGCTCGATTTCGGCATCGCCAAGCGGCTCGATGCGATCGACCTGTCGGTGTTCGATCCGGTGGCGCGGCCGATGCAGCGCGGCGCGCGGCTGACGCAGGATGGCGCGCTGCTCGGGACGATGCCGTACATGTCCCCCGAGCAGCTGCGCGCCGAGGACATCGACGGGCGCAGCGATCTGTGGACGGTGGGGATCTTGCTGTACGAGCTGGTCACCGGGACTCACCCGCTGGCGCATTGCTCGGTGCTCGAGCTGCTGGATATCGCCGAGTCCGACGCGCCGATGCCGAGCGTCCGCGAGCGGCGGCCGGACCTCGGCGCGCTCGGGGCGATCATTGACCGCTGCCTGTGCAAGCCGCGGGACGGGCGGTATCGCTCGGCCGAGGAGCTGGGCGCGGCGCTGGAGGGGCTGGCGCACGGCGGCCGGGCGAGCGAGCTCGGCGAGGACGAGAGCCCGTTCGCCGGGCTGGCGGCGTTCCAGGAGGCGGACGCCGAGCGCTATGTCGGCCGGGATCGCGAGATCGCCGGCGTGACCGGGCGGCTGCGCAACCAGCCGCTGGTGGTCGTGGCCGGACCCAGCGGCGCCGGGAAGTCGTCGTTCGTGCGCGCGGGGGTGATCCCGGCGCTGAAGCGCTCCGGGGAGCGGTGGGAAGCGTTCATCGTGCGGCCTGGTCGGAGGCCGCTGGCGCAGCTCGCGGACCTGCTCGCGCAGCTGGCGCCGGCGACCGGCGACGACGGCGCGGCCGAGGCGCTGGTGAGCGAGCTGCGCGCGCAACCCGGGCTGGTGGGCGCCCGGCTGCGGGCGCGGTGTCGCCGCGAGCGAGGGCCGCATCGCATCCTCTTGTATGTCGATCAGTTCGAGGAGCTCTACACGCTGGGGGCCGACGCGGCCGAGCGCGCGGCGTTCGTCGCCTGCCTCGAGGGCGTGGCCGACGACGCGTCGTCGCCGCTGCGGGTGATGCTGTCGCTGCGCTCGGACTTTCTGTATCGCATGGCCGAGGATGGCCACTTCCTCGCCGAGGCCACCCGGGGGCTATGGTTTCTGCGGCCGATGGCGCGCGAGGACCTGCGGGGCGCGCTGATCCGGCCGCTGGAGGCCGCCGGGTATCGGTTCGAGAACGCGGCGATGATCGAGGCCATGCTCGACGGGCTCGAGCGCACCAAGACGCCGTTGCCGCTCTTGCAGTTCACCGCCGCGCGGCTGTGGGAGGCGCGGGATCGCGAGGGCCGCCGGTTGACCCAGGCGAGCTACGAGCAGAGCGGCGGGGTCGGCGGGGCGTTGTCGGCGCATGCCAACGGCGTCCTGGCGTCGCTGTCGGCGGCCGACCAGCGGCTGTGCCGGGCGGTGGTGCTGCGGCTGTGCACGCCGGAGCGGACGCGCGCGGTGGTGGGGCTCTCCGATCTGCAGGCGGACGCCGCGGACGCCGCCGCGGTGGCGCAGGTGATCCGCCGGCTGTCCGACGCCCGGCTCGTGGTGGTCGAGGCCGGCAGCGAGCGCGAGGGTGCGACGGTGGAGCTGTGCCACGAGGCGCTGATCGAGAGCTGGGACAAGCTCCAGCAGTGGCTCGCCGAGAGCCAGCAGGACACGCAATTCGTGGCGCGGCTGGACGCGGCGGCGCGGCAGTGGGAGGCCAGTCGGTCCGCCCAGGGCCTGCTGTGGCGCGATCAGGCGGCGCGCGAGGCGGCGGACTGGCTCGCCCGCCGGCGCACCGAGCCAGACGCCGGGCAGCCGCTCGGGCTCGGGGCGCGCGAGGAGCGGTTCCTGCTCGCGGTGGTCGCGCTGTCCGAGCGCATCCGCCGGCGGCGGCGACTGCGCGTGATCGCCGTGCTGGCCAGCGCCACGGTGATGGCGGTGGTCGTGACCGCGCTGGCGGTCAGCGCCCGGCGCGGCCGGCGCGTGGCGCAACTCGAGGCCCGCGAAGCGCGCAACGCCACGCGCATCGCGACCGCGCGCGCGCTGGAGCAGAGAGATCCGACCACGGCGCTCGCGCTGGTCCGCGACGTCGAGCCGCCCGATGTGCCGCGCGGCTGGGCCGAGGTCGCGAGCAAGGTGCTCCAGCCCGGGCTCGCACGCGAGGTGCGGTCCTGGGGAATGACCGCCTACAGCGCGGCCTGGAGCTCCGACGGCCAGCGCATCGTCGCCGCGATGCAGGACGGAAAGGCGCGGATCTGGAAGACCGGCGACACGGCCGAGCCGCTCGTGCTTCCCGGTCACGACTCCCCGATCCTGGCGGCGGTGTTCAGCCCGGACGGGACCCGCGTCGTGACCGGGTCCTACGACAGGGCCGTCCGGCTGTTGAAGGCCGACGGTTCCGGCGCCCCGATCGTGCTGCGCGGTCACGCGGGCCCGGTGTGGCGGGTGGCGTTCAGCCCGGACGGGACGCGCGTCGCCAGCGCCTCGATGGACGGCACCGCACGGCTGTGGAACGCCGAGGGCACCGGTGATCCGGTCGTCCTGCACGGCCACGAGGATGCGGTGCTCTCGGTGGCGTTCAGCCCGGACGGCCGGCGCATCGTCACGGCGTCCGCGGACAAGACGGTGCGGGTGTGGAACGCCGATGGCACGCCGCTGCCGATCGTGCTTCGCGGCCACGATGGCGTCGTATTTTCCGCCACGTTCAGCCCCGATGGCCGGCAGATCGTCACCGGATCCGACGACACGACGGCGCGGGTGTGGGCCGCCGATGGCACGGGCGAACCGCTCGTGCTGCGCGGTCACGATGGTCAGGTGCACACCGCCGCGTTCAGCCCGGATGGCCGGCGCATCGTCACGGCGTCCAGCGACCGCACCGTGCGAGTATGGAACGCCGACGGACACGGCGAGCCCCTGGTGCTCCGCGGTCACGAGAGCTTCGTGTTCACCGCGGCGTGGAGTCCCGACGGCGCGTCGATCCTCACGGCCTCGGTCGACCAGACCACCCGTGTATTCCGGGTCGACCCGCTCGGTGCGAGCGCGCCGATCGTGCTCCGCGGTCACGAGCTGGGCATCCTGGGGATGGCGTTCAGCGCCGATCAGCAATCGATCGTCACCACCGCGCGCGACTGGACCGCGCGGGTATGGCGCGCAGACGGCTCGGGGCAGCCGGTCGTGCTCCGGGGGCACGAGGGCCCGGTCCAGTCGGCGGAGTTCAGCCCCGATGACCGGCGCGTGCTCACGGTATCGGATGACAGGACGGTGCGGGTGTGGCGCGCCGATGGCTCGGGGCCATCCGTCGTGCTCCGGGGGCACGAGCGCCCCGTCTTGATGGCCGCATTCAGCCCGGACGGTGAGCGGGTCGTCACCGCATCGGACGACCGGACTGCACGGGTGTGGCGCGCCGATGGCTCGGGCCAGCCGGTCGTGTATCGCGGCCATGATCAGCAGGTGTTCTGGGTCGGTTTCAGCCCCGACGGCACGAAGGTCGCCACGGTGTCCGACGATCGGACGGTACAGGTATGGCCTCCCGACGGCTCGGGCGCGGCTCAGGTCTATCACTGCGAACAGGACATCCGCACGGCCGCATGGAGCCCGGACAGCACGCGCATCCTCCTCGGCAGCGACGACACCACGGCGCGCGTGTGGCGCCTCGACGGCTCCCGGGCGCCGGTGGTGCTTCGCGGCCACGAGCAATGGGTCGGCCAGGTCGCGTGGAGCCCCGACGGCGAGCGCGTCGCGACCGCGTCGGAGGATGGCACCGCGCGGGTATGGAACGCCGATGGCTCGGGGACCCCGATCGTGCTTCGCGGTCACGCTCGTGGATTACAACTCATCGCGTTCAGCTCGGACGGGCGGCGCGTCATCACCACGTCGAGGGACGAGACCGCGCGAGTCTGGAATGCCGATGGCTCCGGCGAGCCCTACGTGCTGAGCCTGGGCGAGGGACAGACGGTGTTCTTCGCGGCCGTGAACCGGACCGGCACTGCCATCGTCACCGGCTATCCCGAGAAGATCGCGCAGGTGTGGCAGCTGCACGCGGCGTTTCGCGGCCTCGACGACCCGCGGCTGTGGGCCGCGACCCCGTACTGCCTGTCGATCGATCGCCGGATCGCGCTGCTGAACATCTCCGAGCCCCGCGCCCGCGCCGACCAGGAAGCCTGCGAGCTCCGCATCCAGGCGGTCGCGGCGAGGCCGCCTTCTGAAAGCGAGTGATCCGAGCCGCGTCACCGTGGCGCGGTGATCGGTGAAAATGCCATGTTCGGCATACCGCCGGTATGGGCCATGTTCGACGACACCTGCGAGTAGCCACAGGGGGTAGCGCCGTCCTTGCACAGGCCGGTCTCGAGCACGCACTGATCCACCGGGCAACCGGTGGCGTCGTGGACCAGGCCCACCGTCGCGGTGGCGCCCTGCGCGCGCTCCGGCGGGGTCGCGGTCATGGTGCCATACGACAGCACGACCTGCTGATTGCTCTCGTCGAGCGTGATCATGAAGTTCAGGTTGTCCGATCCGCACTTGTCGGTCAGGCAGGCGTGGGTCCACGCCAGACGGAGCTTCTGGGAACCGGGCGCGCCATCGAGCTCGTAGCACACGCCCTGCGAGCCCATCGACATCTTGTCCCAGAACGCCATCACCGATCGCGGCGGCGGCGGCGCGCCGAGCTTCTTGAGGTTGCGATCGAACGGGCCGGCGGCGAGATCGCCATTCGGATCGGGAGTGTCGCGGCCGAACGAGACATAGCCATCCCGGCCGACCCAGATCTGGTGGATCGGCTGACCATAGAACCGAAAGCCAAAGCCCGGGAGCAGCGGCTCCAGATCGGTCAGCCGGACCGGCCCACGGCTACCATCTGCGAGGACCTTGCCGGCGTGCGGTGTGAGCACGTGGCACACGTCCGTGACGTCCGGCGAGGTCATCGCGGCCGCATAGCGGAGCACGCTGGGGCCACACTGGAACCGCGAGCTGCTCGGCGGCGAGGTCGAACCGACCGCCATGGCGTCGGACACCGTACACTTCGTGGTGCCCGCGCACTTCAGATCGAGCATCACCGGCTGTGCGACCTCGCGGTCGCCGAACTGCAGGGGGCCGGTGACGTGCATCACCTCGACATCGCCCTTGAGCCCCATGATCTCGACATCGAACCTGCCATCCGTGGTCTCGTCGAGCAGCGTGACGCTGAGCGGGAGGTGCCCGGCGTCGAGCGAGCGCTCGAACGTGGTGGTTCCGGAGGCCGACGCGCGGATCCGGATGCGATCGATGTCGCAGGGCACACCGGCGTTGGTGTCGATCGACAGCACGAGCTTTCGCGGG
This sequence comes from Kofleriaceae bacterium, assembly GCA_036403075.1. Lineage (GTDB taxonomy): Bacteria > Myxococcota_A > Polyangia > Haliangiales > Haliangiaceae > JABFXX01. Next base: position 5,833 of record DASWRS010000077.1, read on the forward strand.
TCCGTGCACGCTGCGAGCCCGAGCGAGATGCAGACGGAGAGGAAGATGGACATGGAGATAGCCAACCACCGTGTCGATGTCATTTCTGACCCTCCGGAAACTCTGGAATGATTCGGAAGTTGCGCTTCTGGAACGTCAGGCCCGGCAAGCCGACCTGTCTGTTGACCGCGGCGTTCATCCCCGCAGGCGTGCAGATCGCGCTCGCGGTATCGGCGTAATACACATCGTGATCCACGACGTTGCGTCCCGCAGCGTTGATGCTCACGGCTTTCTCCGCGCCGTCCTTGCTCCCGTTGTTCGCCGAGGGATAGCAGCCAATCATCCGCCCCAGCGGGGTGCTGAAGCAGGTGCCGGCACCCTCCGCCTCTTTCCAGTCGCATTCTCCGGGGTCGCACAGGTTGCCGGCCACCGGGACGTTGTTCACGTTCGCCTGGTCGCCGGGCATCGATGCCCCGATGCAGGATACGCCGTTATTGCAATCCGAGCTCTTCGTGCACGCCAGCCTGCTCGTGTCATTGCACATCCCACAGAAGCAATTCGCGTTCATGAACTTCGGGTCCATGCACCCAGGGCTGTTGTCGGTGATCGAGATCGTGAATGGCGCGCTCGAGAACCCGCCGCCGAACGGCGTCGTGCCGGGCGTGGGAAGCAGCGTCGGCGAACAATCCATGCTGTAGCCAAAGTTGTATCCCATGCGATCTCCGTAGCGGTTGACGTCACACCTGGTGTCCGTCGAGTAACCGGGATCGACGTGGCCGGTGGCGGGGTCCGGGAAAGTGCTCGGGCGGCAGGTTCCCTCCTTCTTGCCATCGTTGGGCGACGGATCGCCGACGCACATCGGGCAGGCCCCCACGAAGGTGCCGTCTGGCTTGCCGTTGAGGACCAGGAGGACCGGCAGGTTGGAGATGTCGAGCCCCCCCGAGACCAGGTTCAGCTTGCCGTGGATCGTCGGTGGCTGGCCCGCCCCGGGCACGGGAATATAGGTCAACGCACATGCGCCGACCTTGAGGTCACTGCCCCGCAGCTCGGTCGAGATCGGCGAGTCGTAGATGTAGACACAGGCCGTTGGCTTGTTGCTGGGATCGAGGGGGCAGTCGCTGTCCGCGTTGCACACCACGCTCGTCCGGTACAGGCAGCGCCGGCGGTTGACCGGGTCGACCGGAGCGACCGGGCCGTCGAACTGGCACACGCCGTTGTCACAGCTGGTCACCTTCGCGCCGAACGCTGCGCCGGGATCGCCCTTGATGTTGTGAAACACGCCTGTCCACCCGATGCTGGACAGGCTGCCGAGGTCCGTGTGAAAGGTGAATCCGATCGGGTCCGACGGAGGATCTGGGCTATTCGAGCTGGTGCCGCACGCGGCGCTCGCCGCGATCGCCACCATCACCACCATCGGGGCAATAGACCAAGGCAGGCGTTTGATCATGAATACACGATGATGCCGAGTCATTTGATGACCACTCCATCAGGCCGCGTGAGCAGATAGGCCCCGCCGGCGCTCGCCACGACCACGGCCGCCACACCCGACCACAGCCACGGCGAGCGCAGCCAGGCTCGGCTCGTGCCGTGATCGACGGGCCTGTGAAGCGCGGCGGTCGCACCCGGAGCGGCGGCGATCGCGGTGCCGATCGGCGGAGCGGGGCTCTGGTGAACCGTCAGATCGGGCGACTTCACCGGCAGCTCCATGTGCACCACCTCCGCGGCGCCCGAGGCCAGCGTCACCGTGCGGGTCGCGAGCAGGACGGTCCCGCGCTGGATCCGCGCGACGTGGCTGCCCGGGTTGATCGCGAGCGCCTCGTGCAACGCCGCGTGCGGAAACTCGACGTCGTCGATCGCGATGGCGTCGCTCGGCTCGAGGTTGGGGATGTCGAGGGTCAGCTGGGCGATCTGCTTGCCGAGCAGCTCCATCTGGTTGGTGGCCTCGGCCCGGAGATCGGGATACCGGCCATCGCCGGTGTCGCGCAGGAACTTGCGATAGTTCTCGGTGGCCTCGACCAGCCGCCCGGTCTGGCCCTGCGCGCCGGCGAGGTTGTACAGGGTCAACACCCGCGGGGCGAGCTCGTAGGACGTCTTGAACCGGTCGTAGGCCAGGCTCCACTGGCCCTTGCCGAAGGCATCGACGCCCTCGTCGTACAGCCGGCGCGCGAGGGTGATCTTGGTTGCGGAGGTGGCGTCGGCGGATTCCGCGCGCACGCCGCCGGTGGTCGCGATCAGGACCACCACGATCCAGAGTAGTTGTTTCATGGCTTGTGACTCGCTGGTCAGTTGTCGAAGTCGGGGGCGATCGGGGCCTTCTTGCCCTTCACGGTCTCGCCAGCCGCGGGCGCGCCGCTGGTGTTGCTGGCGTCGTCGAACTGCTCGGTGGTGAACGGCGACCTGGCCCCGGAGACCTTGGGCGCGCGCGGCGCCGGAGCGGGCCGGGCGCCCTCGCCTTCGCCGGCAGCCGGCCGCGCCGGCTTCGGCCTGGGCTTGGCGACGACGCGCGCCACGTCGCGCCGGGCCGTGGCCGGCGACGCTGCCGCAGGATCATGGAGCGGCGCGGTGGAGGCTTCGGCCGGAGCCGGCGCGTGTAGCGGCGACGGCGGTGCGGGGGGCGTCGGCGACGGCGGTGCGTTCGTCGGCGACGGCAGAGCGGTCGCAGGCGGCGGTAGAGCCACGGCGACCGACGGCGGCGCCACCGCCAGCGGCGCCACGGCGGACGCAGGCGGCGCGGCGACCGCGGGCGCAGGCGGCAGGACCGCGGGCGCAGGTGGCGCCTCCCGCGTCACGGGAGCGTGCGGCACGATCTGCTCGAGCTCGCGCGCAAACCTGGGCACCCCACGCGCGCGCGCATCGGCGTCACTGCTCCGGCGGCCGAGCACGATGCCGAGGATCAACCCGGCGCCGAGCAAGCCGGCACCGAGCTGCACGCCACGCCGCCTCCACCACCGCGACGGCACCGGCAGCGGGGTCTCTTGTACGCCGGAGCCGCCGGTCGGCTCGACCTCGATGCGGAACGCGGAGGACATCCGCGGCCGGGGGCTCGGGCTCGGCGAGAAGCTGTGGCTGTCCGATCCGACGGAGCCGGCCGAGCTGGTCGGTCCGGCCGAGTCCGCGCTCGCACGCCGGGCGCGCCGCTCCGCGCAGCGGTCGCGGACCTCGACGGCGAACGCGCCGAGCTCGGAGGCCTCGCGGTTGGCGGCGCCCGGGATCGCGCTCGCGATCCGGCGCTGGACCTCGGCGGCGGTCTGCGGCCGGTTCGCCGGATCGTGCTGCAGCATCGCCAGCACGATCGGATCGAACGCCGCCGGCACCTCGGGGTTGACCGTGCTCGGGGCCGGCGCCTCGGTCTGGTACATCCGGCTCAACAACCCCAGGTGACTGTCGTCGGAGAACAGCGGCCGGCCGACCAGCAGCTCCCAGAACACGATGCCGAGCGAGAAGATGTCACAGCGCCGGTCGACGACGGCGTGCTGCGCCTGCTCGGGGGCGACGTAGCGGTACTTGCCCTTGAGCGTGATCCCCGCCTGGGTCTCCGAGACGCGGTTGCGCGCCCGGGCGATCCCGAAGTCGATCAGCTTGGCGTTGCCGTCGACCGAGATCAGGACATTGGACGGGCTGATGTCGCGATGGATGAGCTCGAGCAGCTGCCCGTCGGGGCCGCGGGTCTCGTGCGCGGCGTGGAGCCCGCCGGCGACCTGCATGATCACGCGCGCGGCGAGCTCGGGATCGAGCAGCCGGCGCTCGCGGCGAAACACCTGCAACAGCTCGCTCGCCGAGCAGCCGTCGAGGTACTCCATCACCAGGTAATGGACGCCGTCGAGCTCGCCGAAGCCCTCGACGTGGACGACGTTGGGGTGGGTGATGCAGGAGCAGATCCGGGCCTCGTCGACGAACATCTCGATGAAGCTCGGCTGCTCCGCGAGGTGCGGGTGGATCATCTTGAGCGCGACGAGCCGGGAGAACCCCGCGGCGCCGTGGCGGCGCGCGAGGTAGAGCGTCGCCATGCCGCCGACCCGCAGCTGCTTGACGATCTCGTAGTCACCGAACCATTGCGAAGTCATCGTCTGTGACCGCGAGTCAGCAGCATCCGTGCCGTCTGATCGCCGCGCGACGAGGCCGCCCGGCCGACCGGCGGAGCACCGCCGAAACCCATGGATTCTCGCAGCCTGGCGCCGGGGGCCCGGCCGCCGGCCGGCGACGGCCGGGCCGCGCGTGCGTCACAACCAGACGCGCCGCGTTCCGAACCGGACGCAGGCCCCGGCTACGCGCGCGACCGTGCGAGCGATGCGACCACGGCCACCAGCTCGGACGGATCGACCGGCTTGGCGACGTGGTTGCTGAACCCGGCGAGCAGCGCGCGGGTCCGGTCCTGCGTCCGCGCGTACGCGGTCAGCGCGACGGCCGGGACGTTGCCGCCGCCCGCGGGCGTGCAGGCGCGAAGCCGCGCGATCAGCCCGTAGCCATCCTCGTTCGGCATGCCGATGTCGGAGACCACGATGTCGGGGCGCTGGTCGACGAACAGCTCGAAGGCATGGGCGGCCGAGGCCGCCGCACGGACCCGTGCGCCGCACTGCTCGAGCAGGGTCTGGACCATGTCGCGGGTGTCCGCCTCGTCGTCGACGACGAGGACGTCGAGGCCGACGAGCTCGGGCGGATGGACGAAGCCCCGGGCGACCATCGGCGCATCCGGCGCGGGCGTGAGGTCCCGGTGACGCGCCACCGCCGCCGGGAACCGCACCGTGAACGTCGCCCCCCGCCCCTTGCCCTCGCTCGCGACGCCGACGCTGCCGCCGTGCATGCCGACGATCTCGCGCACGATCGAGAGCCCCAGGCCCAGGCCGCCGTGCGATCGGGTGGTGCTGCCATCGGCCTGCCGGAACCGCTCGAAGATCTGGCCCTGGAGCCCGGGCTCGATGCCGTGCCCCGTATCCGCGATCACGATCTCGACCGACGACTCGACGCACTGCACGACGATCTGCACGCGGCCGCCCCGGGGCGTGAACTTCACCGCGTTCGACAGCAGGTTCCACACCACCTGCTGGAGGCGGTGCGGGTCGCCCATCACGATGCCGCCGGAACCAACGGTCGACCGGATCTGGATCTCCTTCGCGCTGGCCGCCGGCAGCACGGTCTCGAGGGCCGCCTCGACGACCGCATCGACCTCGACCCGCTCGACCTCGAGCCGGAGCTTGCCCGCCAGGATCCGGCTGACGTCCAGCAGATCCTCGACGAGCTGGGCCTGCGCCCGCGCGTTGCGCTCCACGGTCTCGAGCGCACGCTCGCGCTTCTCGGCGGGGAGGTCCTCGGTGCGAAGCATCTGGACCCAGCCGAGGATCGCGGCGAGCGGCGTCCTCAGCTCGTGGCTCACCGTCGCGAGGAACTCGTCGCGCAGCCGGCTCGCCGCCTCGGCGGACTGGCGCAGCGCGCTCTCGCGCTCGAGCATCCGCTCGCGCTCCTCGTCGACCCGCTTGCGCTCCGTGATGTCCTTGAACACGATCCCGACCTGGCGTTGCTCGGGCGGCCCGACGCGGCTCGCGAACACCTCGTACCAGCGGTTCAGCGCCGCGCCGCGGACGCTGATCCGGGCGGGCTGGCCGGTGGTCACGACCGTGCCGTACAGATCGTACCAGTGCTGGTCCTGGTCCGGCACCATCTCGCGGATCGTCTTGCCGACCGCGTCGGCCAGGCCGGTGTGGCTCTCGAACGCCGCGTTGGTCTCGAGGAAGCGATAGTCGAACGGCCGCCCCGTGCCATCGAAGATCACCTCGATCAGGCAATAGCCGTCGTCGATCGACTCGAACAGCATGCGGTAGCGCTCCTCGGAGCCGCGCAGCGCGGTCTCGACCAGCTCGCGCTGGGCCTGCTGGTGCTTGGCCTCGGTGACGTCGTGGCCCTGCACGAGGATGCCGGTGACGGTGCCGTCGCCGTCGCGGATCGGCTGGTACACGAGGTCGACGAAGGCCTCGACCAGCGGCGCGCCGGGGACCCGCTGGAGGTGCGCCTGCATGCCGCGGCCCACGAACGGCACGCCGGTGTCGAACACGCGCTCGATCAGCTCGAGGAAACCCTGGCCTTCGAGCTCGGGCAAGACCGCGCGGATCGGTTTGCCGATCACGTCGCGATGGCCGATCAGCTGGTAGTACGCGGGGTTCGCGAGCTCGAACACCGCCTCGCGCCCGCGCAGGAAGCACACGAACCCGGGAGCCTGCTCGAACAGATCGAGCAGATGGCGACGCTCCGCCGCCGTGCCGTCCTGGCGGTGCGCCGTGTACTCGTTGACGGAGTCCGCGGTCGCCCCCGACAGGCAATCCGCCAGCACGCGCAGCGAGCGCATGCTGGGGGTTGCCTGGCTCGCCTCGAGCCGCTCGAGGATGCAGTCGTGCAACAGGCCGTACTCGCGGACCAGACCGTCGAGCCCGTAGCCCAGGCCGAGCCGCTGCTTGCCGTGGTCCTGCGCCGCGGCGCTCGGCGCGAGGACACGCGGGGTCGGCGCCCCGGCCTCGCGCACCGCGGCCACGAGCTCGCGGAACAGCGCCGGCACGTGATCGACGAGCTGACCGCGCGTGAGCGCACGCGGCGCAACCAGCTGCTGCACCCGCACCGCGAACAGGTCGACGATGGCGGTCTGCTCTGCTTCCAGGAAGTCCGCGAGTACGTTCATCGGCGGGACACGGATCGAGAGTGCGACCGCGCCCACCCTACCAGCCGTCCGGCCGGAGCGCATGCGGCAGCCTCCGAGATTCGGTGCTGGAGATTCTACGAGAGATTCTACGACAGATTCTGCCAGAGATTCTGCGAGGGATTCTGCTACTCGACGGGGTCGTCCGGGTGCTCGAGCAGCGCCGCGAGCGCCGGATCGAGGTCGCCCGGCACCGCCTCGATCAGCTGGCGCACGCGCTCGAGCTCGCGCCGGAGCACGCGGTGGTGATTGCGGCTGCGCAGCAGCGACGCCTGGTCGACGAGCACGAACCCGGCGTCGCGGCTGCCGCGGCGCTCGATCGCGGCGCCGAGCACCAGGCCGCGGAACGCGTCGGCGAGATCGAGCGGCAGCCGGGCGCCCGACGCCTCGCGGCGCTCCGCCTCGTCGACGAAAGCGCGGGCCGCGCGCCACAGGGTCGCGACCAGCCCGAGCGCCTGGGGCCGGAGCTCGTAGCCGAGCGCCTGCTCGACGTGGCGCCGCGACAGCGTGGCCGGGCTCGCCGCGTCGCCGCCATCCGCGATCATGATCGCGTAGGCGCGGCGCACGATGTTGTCGAGCTGCCGGAGGTTGCCGGGCCACGGCGTGCCGAGCAGCAGCTGCATCGCGTCCTCGGTGACGTGCGGCGCGACCCGATCGCCGGACTCCGCGTGGCGGCGCAGCACCATGTGCTCGACCCACGACGTCAGCTCGTCGAGCCGCTCCTCGAGCGACGGCAGCCGGACCGGGAGCACGTTGATCCGGTAGTACAGATCTTCGCGGAACCGCCCGGCGCGGACCGCGGCGTGGAGATCGACATTCGTGCTGACGATGAACCGCACGTCGGCGCGCCGCTCGCTCGCGCTGTCGCCGAGCGGGTGGTAGCGGCGCTCCTCGAGGACCTGCAGCAGGCCGGCCTGGGCCTTGAGCGACAGCTTGTCGATCTCGTCGATGAACAGCGTGCCCTTCGCCGCGCGCTCGAGCGCCCCGGGGGTATCGCGGACCGCGCCGGTGAACGCGCCGCGGCGCCAGCCCATGAGCTCGGCCATCTGGAGGTCCTCGGGCACGCTGAGCAAGCGCAGGGTCTCGAACACCTGATCCTTGCGCGGCGACTGCGCGTGGCACCAGCGCGCCAGCCGCGACTTGCCGACGCCGGTCGGCCCGCTGAGCAGGATGGTCTCGTCCTGCCGGGCGAACACCGCGAGGATCCGCATCATCCCCGCGGTCGACGCGCCGATCACGGGGGCCAGGCCGTCGGCCAGCGGGGCTTCCTTGCGGCCGAGCGGCAGGCTGCTCAGGTACGGCGCCGCGGCGCTCGCCATCACGTCGAGCGCGGCGCGGCAATCGCCCCAGATGAACTCGGCGCCGGGCGGCGCGCGCCAGTGCGCCTCGAGCGAGATCATGCCGATGACGTGGTCCTCCAGCGGGAGCCGGATCGGGATCACGTGGACGTGGGTCGCCTCGCGCTGGATCATCCGGTTGCGGGTCTCCAGGCCCGGCGAGCCGGCGGCGCCGCGGAGCTTCTCCGGCTCGCTCGCCCCCTCGGCGAGCCAGGTCCGCAGCGTGCCCGGCTTGACGTCGATCGACACCGCCGTCCGGTGCTCGGAGACCCAGCGCCACACGTTCGCGCTCGTCAGGTAGCCGGTGCCCTCGACGCGCTCGCCGTGCGGGTGCTCGATCCCGAACAGCCGCTGGTAGCTGTCGTCGGGCCGGAGGTGCAGCACGCCGCGCAGGATCCGGCCCTTGTCCGCCAGCGGGCTCGCGGCGAGCTGGTCCTCGACGACAGCGAGCATGGCGACGAGCGTGGTCCTGGTCGCGTCCTCGAAGGTCCTCGCCTCGAGCAGACGGAGGATCAACCGGCCGAGCGGGTCGACGGCAGACATGGATCGGAGAGGTTACGCGATCGCCGGCGGCCGTGCCGGATTGCTGCGCAGCACCACCCACTTGGCGCGCGGGGCGGTTCGGGCGATGCTCGTCGCCGGGGGCCTCTCATGACCATCGACTTCGGCACTGCTCTCGTGGTCGGCGCGCTGCTCGCCGCCGTGATGCTCGTCCTGCAGGGCGGCGAGCGCCTGGTGCCGGTGATCGCGCTGGTGGCGTGCGCGATCGAGGCGCTGATCGTGTTCCGGCTGATCCACCTGTCGTCGGCCAAGCTCCGGATCGACGTGATCTTGCCGGCGGTGCTGGCGGTGACCGGCGTGATCTGCTGGTCGCGATCGGCGGCGAAGTCGGCGATCACGGCGTCGACGGTGATCGCGGTGGTCGGGCTGGTCCAGCTGCTGCTCGCGCTGCGGGTGTTCCGATGACCGCCGTGCCGGAGATCGCGCAGGACACCGCGCCGGTGAGCCTGGAGATCGTCGCCGAGGGCCTGGGGTTCCCCGAGGGCCCGATCGCGATGGCGGACGGCTCGGTGATCGTGGTGGAGATCAAGCGGCAGAGCCTGACGCGGTGCTGGCGCGGCAGGACCGAGGTGATCGCGCACCTCGGCGGCGGGCCCAACGGCGCGGCGATCGGGCCCGACGGCGCGGTCTACGTCTGCAACAACGGCGGGGCGAGCTTCGTCGAGCGCAGCGGCATCACGATCCCGCACGTGATGGCGGCCGATTACTCCGGCGGCCGGATCGAGCGGGTCGATCTGGCGACCGGCAAGGTCGAACGGCTGTACGACACGTGCGGCGAGTACCCGCTGCGCGCGCCCAACGATCTGGTGTTCGACCAGGCCGGCGGGATCTGGTTCACCGACTTCGGCTGCGATCCGGGCCGGCAGCGCGACAAGAGCGGCATCTACCACGCGGCTTCGGACGGCTCGAAGATCGTCGAGGTCCACTTCGGCGGCACCGGCTACAACGGGATCGGGCTGTCGCCCGACGACCAGATCGTCTACGCCGCCGAGACCTTCACCGGCCGGCTGGTCGCGTTCGACGTCACCGGCCCCGGCGAGATCGCGCGCCGCCGCGGCGGCCGGTTCCCCGGGCGCGTGGTCGCGACGCGGTCGGGCGATCCGCTCGAGTACTTCGACAGCCTGGCCGTGACCGCGGCGGGCAACGTGTGCGTGGCCACGCTGCTCGCGCCCGGGATCACGACGATCGCGCCGGATGGCCGCTGCACCAAGCGCGACACGGACGATCTGTTCACCACCAACCTGTGCTTCGGCGGCAACGACATGTGCGATGCGTGGCTGACGCTGTCGGGCAGCGGCAAGCTCGGCAAGACGCGGTGGCACGAGCCGGGCCTGCGGCTCCACTTCAACGCATAGCGTCGCGGCGAACGCGGTGCTCACCGTGGCATGGCCACGGGTCAGCGAACCGAGCCGGCGCCGGCCCGCGGGCGCGAAGCGATCCAGCGGCTCGCCGCGGCACGCCACCGGGCGCCGGTCGGCGCCATGTCCCAGCGCTCGTACTGCAACGGACCGCCGTGGGGCGGGCGCGAGAAGTCGTACGCCGGGGCGCGCCGGTAGCACTCGTGCGCGAGCTCCAGGAACGGCGACAGGGTCGCCTGTTGCGAACGGTACTGGGCCAGCATGGCCCGCTTGCGCTCGCGCTGCGGGGCGGTCAACACGTGACGCAGGCCGAGCGGCGGCCCGAGGAACTCGCCGGCGCAGAGCGCGCCGGTGGCGCCATGATACAGCGCCATCTCGAACACCGGGACACTCGCCGCGGCGTGGGCGACCGCGCACGCGACCGCGTCGTGATCGGGATGACCGCCCTCGTACGCGTGCGAGACGATCGCATCGGGCTGCCAGCGCGCGAGCTCGCGGGACAGCGCGGCGACGAGCTCGCCGAGCACGAACACGGTCGCCTGATCCTCGAACCCGAGCGCGGTGCGCGCCGCTCCCACGATCGTGAGCGCACGCCGTGCTTCGTGGTCACGCTCGCGCGCGTAGGCGTCGCGATCGGTCCACCCGGCCGGCCACCACCGCGAGCTGCGCGGCGCGCCGTCGGTGACGTGAACGACCAGGATGTCGTCGTTCGCGGCCATCAGCGCGCTCGCGCCGATGGTCTCGTCGTCGGGGTGGGCGGCCACGATCGCGATCCGCACGTCGATCCGCCGTGCAGCGTGCGTACCGGTGGCCCGCGCCTGCCAGCGTGTCGTGCGCGTCGATCCGAGGCGCCCACCCGGATGCGCACGCGGCCGAGGTCGCGCGCCGGATCGGTTACCGGAGCTGCACCCCCGGGCGCTCGCGCGCGACGCCGGACGCGGACGCCGAGCGGTCCTCGACGGCGGCCGGCTGTGCACCGGCGGCGGGACGCCGGATCACGCGGCGATGGAGCCGGACGCGATCGCGCGCGCCCAGCCGGTACTTGTAGGGCTCGGCCCCGCGGAGCAGGTCGAACAGCCGCGCGCCGCGCGCGTGGGCGTGCTCGATCGCGCTCGCGATCGCGAGCATCCCGGGGCCGCGGTGCGCGTGCGCCGGATCGAAGCCGCCGAGATAGTAGCGCGCCGCGCTGCGATCGAGGAGCACGAGCGCGACCGCGGCGAGCTCGCCGCCGAGGCGCACGCCGGCGCCGACGACCTGATCGGGCAGCCGCGCGATCACGTCGCCGAGGAACGCGCAGCGCCGCGCGGTGAGCACGCCACCCTCGCCGCGGGCCCTCCAGCGCGCGCCATGGAGCCGGGCCAGCGCCGGCACGATCTCGCCGGGCGCCAGGCACGCGCAGTCGATCCCGAGCTCGCGAGCGGCGCGGCGGCGCTGGTAGGCGATCTCGCGGCCCAGGCTCGGGGGCAGCGCCGCCAGCGGATCGGCGTCGGGCAGGCGCAGCGCGGGGCACGGCTCCTGCTCGGTGACCTCGTCGGACCCGGCGAGCCCGGTCCGCACGTGCAGCAGCGGCGAGCCGTCGGCCAGCTCGCTGAGCTCGATCCGGTCCCACGGCCGGTGCGCGAGGACGGCCGCGGCGGCGTCGAACGCGTCGGTCGCGCCCGGGGCGACCAGCGCGTCCTGGTAGTCCGAGACCCCCGCGCCGATCATCGAGAGCACGTCGCCGCCGCCGTCGCGCCAGCGAAACATCGGCAACACCGCGTCGATCCGCCCGCCGCGGCGGACCACGATCACCTCGGGCTGCCCGTCGAGCAGCCGATCGCACCAGGCGATGCACCACGCCGCGCGCTGGAACACGGTGGCGTCGGCGCTGCGCTGCCACAGCTCGTCCCAGGCCGGCGCGAGCGCGTCGAGGCCGCCGCGATCCACGACCTCGACCGAGAGCCCCGCCGAGGGCCCCGCCGAAAGCTCAGCCGACCGGGCGGACCCGGGCTGCGGCCGGTGCCCGTCGTCGTGCGCGAGCTCGGCGTAGCGAGCGACATAGCGCTCGCACATCCGGCGCTGCGAGCAGCGCTGCTCGGCGAGCTCGCGGCAGCGGGCCCGGTCGTAGCGCGGCCATGCAGCGATCGCGGCGGCGAGCTGGTCCGGGTGATCGACCAGCTGCCCGGTCCGGCCGTCCTCGACGAGCTCCGCCAGGGCGCCGCGGCGAAACCCGATCACCGGCGTGCCGCACGCGAGCGCTTCCATCGCCACGAGCGAGCTGGTCTCGCCGATCACCGTCGGGACGATCACGCAGCGCGCCTCGGCGAGCAGGCGGGTCTTGGCGGCGCCGGCGACCGGGCCGACGAAGCGGTGCGGCGGCCGCAACCGCGGCTCGATCTGATCGCGGAAGTAGCGCTGGTGCTCGGCGAAGCCAAACACCGTGCCGGCGAGCACGAGCGGCACGTTCGCGGCGGTCGCGGCATCGAGCGCGAGGTGCGGCGCCTTCTCCGGGCAGATCCGGCCGAGCACGAGCACGTGATCGCCGCGCGTCGCCGCGGGCCGGAGCCGCTCGAGATCGACGCCGTTCTCGATCGGATCGAGCAGGTTCGCGCCGGCCGCCGCGTCGCGCTGCTGCGTGCGCGAGACGCAGTGCACGAACGTGCGCGGGCGCGCAATCTCGAACACGTGTCCTGGGTACCAGGCGATGGGCATGTGCAACGTCGCCAGCACGGGCGGGCCGGGCGGCGGCAGGTACGCGTGGAAGTCGCTGCCGTGCAGGTGGATGACATCGATCCGCTCGCGCGCCAGGGTTCGCCGCATCGCGGCGCGGCACGCATCGTGCGCGGCGAGCCAGGTGGCGTGGTCCAGCGCTTCCTCGAGCGCCGGAAGCCCGACGAGCTCGCCCGCGATCTTCGACCGCTCGCTCGCGATCACGATCGATCGGTGACCGCGCGCCACCAGGTGCTCGTCGATCGCGGCGAGCACTTGCTCCGCGCCGCCGACCGCGTCCGTCCCGACCGGTGCGAGCGGGTGGGCGATGTTGAGGACCGTCAGCATCGAGGCGGCACCCGGATCCTGAGTACCAGATTGCAACATCCACACCTCACCGCAGCACGCCCGGAAGCTCGCACGGCGCGCCCGCCGCCCGCCCGCCGGTGGCTCGGCGCACGACGTGCGACCACCCGAGAACGCTGCGCGCGCCTTCGATCGACGGCCCGGGCGACCGAGCGCCTGCGAGCGCGGTTGCGAGCCCGTGCGGCCGAGACGCACCGCGACGTACGTAGATCGTGCGGGCTGGCACGCGATCTGGATCCGGTGCAGGGCATGAACCGCTCGAAGACCACCACCGATCACGACGAGATCCGCCGCTGGGCCGAGGCCCGCCGCGGAAAACCGGCAGCGGTCAAGGGAACGAGCCGCCGCAAGGACGACATCGGGATGATCCGCATCGACTTCCCGGGCTATTCGGGCGAGGGCAAGCTCCAGCCGATCTCGTGGGATCGATGGTTCGAGAAGTTCGACGAGTCGAACCTCGCGATGATCCTGCAGGAGGAGACTGCCAAGGGCCAGAAGAGCAACTTCAACAAGCTGATCGCACGGGAATCGCTGGAGCGCGACGACGACGGCAAGGGCGTCCACGTCAACAAGGCCAAGAGCCGGCGGGCGCGCCAGCGCTCGGGGGCCGCGAGCTCCCGCGCGACATCGTCGGGGCGCGGGTCGAAGTCGGGCGCGGGGTCGCGGACGGCGAAGTTGTCGGCCTCGGGCCGGGGCTCGTCGGCCCGGGCCGCGAAGTCGCGCACGGCGGCGTCCGGCCGGGCCTCGAACTCGCGCACGGCGGCGTCCGGCCGGGCCGCGAAGTCGCGCACGGCTGCATCGGGGCGCGCGTCGCAGTCGCGCAAGCGAACCACGCGGGCGCGCGGCTGATCGCGGCCTGCTCCCCTTCGCCACGGCCGCTTCGAGGCAGGCGCTCGAGCGCGCCGGGCTCGAGCCGCGGGACTTCGATCTCATCGATCTCATCCGGGCACGGGAGCGCCGGACTACGCTCCGTCGTCCTGCACGGGCCGCCCGGTGTCGAACAGCACCTTCCACGTGCCGTCGGGCTGGCGACGCCAGATCGTGACGTAGGTGCTGCGCCAGCCGTCCTCGGGCCTGGCGCCGGTGAACGTGGCCTTGCCGACGGTGAAGCCGAGCGCGCCGGACTTGCCGCTCGCGATCGGCGCCCAGGCGAGCCGGCCCGAGGTCAGGGTCGGCGTCATCACCTCGGCGATCGCGGCGTACTCGACGCGGCCCGCCTTGCCCATCATCCCACCCGCCGGATCGAACGCGGCGACCCAGCCGGCGACGCCGCGCTCCGCGGTCGCGGCGGCAAACGCCAGGTCGGCGGCTTCGAGCTCGGGCGCGGACGCCCGCGTGCCGCGCCGGAACCGGTACTCGAGGCGCTTGCTGCCGTCGAGCACGGCGACGAGGCCGGCGCGATCCGGCGCGAGCTGGTAGGTGATGGTCCTCGGGAACGCGCGCTCGTCGTTGCCGAACACCGCGGCGCCGTCGGCGACGCTGCGCTGGCGGAGCTCGACCGAGCGCGCGCCGCCGGGCATCGCCCACAGCCGCAGCACGCCGTCGGGGCGGCCCGGGCCGTCGCCGTCGTCGACGATCAGGACCTCGAACGTGTCGCGGTGCAGCGCCACGCCGTAGATCGCGCCCGCCGCGGCGACCCAGTGCTCGGTGCCGTCGCCGTCGGCGGCGTCCCAGTCGCCGAGCCACCACGCCAGCGGCGCCAGGGCGGGAGACAGCTCGGCGGCCACCGGCGCCGCCGGCGGGATCGCCGGCTTCGTCGGGGCGGGCGTCGCGCAGCCGGCCAGCAGGAGGGACACCACGATCGCGGGACGCAGCATCGCGCCAGTGTGCCACGAACCGCGGCACGGCCGGCGGCGCAGGCCAGTGCGACGGTGCGCGACGCTGCGCGACCGCGGGCGCTTGATCCGCGCATCACGCCGTGGTCTGAGTGGTATGCACGCCGTCCCGCCGGAGACCGCCATGGACTTCGCCATCCCCGCCGAGATCCTGAGCTACCTCGCCGAGCTCGACGGCTTCATCGAGCGCGAGATCAAGCCGCTCGAGCGCGAGCACCCCGAGTACTTCGATCACCGCCGCGAGCACGCCCGGACCAACTGGGACGACGACGGCAAGCCGCGCCGCGCCTGGGAAGACCTGCTCGCCGAGATGCGGCGCCGCGCCGACCGGGCGGGCCACCTGCGGTTCGCGCTGCCGGCCGAGCTCGGCGGCAAGGCCGGCTCGAACCTGGCGATGGCGATCATCCGCGAGCACCTGGCGCACAAGGGCCTCGGCCTGCACAACGACCTGCAGAACGAATCGTCGATCGTCGGCAACTTCCCGCAGGTCCACCTGATGCACCGCTACGGCACCGCGGCGCAGAAGGCGCGGTTCCTCGACGCGATGATCACCGGCGAGGAGACCGTCGCGTTCGGCCTGACCGAGCCCGACCACGGCAGCGATGCGACCTGGCTCGAGACCACCGGCGTGCGCGACGGCGGTGACTGGATCCTCAACGGGCAGAAGCGGTTCAACACCGGGCTGCACCGCGCGACCACCGACCTGATCTTCGCACGGACGTCGGGCAAGCCGGGCGAGGCGCGCGGCATCACCGCGTTCCTGGTGCCGACCCGCGCGCCCGGCTTCGAGGTCGCGTTCATGTGGTGGACCTTCAACATGCCGACCGACCACGCCGAGGTCCGGCTGACCAACGTCCGGGTTCCGGACGATGCGATCCTCGGCGCCGAGGGCGAGGGCCTGTTCGTCGCCCAGGCGTTCCTCCACGAGAACCGGATCCGCCAGGCCGCGTCGAGCCTGGGCGCAGCGCAGTACTGCATCGACGAGAGCGTCGCGTACGCGCGCAAGCGGATCGTGTTCGGCAAGCCGCTGGCGACCAACCAGGCGATCCAGTTCCCGCTCGCCGAGCTCCACACCGAGTGCGAGATGGTGCGCGGCCTGGTCCGCCGCACCGCCTGGCACCTCGACCGCAACGATCACCTCGAGGTCAGCGATCTGGTGTCGATGGCCAACTACCGGGCCAACCGCCTGGTGTGCGACGCCGCCGACCAGGCGATCCAGACCCACGGCGGGGTCGGCTACTCGCGGCACTATCCGTTCGAGCACATCTATCGCCACCACCGCCGCTACCGGATCACGGAGGGCTCCGAGGAGATCCAGATCCGCAAGGTCGCGGGCCACCTGTTCGGCGTGATGGAGAAGGGGCGCAAGGCGTAGTGCGCGCGGGCCGGTGCGAGCGGTCAGCGCCGCGTCGACGGCTGAGCCGGGACGCTGCGCGGGCGCGCGACGCAGCGCCACGCGGCCGCCGGCGTGGGGCTCCGGGTCGCGAACGTCACCGCGGCGAGCTCGGTGATCGCGAGCACCGGCTCGATCGCCGCGGCGATGTCACGCACCGAGCGCCGCGGCGGCCCGGCGTCGCGCGGCGGACCCTCGGTGCTGCCGATCAGGCTCAGCCACACGCCGTCGGGCGCGAGCAGCTCGGCGACCCGGGCGGCGAACCGCGCGCGGTCCTCGGGCTCGTCGAACACGTGGAAGCAGCCGCGATCGAACACCAGCGAGAACGGCCCCGCCGGCGGATCGGCGAGGAAGTCGCGGGCCTCGAACCGGCAGCGCGGCGCGCCGCCCGGCAGCTTGGCGCGCGCCTGGTCGATCGCGAGCGGCGAGACGTCCACGCCCAGGACGTCGAAGCCGTGCTGCGCGAGCCACTGCGCGTTGGTCCCGGTGCCGCAGCCGACGTCGAGCGCGCGGCCGGGCGCGATGCCGCGGCCAACGGCGAAGGCCACCAGGTGCTCGTCGGCCTCGCCGGTGTCCCAGGGCAGATCGCCCGTGGCGTAGCGTTCGTTCCATTCGATCCTCGGCATGATCATCTCCGCGCGGGGCCGCGCGTTGCGAGCATACCTCCGGCGCCGCGCGCGCCCAGCACCGCGGCGTCACCGGCCCGCGAGAACGGACCCGCGCCCCGATGACGGACGGCGATGCGCTGCGGCCCACGCTCGAGGCCGCGATCCGCCGGCACCTCGGCCCGCCCGGCGAGGTCCGCGCGCTGGTCCGGCTGACCGGCGGCGCGACCAAGCTGACCTGGTCGTTCGACGCCGTGGTCGGCGGCGACACGCTGCCGCTGATCCTGCAGCAGACCCCGCCCGAACGCCTCACGGCACCGCGCGACCACGCCGGAGCCCGCGTCCACGGCGCCCACGACGCGGCCCTGCTCGCCGCGGCGGCCCGCGCCGGCGTCCCGGCCCCGCGGGTGCGGATCGTCCTCGTGCCCGACGACCAGCTCGGCGAGGGCACCGTCACCGATCGCGTCGCCGGCGAGACCCTCGGCCGCAAGATCAACACCGACGCCCGGTTCGCGGCCGCGCGGCCGCAGCTCGCCGCGCAGTGCGGCGCGATCCTCGCCGCCGTGCACCGGATCGACCGCGCCGGCCTGGCGTTCCTGGCCGAGCAGACCGCGACGGTGCAGCTCGCGCTGTACCGCGGCATCGCCGATGCCTGCGACCACCCGCTGCCCGCCGTCGAGCTCGGCCTGCGCTGGGTCGCCGAGCACCTGCCGCGGGCGCCGCGCGCCACCGTGGTCCATGGCGACTTCCGCAACGGTAACCTGATCGTCGCCGACGACGGCGTGCGCTGCGTGCTCGACTGGGAGCTCGCCCACGTCGGCGATCCGATCGCCGACCTCGGCTGGCTGTGCGTCAAGACCTGGCGGTTCGGCGGCCCCCTGCCCGTCGGCGGCTTCGGCCACCGCGACGAGCTGTTCGCCGCCTACGAGCGCGCCGGCGGCGGCACCGTCGATCCGGCCCACGTCCGGTTCTGGGAGGCGTTCGGCTGCATCAAGTGGGCGATCATGTGCATGCACAAGGGCCTCGGCGAGCTCGGCGACGCTCCGGGCGCGCGGCGCAGCATCGAGGCGGTCGCGATCGGCCGCCGGATCGAGGAGCCGCTGCTCGACTTCCTCGACCTCATCACCGGAAAGGCGGACTGACATGCCGGCGAGCAAGCCCGACGCCACCGCGCTCCTGGACGCGGCGATCGACTACCTCGAGCGCGAGCTATCGCCGACGCTGGGCGGCTATCACCGCTTCCAGTGCCGCGTCACCACCAACGTGCTCGCCCAGGTCCGGCGCGAGCTCGCCCTGGCGCCCGCGCAGGCCGAGGCCGAGCGCGCCCGCCTGGTCGCCCTGCTCGGCCACCCGGGCGACCGCGACGCGCTCAGCCGCGAGCTGGCCGCGCGGATCCGCGCCGGCGACTTCGCGCTCGACGATCCGGCGCTGCTCGACCACCTGCGGCGCTCGCTGGTCGAGGCGCTGCGGATCAACAACCCGAAGTGGCTCGGGGACCCGGAGCGCGGGTGACCGGGCCAATACCGTGCCGCCGCGTACGGTCTTGCCGAAGTCAGGGGAGGATCCCGCGTCGTGCACGACGGCCATGACCATCGCGGCGCCGCACCGGCGTACCGCGTCGATCACCGCGAACCGGCCGTTGCCCGGCGGCGCTTGCAGAATCGCCCGCGACTGGTCGCGCGTGACCTGCCTCGCCCCCCCGGCCACGGGGCGGTTGCCGCGCGCAATCACCAGGATCGGCGCGCACGCGGGTCACCGCACGCGGCGGCAGCATAAGATGACCTCATGAAGCCGCTGGCTGCTCGGATCTCCGCGATGACCGGCGAGGGCGCGCTGTCGGTGTACGCCCGCGCCAAGCAGCTCGAGTCCCAGGGCCGGTCCGTCATCCACCTCGAGCTCGGCGAGCCCGACTTCCACCCCGCGGCGCCGGTCCTCGACGCGCTCCAGGCCGCGGTCAGCGCCGGCCGCGACCGCTACTGCGCGGTGCGGGGCTTGCCCGCGCTGCGCGACGAGCTCGCGCGCTACCTCGCGCGGACCCGCGGCGTCACGGTGTCCGGCGACCAGATCGTGATCGCGCCGGGCTGCAAGATCGCGCTGTTCTTCGCGCTGATGGCGCTGGTCGAGCCCGGGGACGAGGTGCTGTATCCCGATCCGGGCTTCCCCGCCTATGCCTCGATCACGCGCGGGCTCGGCGGCGTCGCCGTCGGCTTCGCGCTGTCGGAGCGCCACCAGCTGCAGCCCGATCCGGATCAGATCGCCGCGCGGATCACGCCGCGCACCAAGGTCCTGATCACCAACTCGCCCGGCAACCCCACCGGCACGGTGTACTCCGACGCGGTCCAGCGCCGGCTCGCCGAGCTCGCCGTGGCCCACGATCTCTACGTGCTGTCCGACGAGATCTACGCCCGGATCATCTATGGAACGGACTTCCGCTCGCTGCAGTCGTATCCCGGGATGGCCGAGCGCACGCTGATCATCGATGGGTTCTCGAAGAGCTTTGCGATGACCGGCTGGCGGCTCGGCTACGTCGTCGCGCCGCCGCCGCTGGTCGCCGCGCTCGATCTGCTCGCGGTCAACAGCTACACCTGTGTCGCCGAGTTCACCCAGCACGCCGCGATCGAGGCGCTGCGCGATCGCGACGGGGCGACGCCGCGCATGGTCGCCGAGTTCCATCGCCGCCGCGATCAGTTCGTGCACGACCTGAACCACGTGGCCGGCTTCCGCTGCCAGCCGCCCGCCGGCGCGTTCTACGCCTGGGTCAACGTCGCCGGCGCCCGGGTCGGCGCCGACGAGGTCTGCCGGATCATGCTCGAGGACGCCGGCGTCGCCGCGATCCCCGGCGCCGCGTTCGGCGCAGCGGGCGCCGACTTCGTCCGGTTCTCGTTCGCGTCGTCGACGGCGACCTTGCGCGAGGCGATCGAGCGGATCCACAAGGTCGCGCCGTCCTGGCGGTGAGCCTCCACGCGCCGACTGCTCCAATCCGGCCGCGCCGGATCGCGCCGGATCGCACGTGGCATACTCGCGGCCCACTCACCGGGGCGGAGAGCGATGGCGAAGTCACGGATATCACGACTGCCGGCCCAACCGCTCGCGCCCGGCAGCGCCGGCCACGTCGCGCTGCGCCTTGTGTCCGGAAGCCGGACGCTCCGCGGCACGGTGTCGGACATCAGCGGCGGATCCACCGAAGCAGCCGGAGCCCAAGCCGCCGGAGCCACCCCGGCCGGCGCGCGACAAGACCGCCCCGCCGCAACGCCTCGAACCGCGCAGGCCGACGTCGGCCGCGACCGCTCGGCAGCTGCCATGGTTTACCACGGCCGAGCTGGAATGCCGGCGACGCGCCGCGTGATCCACCACGCAAGGTCGAGCGCCTCGTCGGAGCCGGCGGCATGATCTCGGGACAGCGGACATCCGCCGACAGCCCGGCCGCGACGGCGGCTTCTCGCACGAGGCGCCCGCGGGGCGCCGCCCAGGAGCTCGCCCGGTGGTCGATCCGGATCACGAGGTCGTCGCCGATCCACACCTCGTTCGAGTAGGTGGGCATGCGCACCACGACCATGTCGCGGTCGAGCCCGGCCGCGGCGAACGCGTGGCGCTTGGTGCGGACCTGATCACTCATTCAGAAGCTCGCGCTGCTCGTCGAGGGGGTACCACGCGTACAGCGCGTGCGGCCCACGCACAGCGCACCGCGGAGTGCGACCTGCGAGACCTGCGCATGACGTATGTCCGCCGCGCGACGAGCCCGCACGAGTAGCAATGGCAATGATGTCGAGATGCGGCTACGCTCTTCTTTCATGCCTTCTGACGAATCGAGTGATTCGATCCGGGTGGATCGTCGACAAGAGCGGCACCAGCACGCGTGGGAGCTGTTCCAGCTGCTCGAGCA
>DASWRS010000078.1:0-1993 GCA_036403075.1 Kofleriaceae bacterium
ACAGCCGAGGTCGCCGACCTGTTCGGGGTCAGCCGCCCGACGGTCTACCGCGCCTTCCAGCGCAGCAGGAGCGCCACAACAGCGTGAATCCTCACCGCAGAGCCGCCCCGCAGCTCCTACCGCTGTTGGGCCTGAACCGCAGGCATGACCATCCGGCGGTGATCATCTCGCCCTAGCGCCCTGCTTGGGTGCCGGACGCGTCCGATAGCGGTTCCTCCAGGGGAGGGGTCGCTGATGGTGTGCAGCCGCTTACGCGGGGGTTTGGGCACGGTGACGTCACGGCCGACCTCCGTGGCAGAGCGATGGGAAGAGGCGGTGATCAGCAGGCGAGGGTCGTCGCGAGCTCTGTGACGCTGCGGACGGCAAGGTCGCTGACGGTATCGGCCGCGCGGTCGGCGGCGCCGTGCGGACCTTTCTCGGCGGGGCGCTCGAGGAACGCGGTATGCAAGCCCGCGGAGCGAGCTCCATCGATGTCCCATCCGTGGGCGGCCACCATCAGAATCGCGCTGGGCGCGACGTCGAGCAGCTCGGCGGCGGTGCGGTAGACATGCGGGTCGGGTTTGTAGGTCCGCGCATTTTGCGCCGAGATGATGGCGTCGAAGACGAGGCCTTGGCTCTTGATTAGGTTCGTGAGCAGCGCGAACCCGCCATTGGACAGCGCCACGACCGTGTAACGCTCGCGCAGCCTGCGCAGCCCGTCGCTGACGTCGTCCCAGGCGGGCAGCCGGTGCCAGGTCCCAACGAGTAGCTGACGGGTGGTCTCATCGCACAGATCCGTGCCCCACCGGGTGCTGCTGCCGGGGTCAGCATCCTGGCCCGGCAGGTCTCGGCCGCGCGGTCCGCGGCGGAGGACCGGCTGCACGCCACGGTCGCCCGCGCGGCGTTCCGCGCCGATCCGGCGCTGCCGCCGGCGTTGGTAGGGCTGCTCGCTGTGCCGGAGGGCGAGCGCCGCTCGGAGCTGGAGCGGTTGCGGCGGCCGCCGACGCGCTCGACCGGGACGGCGATGGCGCGGGCGCTGGACCGGGTCAACGAGATCTCCGCGTTCAAGCTGGCGCGGGTGAATCTGTCGCGGGTGCCGGTGAACCGGCTCGCGACGCTGGCGCAGTACGGGATGTACAGCAAGGCCGCCGCGCTCGAGCGGACTCCGGAGCCGCGCCGCACGGCGCTGGTGACCGCGGTGGTCCGGAATCTGGAGGCGCAAGCGATCGACGACGCGCTGGACCTGTTCGCGCTGCTGATGGCCACCCGCCTGATCTCCCCGGCCCGGCGAGCGTCGGAGAAGGAGCGGCTGTCGAGCCTGCCAACACTTGAACGCGCCTCCCGCACCGTGACCCGGGCGTCGCGGCTGCTGCTCCGGCTGCTCGGCGAAGCCGACGCCGCCGGCGAGGCGCTGGATCCGTTGCTGGTGTGGACGATGCTCGACGACGTCGCCCCGCGCGAGGCGATCGTCGCGGCCATGGACACCGTCGACAAGCTCGTGCCGACCGACGACGGCTCGGCGGAGATCGCACTGCGCAAGGCTCTGGCCGGGCGCTACAACACCGTCCGTCCGTTCCTCACGCTGCTCGGCGAGTCACCGGCGCTCGCCGCGGCCCAGGGCGGCAAGCAAGTCCTGGCCGCGGTCCGCGCGCTGCCCGCCCTCGCCAGGCGCACGGCGTCGAAGCGGCCGTTGAAGACCCACGAGGTCGACACCGCACTGGTGCCGCGCACGTGGCGCCCAGCGGTGTTCGCCAACCCGACGTTGCCCGAGGGCGTGGTCGACCGCGACGCGTACGTGGTGTGCGTGCTCGAGCAGCGCCTCGTACTCTGACATGGTGTTCGGGCTGTTTAAGATGCTCGGCTACCGCTTCTCCCCACGCCTGCGCGACCTCGCCGATCAGCGGTTCTGGCGCGCGACCCCGTCCGGTGCTGAGCCCGGGGACTACGGGCCGCTCGACGCGGTAGCGCGGAACAAGGTGAACCTGGGCAAGATCGAGACGCACTGGCCGGACAT
>DASWRS010000079.1:0-8480 GCA_036403075.1 Kofleriaceae bacterium
GCCGAACCGAGCCAGGGCGAGGATCAGGACCGCGCAGCCTCGAGGTCTGCATGCTCGAAGGCGCTCGACATGCGCTCGATCTGCGCCTTCGACAGGCCGGCGGCAGCCGCGGCGGTTCGCCAGCGACGGACCGATCGGCCCACGTCCGAGATCACCGCGCGCGATGCACGGGCCGTCAGGTTGAACGACGCGGCAACCGAGCGGGCGAGCTCGAGAGAGCCGGTGGGATCGTCGGCGTCGATCGCGAGCGCGTGGACACGCGGACGCACATCGATCGGCATCGGGTTGAGATCGTAGGCCGGCGACAGCCGCCAGCCGTTGCCGTCGTGCAGGAAGGCGTGATTGCGCAGGTGGTCATCGGTATTCGAGACCAGGATGTTGAATACCATGCGCCGCCACAGCTGCTCGAGATCGTGTTTCGGCGAGGAGCCGATCTGGCGGAGCACGTTGGCGATGTCCAGGTAGCTTCGCAATTCGCCGTCCCTGGCGCCGAGCGCGGTGAGCGCCGACATGTATGGAATTCGTTGCGTGCCGGCGCGATCGAAGCGGCGCTCGATCAACACCGGTTTCTTGAGCACCAGCTCGAGGCGGTGGGCGGGAACGTCGATGCCGGCCTTGCGCGCCATGGCAAGGGTCGCGGCCTCCCAGCGCGGGATCGGCCATTCGTCATCGCGCTTGGGGAACTTCGCGATCGCCAGGTGCTTGTCGCGATCGAGGATCGACGCCTTGGGTCGGGCGCCTCCGAGCGACGTGCCTGGCGCGAGCAGCAGCGCGAGATCGTCGTCGGTCTCCTGGTCGTCCAGGATGCGGCTGGTCACACCGAGCAAGCGCCCGAGTTGCACGAGCGGTGGAGTCGGCCTGGTGCCGGTGGTCAGGAACGTGTCCGGACCTTGCTCGCGAAACCGGAGCGCGCCGAGGCGGGTCGCATCGTCGACGAGGATCAGGAAGTCGACGCTCGTCAGCGTGCGCGGGGTCCTGGCTTCGGCCCGCGCCCGCGCTCGCTCGCTCCGGCGCAGCAGCGTCTGTCCCCAGCGGTCCGGGGCCGGATCCGTGAAGGCATTGAACAGCGGGCGCTCGGTGTGAAACGCTCCCGCGGTCAGCGGCAGGTCGGGATCGATCGCAAAGCCCGGTCGGGCGAGCCATTCGGCCGCGTACTCGAAGCTCGCCGATTCCCGCGCACCGCGGCTCCGGGTCCACAGGCGCCCGACCAGCGTGGTTTCGCCTCGCTGCGAGAGGTGCACGGTGAGCTCGCGATCCATCGTCAGCGATCCTTCCGGCGCTGCATCCGGACGCGCTTTGGCAGCCGTTCGTCCGCGAGCATCGTCCCCAGATCGTCGCTGTGGCTGTCCACGATCTCGCCGAGCCGATCCACCATGCCCAGCACGAACAGGACCGTCGCGTAGATGCCAATCGAGACTCCGGGGTCGCCGTGCTCGACCCGCCCGTAGGTCTTGCGCGTGATGAAGGCGCGCTCGGCCATGATCGCCATCGTGATCCTGCGGCGCCGTCGCGCGATGCTGATGTCCGCACCCAGCTTGGCCAGCGCCCGCTGGACGGGGGCGGGCAAGGCGTTCAGCGAGGGGGACCGTTTCATGATGTGTCATAAGATACCCATGAAGGCCGGTTTGGGCATAGTTTATGACCCGAAAAGTCAAAAGCGATGATGGGTCATAAAGTATACTCAAACCCCGATTAAGGTATCTTTTATGACTCGTAATACTACAGACCGAGGTAGGCCGCGCGGACCTTGTCGTCGCGGAGCAGGTCGGGGGCGGCGCCGGACATGGTGACGCGGCCGTTCTCGATGACGTAGCCGCGATCGGAGATGCTGAGGCCGTCGACGACGTTTTGCTCGACGAGCAGGACGGTGACGCCGCGGCTGCCGATGTCGCGGATCCGGGCGAAGACCTCCTCGGTGACCTTGGGCGACAGGCCGAGGGAGGGCTCGTCGAGCAGGAGCAGGCGCGGGGCGGCCATGAGGCCGCGGGCGATCGCGACCATCTGCTGCTCGCCCCCCGACAGGGTGCCGGCGAGCTGGCGGCGGCGCTCCTTGAGCTTGGGAAACAGCTCGAGCTGATCGGCGAGCGCGGTCCGGGCGGCGGGGCGGCTGCGGCGGTTGTAGGCGCCGAGATCGAGGTTCTCCTCGACGGTCATGAACGGGAACAGCTGGCGGCCCTCGGGGACGTGGCTGATGCCGCGGACCGGCATGGTGTGGGCGGGCAGGCCGGTGATGTCGTGGCCGTCGAACCGGACGGTGCCGGCGCCGGGGCGGACCGAGCCGGAGATGACGCGCAAGGTGGTGGTCTTGCCCGCGCCGTTGGCGCCGATCAGGGTGACGATCTCGCCGGCGCGGACCTCGAGGCTGATGTCGAACAGCGCCTGGAGGTCGCCGTAGCCGGCGCGGATGCCGGTGAGCTCGAGCAGCGGCGGTGGGGCGGTCATCCGGTGACCTGCCGGTACTTGGAGCCGAGGTAGGCCTCGATGACCTCGGGCCGGCGGACGACGTCGGCCGGGGCGCCCTCGGCGATCACGGCGCCGCGATCGAGGACGATGACGCGCTGGGCGACGCGCATGACGACCTGCATGACGTGCTCGACGCCGGCGACCGCCGACACGCCCCACTCGGGGAGGCGCTGGAGCAGGCCGGCGAGGGCGAGGGCCTCGGAGGTCGGCAGGCCGGCGACGACCTCGTCGAGCAGGATCATCCTGGGGCGGGTCGCGAGGGCGCGGGCGATCTCGAGGCGCTTGAGGGTGGCCAGCGGCAGGCCGTGGGCGGGCAGGGCGGCGACGGCGTCCATCTGGAGGAACGCGAGGACCTCGCGCGCGCGGGCCGCTGCCTCGTCGACCTTGCGGGTGTGGAGGAACGCGCCGAGCATGACGTTCTCGAGAACGCTGAGGCTGCGCAGCGGCTTGACGATCTGGAAGGTGCGGCCGATGCCGAGGCGGGCGGCGGCGTGGGCCGGCAGGCCGGCGAGCGAGCGGCCGGCGAACCGGATCGCGCCGGCGTCGGGCGGCAGGAAGCCGGTGATCAGGTTGAACAGCGTGGTCTTGCCGGCGCCGTTGGGGCCGACGATGAACAGGACCTCGGCCTCGCCGACCGACAGCGAGACGTCGTCGACGGCGCGCAGGCCGCCGAACCGCTTGCTGACGTGCTCGACGGTGAGCAGCGCGGCGGCGGTCATGGCGCGCGGCGCCTCCGCCACCACCCGGCGACGGCGCCGACGATGCCCTCGGGCAGGAACAGCACGATCAGGACGATCAGGCCGCCGTAGATCAGCCGGTGGGCGTCGTGGAACACGTTCTTGAACACCTCGGCGGAGGTCTCGAGCAGGACGGCGCCGACGATCGGGCCGGTGAGGGTACCGGCGCCGCCGAGCATGGCGACGATCGCGATCTTGTTGGAGACGTCGATGCCGAGGACCTGATCGGGGACGATGTAGAAGAACAGGCTGGCGGACAAAGCGCCGCCGGCGGCGGTCAGCGCGGCGCTGACCAGCAGGGCGAGGAGCTTGGTGCGCGCCGGGTCGATGCCGCAGGCGCGCGCGGTGTCCTCGTCCTCGCGGACGGCCTGGAGCTGGTAGCCGAAGCGCGAGCGCGCGATCAGCGCGGTGATCGTGAACGCGAGCGCGGTGAGCACGACCGCCGCCCAGTAGAACCAGCGGCTCCGGTCGTCGCCGAACAGCGGCGGGATCTGGGCACCGACGTCGCCGCCGGTGACGCTGTGGAAGTTCTTGGCCGACAGGCGCAGGAGCTCGGCGAACGCGATGGTCGCGAGCGCGAAGTACGGGCCGCGCATGCGGAACGTGACCCGGCCGATGACGAACGCGGCGGCGACCGCGGCGAGGACGCCCAGGACCAGGGCGACGGGCAGCGGCGCGCCGAGCTTGTCATGGAACAGCGCCAGGCCGTAGGCGCCGATGCCGAAGTACGCAGCGTGGCCCAGCGACAGCTGGCCGGCGTAGCCGCCGACGAGGTTCCAGGCCAGGCCGAGCGCGGCGAACAGGAACACGCGGAACAGGACGTTGAGCTGGTAGTCCTGGTGGACGACGGCGGGGACGAGCAGGCACAGGCCGAACGCGGCGGCGGCGAGGATCGCGCGGCGCCGGGTCATACGCGCTGGCTCCCGAACAGCCCGCTCGGCCGCAGCGACAGGACCAGCAGGAAGATCACGAAGTCGACCGCGAGCGCCCACTCGTTGCCCCAGTACAGGCTGGTCAGGCTCTCGACGATCCCGAGCACGATGCCGGCGATCGCGGCGCCCTCGATCGAGCCCATGCCGCCGAGGACGACGATCACGAACGCCTTGCCCGTGAACTGCTCGCCGACGTCGGGGTAGAGGTAGAACACCGGCAGGAGCAGGCCGCCGGCGAAGCCGACCGCGGCCAGGCCCAGGCCGAAGGCGATCGCCTGGGTGCGCACGACGTCGATGCCCATGAGCGACGCGGCGTAGCGGTTCTGGGCGATCGCGCGCAGCGCGCGGCCGAACCGCGACTTCATGACGAACAGGAACATGCCGGTCGCGAGCACGCAGGTGATCGCGAACGACAGGACCCAGGGCGCGTTGAGCGTGATCGCGCCGAGGTGGAGGTGGACGTCGAGCAGGGGGATGTTGGCCTTGTGGTAGTCGGCGCCGAACGCGAGCTGGGCACCGTCGGTCAGGATCAGCGCGACGCCGAGCGTCAGCAGGATCTGCATGAAGTGCGAGCGCTCGTCGACCCGGCGCAGGATGCCCTGGTAGAACCCGACGCCGATGACGAACAGCAGCGCCGCGGCGACGAGGAAGCCCAGGTACGGCGTGACGTGAAGCCGGTCGAACAGCACGTAGGTCACGTACATCCCGACCATCAGGAAGGCGCCGTGCGCGAAGTTGACGATGCGCATCACGCCGAAGATCAGCGCCATGCCCATGCCGATCAGCGCGTACAGCGAGCCGGTCAAGACGCCGTTGAGCACCGCCTGCAGGGCTGACCACAGCTTGGCCTCCATGACGAGGCCGAGTATTCACCACGCCGTCGAGCGAAACCCGGCCCGGTGGCCCAAATCTGGGTCAGCCAGGTCCAGCGCCAGGCCGGGCGACCGGGCGCCGGGTCAGTGGCGCGCGGACCATGCCGGCATCGCCACCGGCTTGGACTCGGCGCTGTCGGCCGGCCAGACGAGCTTGTACTGTCCGCCCTGGACCTGAGTGATCAGCACCGGGTGGGCGTTCTGGCCCTTGGCGTCGAACTGGACCGGGCCGAACGCGGTGTCGAGCTTGGTGGCCCGGAGGGCCTCCGCGATCGCGGCCGGCTCGTAGGCCTTGGCGCGGCCGAGCGCGTCGGCGGCGACCAGCAAGGCCGCGTAGGCCTCGGTGGCGTGATATGCGGGGTGGCCGCCGGTGAGCTTGGTGAACGCCTGGTCGAACTCCTTGGAGCCGGTCCACTTCGCCGTGGGCAGCCACTGCGACACCGAGTAGGTGTACTCGGCGTACTTGCCGGCGCCCTTGTCGCTGGTGGTCGGGAACTCGGCGGCCGAGAACCCGGTGCCGGCCGAGGTGATGAACTTCGGGTTGAAGTCGACCTCCTCGGACTGGCGCAGGAGGGTCACGGCGTCGAGCAGGTACGAGGCGTAGTACACGACCTCGGGCTCCTTGGCCTTGACCCGCTGCAGCAGCGCCTTGTAGTCCGGCGAGCTGGGCTGGTAGCCCTCCTCGTCGACGACGGTCATGCCGGCGTCGGTGGCGACCGTCTTCATCGCCTTGGCCGCGGCCTGGCCGAAGTTGGTGTTCTCGTAGATCAGGGCGAGGGTCTTCGGCGCGCCGTTCTCCTTGAGGAAGCCGACGGTGGACCGGGCGTAGGTGCCCGAGCCGGCGCACAGCCGGAACACCCAGGCCGAGCCGGTCTCCATGATGTTGTCGGCGGTGGCGGTCGGCATGAGCAGCGGCACCTGCTTCTGGGTCACCGCCGGGACCATGGCGCGGGTGGTCTCGCTCGAGAACGCGCCGAGGATCAGCGCCACGTGGTCCTGATCGATGAGCTTGTTGACGCCCTGGACCGCCTGGTCGGGCTTGCTCTGGTCGTCGTAGAACACGACCTCGAGCGGCTTGCCCCCGACGCCACCCCTGGCCTTGATCTCGTCGAGCGCGACGGCATAGCCGTTCTTGTGGGCCTGGCCGAACGCGGCCTGCGAGCCGGTCAGCGAGGTGATCACGCCGACGCGCAAGCTGCCGGCCTCCGGCGCGCCGGGCTTGCCGGGCTCCTGCTTGTCAGCCTCCTTCTTGCAGGCCGCAGCGACGAGGGAGGTCACGAGGAGGGCACCGAGGAGCCAGCGGGGGCGCATCACGCGGGCATCTTACGCTTCCCGGGCGCGGTGTCGCGAAAATCGCCAGCGGTCCGCGGCCGGGCGCCCGGCATGCGGGCCGCCGGGATCCCCGCGTATAGTCGCGCGCATGGCACGGCTGGCGAGCCGCCGCGGGCGACGGGCATCCCCGCTGCGCCGGCGCGCGGTGATCGTGGCGCTCGGCGCCGCGGTGATCGCGCTGGGCGCCTGGACGATCCACAACGCCCGCCAGCCGGGCACCTGGCAGCACGTGCTGGCGACCCGCGAGGGCGAGATCGGCGGCATCACGTCGAGCCGTACCGTGATCCGCGCCGACTCGATGTTCGTCGCGCTGCCGCACCCGCGCGCGCTCGGCCGCATGGTCGAGGTCCGCTATCGCGACCGTGCCGTCGTGGTCCCGGTGCTCGACGTCGGCCCGTGGAACATCGACGACGCCTACTGGGAGCACGACGCGCGCCCGGCGTCCGAGCGCGGCCGCGGCGCCTACCGCACGCCGGTCAACCACGCCGGGATCGACCTGTCCGATGCCGTGTTCGCCGCGCTCGGCCTTCCCGACAACGACGTCGTCGACTGGCGGTTCGTCCACCGCGGCTACGTCGTGCTGCCGCGGCTGTAGCCGTCAGCGGCGGCCGCGCGCGTCACGAGCCGCGCGAGGCGCGCTCGACCAGGGCGGCGCGGCGGGCGAGGAACTCGTCCTCGGGGACGCGGCGCATCGCGTCGAGCTCGGCCCACGGCAGCGCGTGCCACATCCGGGGGCGCGCGGCGACGACCAGCTGCTCGCTCGGGTCGAAGTACACCAGGCTCGGCCGGTCGTCGAGCTCGAGGGCCTTGGGTGGGACGTGGGTGAGCTCGCGGGTCGCCGGCCACCACAGCTTCAGGGCGTCGCCCTCGGGGTTGTCGCCCTCGGCGATGATCAGCGTGTCGTCGGGGCCGCGGGCCACCGCGGTGACGTTGTCGAGCGGCAGGACCGCCGCGCGCCGGCCGTCGCGATCGATGCGCACCAGCTTGCGGCCGAAGCCGCCCACGATCGAACCGTCGGACAGCGCGACCGCGGCGCACGGATCGTCGGTGGCCTCGAGCGTGCCGCCGAGCGAGACCGGCGGCGCGACGCCGTCCCAGCGATACGGCACGCCGTCCCAGATGATGAGCAGCGAGCCATCGCCGAACGCGACCGCGTCGCAGCTGATGCGCTCCGAGGTCACCGGCTCGGGGACCGGCAGCGGCTCGAGCGTGCTGGGCGGCCGCAGCACCAGCGGCCGCGCGCCGGGGCGCGGCTGGGTCGTCGGCTGCGGGAACAGGAGCACGCCGTCGCGGGTCGGGCGCGCCAGGCCGATCGCGAACTCCGGCTCGATCGCCAGCGGGCTGCGCCCCGGGAGCTCGAAGTAGCCGAACTTGAACGGCCGCGCCTCGCGGTCGGTGACCATCCGGACGAGCTCGGTGCCCCACGGCGTGAACGCCGCCGCGGTGACCTGGGTGTCGTCATGCGTGATCACCGCCGGCGGGAAGCTCGCGGTGTCGAGCTCGTGGAGCACGAAGTGCTCGCCGACCAGCATCCGGTCGCCGGACACGGCGAGCGGCCGGGCGTGCGCGGTGGTCAGCGGACTGGGCGCGGTCATGACGCGCGGCCGGCGCACCGCGGCGAGCCAGCCCTCGTGGGTCTGGATCACGTCGATGTCGGCGCCCTCCCAGTAGCCCAGGCCGCGCGCGGCGGCGACGCGCAGCACCTCGCACAGCGGCCGGTAGCGCACGCGGCCCGCGGGCGCCATCGCGTCGACGACTTTCTCGACGTGGGCCAGCAGCGCCGGCACGTCGCGCGCCGAGACCACCGGCCCGACGCAGTAGTGCTGGTCGAACGAGCGCGGGATGCGCCCGGCGATCTTGGGGTACGCCGCGACGATGTCCGCGAGGTAGGTCTCGACGGCGCCGAGCCACTTCTTCGGCAGCGGCGCCTGCATCACCGCGTCGTCCCACAACGACAGCGCGAAACCGCGGCAGTAGGCGTGCGGCGTCTCGCACGCGACATAGAGCAGCGCGAGCTCGCCGAGCGCGCGGGCCCCGGTCTCGGGATCGCCGGCGATCAGCTGCTTGACGTTGGCGATCAGCGCGTCGGCGTCGTACTCGCGATCGAACGCGGCGCGGCGATGCATGCCGCGCAGGAACCGCGC
>DASWRS010000080.1:0-8680 GCA_036403075.1 Kofleriaceae bacterium
TGTCGATCCGTTCCATGATGTTCGCGTTTGCCGTTGGTGCCGCCGGTCTGCTCGGCGCTGCCGGTTCCAGCCACGCCACGGGCGCCACCACCAACACCGGCGGCGGCGGCTTCACCTGCGTCAACAAGCTGTCGATCTCGGTCGTCGAGTGCATCGGCTCGGTCTCGGTCCTGCCGATCACGGTCGACATCAAGGACGTCCGCGTCCTCGATGACAACGAGCTGACCCTGCTCAGCAACGACCTCAACCACGTGTCGATCCTCGACGGTGGCATCCTCAACAACGACAAGATCCTCAACGACCTCGAGGTCACGGTGCTCCAGGACTTCCTGGACAAGTTCAACATCGATGTCACCAAGAACGATGTCGACGTCTGCACCTCGGTGCTCGGCGCCGTGCTCTGCAAGTAACCCGACGACCCGACCGACCTAGCTTATCGGCTCGGCGCGTGGACGGTACGTCCGCGCGCTCGGGTCGTCCGGAGCCGAGCAGGCGCGCCGGTCGCTCGCGTCGCTCGCGTCGCTGGCGCCCGTGCGACTACCGCGACGGCCTGGAGTAGAAGTAGTACTTCGCGGTGTACGGGACCTCGGTCTGCTTGCCGGCCTCGCACGCGCCGGTCGGGGCGACACCGCCGGTGGTGTCGAGCCGCTGGATGAACGCCACGTGCGCGAGCGCGCCGGTGCCGGAGGTATCGGCGGCCTCGAGCCGAAGCAGCGGGATCGAACCCGGGTTCGGCACGCTGGCGGGCTTGGCGCCGTGCACCCGGCTGCCGTCCTGGGCCTCCCAGTACGGCCCCGGCGGCAGCCCCTTGTCGACGCCGCCGTAGTGGCTGCCGACCGCGGCATCGCCATCGCCGACCAGATCCGCCCGGGGCGCGTGGAGCTTCCACGCCGGCGCGCCGCCCGCCTCGGCGACGCACTCGTAGATCTGGACGCCCTTGGCCATCGCCATGAACGTCAGCTTGTTGCCCTCGGGCACGGCGAGCTCCGCCGGAACCGCAGGCGCCACGAGACCGGCCCCGACGGAGCCGGACGGGCCAACGCCGCTCGGGCCGGGTCCCGGGCTCGCCGGGCCGGACGCCGGAGCCGCACCCTGCTTCGCACAGCCGGCCATGTACAGCGGCGCCACCGCCAGCACCATCGGTACCGCCATGGCCCTCGCCATCCGCATCGCCGTCGCCGTCGCTGTCGCTGTCGCCATCGAACGATCTCGCATCGGGACCTCCATGTCGTGGCGCTCACTATACGGGCATCCCGCGACGCGTGTCCGTGCCCGCTCCGGCGATCGCGGCGATCGCGGCGATCGCGGCGGTCGCGGCGGTCGCGGCGGTCGCTTCCGGCCGCTGCCACCTTTGTCGGGCAGGTTCTGCTAGCGTTCGCCGCGATGGCATTCGTACCGCTGGTTCCGATCGGTGACCCGCTGGCCCGCCTCGTCGACGAGCGCACCGCGGGCGAGCAGCGCGCGGCGCTCGGCGCGCTCGAGCAGCGGCTGCGCGACCGGCGGCGCGAGGTCGAAGCCGGCTGGGGACCGACGTACGTCGAGCGCGTGCACAAGAAGGCCAAGCTGACCGCGCGCGAGCGACTCGCCCGGCTCGCCGATCCGGACACGCGCAGCTACGAGGTCGGCACGTTCGTCAACTACGGCGAGGTGTTCCCCGGCGATCAGCGGTCACCGGGCGCCGGCATCGTGACCGCGTTCGTCCGGGTCGCGAGCCGGTGGTGCATGGTGATCGCCAACGACAACACCGTGGCGTCCGGCGCGTGGTGGCCGCGCACACCGGAGAAGATCCAGCGCGCGCAGATGATGGCGCTGCGGCTGCGGCTGCCGACGATCTACCTCGTCGACTGCAGCGGGCTGTTCCTGCCCGAGCAGAGCAAGAGCTTCCCGGGCGCGCGCGGCGCCGGCCACATCTTCAAGATGAACAGCCTCTTGTCCGCGCACGGCGTGCCGCAGATCGCCGGCGTGTTCGGCGACTGCATCGCGGGCGGCGGCTACATGCCGATCATCTCGGACCGGGTCTACATGACCGAGCAGGCGTACATGGTGATCGCCGGCGCGGCGCTGATCAAGGGCGCCAAGAGCCAGAAGATCACCTCGCTCGACATCGGCGGCCCCGAGGTCCACGTCCACGCCTCGGGCTGCGCCGATGTCCGGGTCCCGGACGACGAGACCCTGCTGGACTGCGTCCGGCGCGACGTCGCGCGGCTGCCGTCGAGCGGCGCCGACTTCTACCGCGGCGAGCTCGCCGCGCTCGATCCCCGGTTCCCCGCCGCCGAGCTCGCCGGCCTGTTGCCGGTCGACCACCGCGAGGCCTACGACGCCAACCAGGTGCTCGCCCGGCTGGTCGACCAGTCGCTGTTCTGGGAGGTCATGCCCGAGGTCGGCGAGGAGATGATCTGCGGCGTCGGCCGGGTCGCCGGGCTCTACGCCGGCTTCGTGATCAACCGCCAGGGCCTGGTCGGCGATCCCGACGATCCGTCGCGCCAGCGCCCCGGCGGCATCCTCTACCGCGCCGGGATCGCCAAGATCAGCGCGTTCTCGCGCGCCTGCAACGACGACGGGCTGCCGCTGATCTGGCTGCAGGACATCAGCGGCTTCGACATCGGCCGCCAGGCCGAGGCCCACGGCCTGCTCGCCTACGGCAGCTCGCTGATCTACACCAACTCGACCAACACCACGCCGATGTTCACGGTGCTGCTGCGCAAGGCGTCCGGCGCCGGCTACTACGCGATGAGCGGACTGCCCTACGATCCGGTGGTCCAGCTCTCGACCTGCCTGTCGCGCCTGAGCGTGATGGAGGGCCGCACGCTCGCGATCGCGGCGTTCAACACCAAGCTCGACGACGACTTCCAGATCCTGGCCGCCGATCCCGCCGAGCGCGCCCGGATCGAGGCCGGGATGCGCGAGACCGAGGCCCGGATCGAGGGCGACATGGATCCGTTCGTCGCCGCCCGTCAGCTCGACACCGACGAGATCATCGAGCTCGGCGAGCTCCGCGGCTACCTCGCCGCGCTGGTCGAGATGGCCTACCAGGGCACCGGCTATCGCCGGGTCAAGAACCCGCGGATCTGGTCGCTGCACGACCTGCGCGTCCTGACCGGAGGGACCGGAGGCCCGCGATGAGGCGCGCCGGCCGGCTCCACGCCGCCACGGTCGACGTGCTGGTCGCAGCCGCGCGCGGCGAGCGCACCACGATCGAGCTCCGCGCGCCCGGTCCCGGCATGTTCGTGCCGTGGATCGCCCAGGGCGACCTGGTCTCGCCCGGCGGGGCGATCGGCGAGCTCGTCGTGCTCGGCCGGGCCAGCGCGCTGGTCGTGCCGCGCGGCACCCCGGCGCCGGCGACCGGCATCGCGCTCCCGCTGCCGCCCGCGACGCACCCGGTCGGCTACAGCGATGTCCTGGTCGCGCTCGATCCCTCGCTCGATCCATCGCTCCGGCTCGCCGGCGGCGCGATCGCCGGCCCGGCCGCGGCGGCCGCGACGATCGACGGCATGGTGTTCCCGGCACCGACCAGCGGCCGGTTCTACGGCCGGTCCGCGCCCGACAAGCCGCCGTTCGTCACCGAGGGCACCCAGCTCGCCACCGGCGCGACGATCTGCCTGCTCGAGGTCATGAAGACCTTCCACCGCGTGACCTACGGCGGGCCCGGCCTGCCGGCCACCGCGCGCGTCCGCCGCGTGCTCGTCGCCGACGGCGCCGACGTCAACGCCGGCGATCCGCTGCTCGCGCTCGAGTGACGGTCACAGCTTGCCGGTGAGCTCGCTGTAGCTCGAGAACCCGACCGCCTGATGGCCGTCGAGCAGCGGCTGGAGCTCGCCCTGGTACTCGGGCAGCTCGACGAACACCCGATCGGCGGTCAGGCCGACGTTGCGGTACGCGGTGACGTCGCTGGCTCGGTTGCCGACTCCCGCCGACACCGCGAACCCCGCCGCGGTCAGCGCCCGGATCGCCCCGGTCTTGTACGCGACCGTGTCGGCGCCGGGCAGCGTCAGGAACGACGGCGCCAGCCGCAGTGGACCGCGCGGGAAATGCTGGTGCTCGAGCCAGTCGCGCGTGGCGGTCGTGTACTGGCCGCCGCGCGCGGTCA
This sequence comes from Kofleriaceae bacterium, assembly GCA_036403075.1. Classification (GTDB taxonomy): domain Bacteria; phylum Myxococcota_A; class Polyangia; order Haliangiales; family Haliangiaceae; genus JABFXX01. The sequence goes on from DASWRS010000080.1 coordinate 4,088, forward strand.
CGTACACCAGCTGCCGCCCGCGACCCGCCGCGGCGGCGAACACCGCGGCGGCACCGGCGCGCGCCGCGGGTTCGGTGCCGCTCGCCACGGTCTCGAGGAACGCGTTCTCCGATGCGGTGAGCGTGCCGTCGACATCGGACACCACGAGCGGCGCGCCGTCCGGCGCGACATAGGCGAGGAACCGGGCCGAGGTCCGGTCGCCGACCACCGACACGAACAGATCGCGCAGGCCGATGGCCAGCCGGTCCGCCCCCGACAGGTCGAGCGAGAAGCGGCCATCGCCGCCGGTGCGCGCGGTCCCGACCTGGTACCACCGGCCGGCGTCGCACGCGAACACCTCGACGTCCTCGTCCTCGAGCGCCTTGTCGACGAACGTGTACGAGATCCAGCCCTCGAGGGTCTGGCCCGCGGCGCCCGCCGACGTCACGAGATCGAGGCCGCGGTGCTTCGGATCGCCGAGCGCCGCGATCAACCCGCTCTCGACGTGGTGGAACCCGGCCGCCGCGCCGGTGACGGGAGCCGCGTCGCAGCGAACCTCCGGAACGGCGGCGACGTCGCCGGGGTCGCCGGGGTCCGGGTTCCCGGGGTTCCCGAGGTTCGACGATGCGCCGGTCTCGGCGGCGCAGCCCACCGCCGCCGCGCAGCCCACGGCCGCCGCGCAGACCACCACCCACGTGTTTCGCATGCTGCTGCGCCGATGCAGGTCGCGCGCCGCGCGATCGCGGTCTCCGCCGCGCGGCCCGGCCCTGGACTTCTGCTGGCTTGCCCGGCGTGGCTCGCTCTGGGTCCTGCGATCTGCCGCCTGCGGATGGTGAACCAGCCGGTGAATGCCTCCCACCCTGGCAGCTGCGCTGGCCACCACAGGTGACGCGGCGCACGGGCGTCAATACGTGATGTACGGCCCGCCCGAGCCCACGACCTCTTCGGCCTCGGGATCGTCGTCGATCACGGCCGGCACTCCGTGGGCGCCCTGCAGCACGAAGATCTTCACCGCCGAGGCGGGGATCCGGGCGTTCGGGGCGATCCGCCGCAGGATCGACAGCACGTTACGCTGGATGTCGTCGACCTCGGTCACCGCGGGCCCCGGCTTGATGATCTTGCCGATCCAGCGTTCCTTGTCCTTCTCGTCCCCGATCTCCATCACGCGAAGGAACTCCTCGGAGCTGCCATCGAAGTACTTCTTGTCGCCCGGCTTGGACAGCGCGAGCCCTTCGCGGAGCTTGCTGTCGATCTTCGTGGCGAAGAACAGGGAGGTGCTCTTGTCGAGTTTCATGTCGTGCATCCATCCGCAGCGGAACGGGCTGGTTCGGGGACAAGGATTCGAACCTTGATGAGCAGCTCCAAAGGCTGCTGTCCTACCATTAGACGATCCCCGAGCGCGCGGCCGACGATACCCTAGCCACGCCCTCACGGCCAGCGATGTTCCTGATTTCCTTGAGAGCTTGCAATATTACCGGCGCTGCCGACCGCGGCAGCGACCCCTGCGCCGAAGCCGCCTCCACGCGGGCGGAGGCCCACTCCCGCTCCACTCCCCACCCACCGCGCCCCGCGCTCACCGGAGGCAGGTGACCAGCTCGGCGTCGTAGCGGTCGAACTCTTCCTGGGTCAGCACCTTGGCCGACAGCGCGGCGCGCAGGTCCGCGATCTTGGCCTGGTACTGCGCCGTCGTCAGCTGACCCGGCGTGCACAGCCTGGACTTGCGGACCACGCCGACGATCGTCGTGCGTGCATTGCGCGACGAGTCGCGGTCGCGCGCGGTGATCACGATCTCGACCGGCGCGTCGATCGGCAGCGTGCGCGGAACGATGATCGGCACGTTGAACACCGCGCACGCTTCGTTGAAGAACCGGTTGACGATGTCGGGCCGCGCGCTCAGCGCCGGCAGCAGGACTTTGATCGCCGCCCGCCGCCCCAGCAGCGCGTGCTGCCCCAGATACACCACTCCCATCCCGCCCTCGCCCAACTTCCCGACGACCTGATAGTTCCCTGTGACGGCTCCAACCACCGAGTCCTCCTTGCTCCAACTAGCGGCTCGCTCCGCACGAGTCGAGGTGGGAAAGCGCGCCGAATCCACACGTTAGGCCACCTGACGCAGGCCTGGCCCTGGAGCCACCTCGTGCATGCCACCTCCAGCAGCGAGAACCGCGCCGAGCCGCTTGCCTAAACGCCGCCTTGCCTTTAGGTTCTCGCGGCTTGGCGGGGTAGCTCAGGGGTAGAGCAGGGGTCTCATAAGCCCTTGGTCGGCAGTTCAAATCTGCCCTCCGCCACGACTTTTTCGACAGCGAGTCCAGCTAGGCTACATCTAGGAACCAGGAACCAGCCACCCGCGCCGCGGCAGGATTTCGAACGTGCCACGCGCTCTCCCGGACGGGTGCAAGCGCAGCATGGTGCCAGATCACTGGCCCTCGACCACGGGCGCCGGCCGGATCGCCGTCCCGGTCAGGGCGAGCACCACGGCTGTGCAGCCAGCCCGTTGGTCAGCGTGAACGTGTCGGAGAACGCCTGGCCATCGAAGCTCAGCTCGACCTTGATCGTGCACGAAGCCTCGTTACCCGAGATCTGGATCGCGCCGGCGCTGGCTGCCCGCACGGCGACGAGGTGTGCCATGGCATCCCACTGACGGAAGTACGCACACCCGCGACGGACCGCGGCGCCGGACTCTCGATCGAGGCCGGCAGGACACGTCGAGTCGATCGCGACCGTGCCGGTGGGGCACGGCACGCCGGTCGCAGAGCCGTAATTGAGGATGATCTGGTGACCGGCGCTCCCGAGGCCGCTCTTCTGGTTGGTCGACAGCGCGCAGGCGATCGGGCCGACTGCGTCGGTCAACGAGACCTGCATGTTGCCGTCGGCCACGCCCATCGAGCGCGTCATCGGCGCGAAGCTCTGGTACGGCGGCTTCGCCCCGGCGGCATCGACGTCCTGCGACGCATCCTTCGACGAACCCCCACAGCCGGCGACGACGAGAGCAAGGCACGCGAGCGCGGGGTGTTGCATCGCTCCGGTCGTACACCGGCTCGGTGCCGGGATCCAGGGACACTGGTCCATGCAGCATGACGCTCGATGCCACCGGAGCATCGGTCGGACACCGCGCCGGCGGATACGTTGTGGGAGTCCGCAGGAGACGGCAAGATCGACTGCGGGCTGTTCCACGAGATGCATGACACACTGCGAACGTCGTCGGCCTGGGCGAGGAGTTCCAAGGGCACGTTCAACGCCGCGGTGGAGCACGGCAACGCGCAGTGACGCGCTGCGGGGTGATCGGACACCGCACGATCGGCCAGCATGCAGGAAATGCCGAGTAGTCCGGCATACGACATGCATTTCATCGAGACATGAGATTCATCAGAAGCTGCGCTGCTGCGATCCTCGCCGCTTCTACGCTGGCGGCAGGGTGCGCAGGTACGGCGACATATACCGTCGAGTCGACCGCGCCCGAGTACGAGCCACGGACTGGCATTGTCGAGTCCGTCCGGCAGGTCGTGCGCCGGGTGCAAGGAAATCCCGCAGCCGGTGCGGCCGCCGGCGCGCTGGTCGGAGCCGTACTGTTCGGCGGCCGCGGACCGCGGACGCTGTTCGGCGCCGCGGCCGGCGCGGCGACCGGCGCCGCGCTGAGCCAGGGCGCGTACGAGACCCGCGCGTTCGAGGTCGTGGTCCGGTTCGACAACGGCACCCGCGGCGTGTTCACGTATCGCGACCACACGCCGTTCGCGCCGGGCGACCGGATCGAGCTCGGGCCCGACGGGCCGCACCGCGTGATCTATTGACACGCCGGGTGACACGCCGGGGTTCGACCAGGCGCGGGCGGTGCGCATCGCGCGCCTCGGTCCGCGGCGGATGACTGCGCCGCGCGCCCGCGGTACAGCTACGGTCATGGAGTTCGGGCTCGACGATGAGCAGCAGATGATCGTGCAGACGATCCGCCGGTTCGCCGATCGCGACCTGCGCGGCTGGGCCGCCGACGCCGATCGCAACGCGGTGCCGCCGGAGCGGCTGCACGCCATCGGCGCCGAGCTCGGCTGCTTCGTCGATGCGGTGCCCGCAGCGAGCGACGGCCTGCTCGAGGGCACGTACTCCCACACCACCCGCGCGCTGCGCGGCTTCGAGCTCGGCCGGGGCTGCGCCGGCCTGGCGGCCCTGCTCGAGACCAACGTGGAGCCCGCCCTGGCGGTCGCGACCTGGGGCAGCGCGGCCGCCCGCGAGGCGCTGTTCGCGTCGCTGGTCGGCGGCGGGCTCGCGAGCTTCTGGCACGACAGCGGCCGCCGGCTCGAGATCGACGACGCCGGCGGCGAGCTGCGGGTCACCGGCAAGCTCGGGCCCGCCCCGGCGCTCGCGGCCGCGAGCCACGTCCTGGTCGCCGCGCGCGACCTGCTGTTCCTGCTGCCGGCGGAGGGCGTGTCGCGCCAGCCGATCACGCCGTCGGGCTGGCGCGCCGCACGCTGGGCGACCGCGATGCTCGAGGCGCACCGGGTGCCGGCCGACCACGTGCTCGCGCGCGGCGAACCAGCGCGGGCGGCGATCGCGGACGTGCTGTCGTGGGCCCGGACCTCGCTCGCGGCGCGCGCCGCCGGAGTCGCGGTCGGCGCCATGGAG